>NZ_JASBQZ010000027.1:0-74272 GCF_029960685.1 Pseudomonas sp. AL10
AGGCTCGGTGTGCCCGTAATCCGCCAGCGTGGTTTAACGGGGCGCCTAAGATCAAGATCAAGAGCCAATCAAGAGCGACTCGCTTCGCATCGTGGTTACCGTCCACCGTTACAGCGTTGTGTAGATACCTATGGCTATCGCAGGCAAACCAGCTCCTACCTTTTCAACCTCACTACTTCGATGCGGAGTCAGCGAACACCCTCCGTCCTCAGTGCCGCCGGGGTGTAGTCCGCCGCCTTGGCCGCGAAACCGAACACGAAGCTGCTCTTCTCCTCGTTCTTCATGCCCAGCGCGATGTAGCGTCCGGCAATCAGGTCGTACAGGGTTTCCACGGTGTAGGCCGGCACCTGGTGGTCGTAGTAGAACTGCGAATGGCCTTCGGCAACGCGCCATAGTTGGCCGCGACCGTCGTAATGGTCTACCAGCGCAACCTGCCAGCTGTCTTCATCGATATACATGTGGCGCTTGGCGTAGATGTGCCGTTCGTTAGGCTTGACGGTGCCGACCACTTCCCACACGCGGTGCAGTTCATAACGGGTCAGGTCCTGGTTGATATGCCCGGCCTTGATGATGTCGTCGTACTTGAGGCTCGGCGAATCGAGTTTGTAGCTGTTGTAGGGGATGTACATCTCCTTCTTGCCCACCAGTTTCCAGTCATAACGGTCGGGCGCGCCAGAGAACATATCGAAGTTGTCGGTGGTACGCAGGCCATCGGAGGCGGTGCCTGGGCCGTCGTAGGACACCTGCGGCGCGCGCCGCACACGGCGCTGGCCGGCGTTGTAGATCCAGGCCAGGCGGGGTTCCTTCACCTGGTCAAGGGTTTCATGCACCAGCAGCACATTGCCTGCCAGCCGCGCCGGGGCGGTGACCGACTGCTTGAAATAGCTGAGCACGTTGGCGGCCTTGGCCGGGTCGATATCCGGGATGGCCTGGGGCACCGCCACTTCTTCTTCGAAGCGGATCGGCGTGTAGCTGCCATTGGTCTGCGGCGTGGCCTGGGTGATGATGCGCCGCAGGTTGCCGCCGTGGTAACGGGTGATGTGATTCCACAGCACCTCCACGCCATTCTTGGGGATAGGGAACGCGTAGTAACGGTTGCCGGTGAAATTCTCCAGGCCGTTGCCATCGTTGATCGCCTTCACATTCACGGCGCTGCGCTTGATCGACTCGTAAATGTCCGCCGGCAAGTTGACCGTGCGGTGGCTGGGATACACCGGGATCTTGTAGGTTTCTGGGTAGCGCTTGAACATCGCCACTTGGCCGTCGGAGAGTTTGTCCTTGTACTTGTCCACCGTGGCGGCGGTGATCACGAACAGCGGTTTTTCGTTGGCGAAGGGGTCAGCCAGGAAACCCTTGCTGTCCACCGCGCCGGCGTTTTTCGGGATTCCGCCGGTCCAGGCCGGGATCGAGCCGTCGGCATTGCCGGCTTTTTCGGCGCCGACCGGGGTGAGGGTGGTGCCGAGCTTGGCGGCTTCTTCGGGCGATACTGCCGCCATTACGTTGGCGGCCAATACGCTCAGGGCCAACACTGCAATCATCTTACGCATAGGGTCTTGTCCTTCTTTTAAGCCAGATCAGAAGTTCACGCCGAAGCTGAGGGCGAGGAAGTCGCGGTCGGTCAGGGTGTTGTAGTCACCGCCAAAAAAATCGGTGTAGCTCAGGCTTGCGGTGTAGGTGCTGCGATAGTCCGCATCCACGCCGACGCTGATGGCCTTGGCGCCTTTGTTAAACAGGCCGTTGGGGCCGTAACCGGCCACGTCATGGGACCAGGACAGGTTGGGCTTGAGGTTCACACCGGCAATGGCGTTGTTGTAGTCAAGGATCGCCCGCGCCCGGTAGCCCCATGAGGTGGAGGTGACAAAACCGTCGGTGTCACCTTGAAAACCATAGGCGCCGTATACCGAGTCTCGGCCGTAGCGCAGTTTGCTTTTGTCTTCCAGGCCGGCGACGTGCACCACCGCCGCTTCGCCCACCAAGGTCAGGCGCTCGGCGCCCAGTACCTGGTCGAAGAACTGGGTCATGGTGGTCTGGATCTGAGTGATTTCCTTGCGGCGGTAGCCTTTGTTGTCATCGCCGAAATTGCTGCGGATGGGTGAAGCGAGTTGGCCCGCGATGGGGTTGACCAGGGCCAGGGTCAGGTCAGTGGTGTTGAGCTGCACCGGCGCATTGGGCCGATAGCTGATTTCGCCGGTCCACGCCGTGCCCGTGGGCAAGGTAGTAGAGAAACTGGCGCCGAACAGGCGGATGTCTTCGGGGTAATCCAGGTAGTACTGGCCACGGCCGAGCATGGTGCTTTGCGCCAAACCGGCACCGGAGCCAGGTGCCAGGCTGTTGGCGGTGTTGATGATGCGCCCGATGGTCGCCAGGTTGGTATTGGCGGTCAGGGTGCCGACGGTCGGTGTGCGGCTGTGGTAGTTCATGAAGTACAGGCCGTATTCGGTGTCATCACCCAGCCAGCGCAGGGCCGCGCCGAACTGGCCGGAGTCACGCGCATCGCGGTCACCGGCACGCCGTACAATCACCCCTTCATTGGTCACGCCAAACCCTTGGCCAAAGGCAGCCGCCACCGGTTGCAGCGGTCGGATCGCTGGGCTGCCGACGGTGTAGTTATTGGTGCAGCCGTCCGCCGCCACGTCCCCACCGAAGAAGGTGCCGCAGTTGTCGAGCACCGTCTGGTCCCATTCCAGTTGGTAGAAACCTTCCACGGTCAGTTGATTGGTCAGGCTCTGGGAGGCAAACAGCATGTTCACCGGGATCAAGCCTTCCTTGATCTCGGCACCGGGCCTGCGAAACGCCGACACGTCGATCGGGTTGATGCTGTTGATGGAGTTACCGATGAAGGTACTTTCGCCCCAACTGACCACCTGCTTGCCGGCGCGCACGGTGCCGGGCAGGTCGCCCAGGGAGTAGTTGTGGTAGACGAAGGCATCGAGGATCTGCGCACCGCTGGACTTGGCGCCTTCCTTACGGTTGTGGTCGCTGATGGGCTTGAACTCGCGGTCTTCGTCCTTGAGCTCGAAGTCGTACCAATACTTGCCACGCACGAATACGCCGGTGTCGCCGTACTTCAACTCAAGGTCGTGCAGCCCCTTGAAGATCTTGGAGAAGGTCTCGCCCTTCTTGAAGTTGAGGCGCCCGTCATCCCCGGTGGACGCCTGGCCCGTCCCGCCATTGACCGTGCCGACCAGGCTTTTATCGGCATCGCGCATGCCCCAACTGGCGCCGACGGACAGCGAGGAGTCGAATTGCCCTTCGATCTCGCCGATATTGAACGAAACAGCCTGCGCCTGGGCACAGCAGCCCAGCGCAACCGCAGTGGCCAGCGCCTGTGGCGTGAAGATGGCGCGCATTATTGTTTTTGTCATGCGTCTTCCCCGGTGAGTGACA
Organism: Pseudomonas sp. AL10; assembly: GCF_029960685.1. NCBI lineage: Bacteria > Pseudomonadati > Pseudomonadota > Gammaproteobacteria > Pseudomonadales > Pseudomonadaceae > Pseudomonas > Pseudomonas sp. AL10. Next base: position 3,388 of record NZ_JASBQZ010000027.1, read on the forward strand.
GAAGGCCCCACCCTACTGCCGCCCTTGAGGAGCGATAAGCGCACCAAGGAGGTATTCGTGTTGTCGCTCGAAAGGATGAAAGGGTTCTCTGGCCGGGCGTTGGCCTGGTGGCATGCATGCGATGGATGAAGGGTTATCAGAAGAATCGATGGCGCCTTGTAATTATTGCCGATCTGGTAATAGTCCTTGTCCCGATTTGCTATTACTCATTCTGTTACAACCGATTATTCTTGCCTGGCTTTCAGGGCAAACGCCCGCTCCCGCATCGGGGAGAAAAGCCGATTTATAACGGATTGATCCAGTAATCAGTCTGTTCCCGGTGTTCACTGACGTTGATTTGTCGCTCCTTGATCCAACGTCTTACTTCGGCCGCTGCCTATGCAGCGGCCTTTTTTATGCCCCAAATAAAACGGGGCGTCATCGACGCCCCGTGGGATTCATTGATTTACCGGCAATGATCAGAGGCTGAACTTCTGCAAGTTAGCCATCATTTCCTTCAACGCCTCAATGTTGTCCTTGGGGTGCGCAGCCCCTTCGAAATCGCAGATCTGCTGCCAGTGCGCGGCCACATCTTCCGGCGAAAAACCGGCCTCTGGATCAAAACCCACACCCAGACTACGCTCCCAGCGGGTCTTGCCGATCCAGCCGCCCCCCACTTCAAACAAGCCGGCAGTTTCTTCACAGGCTTCACTGCCCAGGAACACCACCAATGGGCTGACCAGTTCCGGCTTGAGGCGCTCGAACACTTGCGGCGGGATCAGCCCTTCGGTCATGCGCGTGCCACCGGTAGGAGCAATCGCGTTGACCAGGATGTTGTTCTTGCGCCCTTCCAGCGCCAGGGTGCGGGTCAAGCCATACAAGCCCAGCTTGGCCATGCCGTAGTTGGACTGGCCGAAGTTGCCGTAGATACCGGACGTCGACGCCGTGAAAATCACCCGGCCATAACCCTGCTCGCGCAAATGCGGCCAGGCGGCGCGGGTGACTTTGTAGGCGCCTTCGACATGCACCCGGTAAACCAGGTCCCAGTCGCTGTCGTCCATTTTGTGGAAAGTCTTGTCGCGCAGGATCCCGGCATTATTGACCACCACGTCGACCCGGCCGAAAACATCCAAGGCGTTCTGTACGATTTTGTCGCCGTCGGTGACGGAGTCATGGTTGGCTTCGGCAATGCCGCCCGCCGCGCTAATCTGCGCCACCACCCGGTCAGCCGCCGAGGCATTGGCCCCCTCGCCTTGGGTTGAGCCACCCAGGTCGTTGACCAGCACTTTGGCCCCGTGCTTGGCGAACAGCAGCGCATGGGCCTGGCCCAAGCCACCACCGGCGCCGGTGACGATCACGACCTTATCCTGGAACTGCACTGACTCACTCATACCGAACTCCGCTGGCGACAATGGGAATAGGCAGAGTGTCACGCACGCAGCCTTTGGTCACAATAAAGACGCCCACGGCTGAATGGTGCCTGATAAGGCAGCGGGATGATGCGCAGGCTCAGGAATAGGCCGCACGCGGTGAAGGCTGGCCGATGCGCTCACGAAACGTTTGGTAGTGCCTGAGCACCTGGACCGGCGCCTCGATCTGCGGGTAGTGGCCGATATGGGCCAGCCATATCGTGTCGGGATCGGGCACCAGTTGGCGATAACGCTCGACCATATGGGCACCGGAAATCGGGTCTACCTCGCCGTCGATCACCCGCAGCGGCACTTCGCCTTGCTGCATGGCCGCCAGCCAGCGCTCGCGCAGGCGGCGGCGTTGGGGAATGTAGGCGATGAGTTTGTGCAGGATACGCGGGCCGTCATTGCAACTGATCAAACTCCAGAAGTCATCCAGCACGCTTTCACTGGGCCGCGTCTGGGGGCCGAAGATCTGGTTGAAACTGCTGGCCAAGGCATTGCGCCCAAAGGCCCGCCCGATCATCCAGCCCAGAGGACTGAGCAGCAGCTTTTGCACCAGCGTCGGCCGATGGGTTTCGGGAAACAGGCCGCCGTTGAGAAATACGCAGCTCGCCATCTGGAATCGTCCCTCGTAATGCCGGGCCAATAATTCCTGGGCGACGCTGTCGCCATAGTCGTGGGCCAATACATGCACTGGCTGCTCTACCCGCAGGTGCTCAAGCAGCGCCTGTTGCAAGTCGGCCTGTTCCAGCAGGCAATACTCGTGGTTCAAGGGTTTAGCGGAGTCGCCAAAGCCGAGCATGTCGCAGGCGATCACCAGGTTGCGCTGGGCCAGGGGCTGCCACAGGTAATGCCAGTCCCAACTGGCCGTGGGGAAACCATGAATCAGCAGCAACGGCTCGCCCTGCCCGGCCACCCAATACCGCACGGAGTGACCACGAAAGACGAAGTCCTGGCCGCGCTTGCGCCAGGCTCTGAGCGGTATCTCGGCGAGTGGCATCAGCTTTTATACCCGGGGTCCTGATGGTCCAATTTGCGTAGCAGCGCCGGCCAGGCCAGCGCACCACCCATACCTTGGGCGCTTTTTGTGACAGCTGCCACCATCGCCTTGGCACCGGCGAGAATCTGCGGCTCGATGGCAATCAACTCGGTGCCGCCGCTCTGGGCCAGCACCTGGATCTCGCAGGCGCGCTGGAAGGTGAACATCATCAGGAAGGTATCGGCGATGGTGCCGCCGCAGGTCAGCAGGCCGTGGTTGTGCAGCATCAGGAAATTGTTCTGGCCCAGATCCGCTTGCAGGCGGGCCTTTTCCTCGTGATTGAGCGCCACGCCCTCATAGGCGTGATAGCCAAGGCTCGACAGCACGAACAGCGATTGCTGGCTGATGGGCAATACGCCCTGCTTTTGCGCACATACCGCCACACCCGCAGCGGTGTGGGTATGCAGCACGCAGGTCACGTCGTGGCGCACTTCGTGGATGGCGCTGTGGATGGTGTAGCCCGCGGGGTTGATCTCGTAGGAACTGTCCATTTGCTTATTGCCGGCCTGGTCAACCTTGACCAGGCTCGACGCGGTGATCTCGTGGAACATCAGCCCATAGGGGTTGATCAGGAAATCTTCAGTGCCCGGCACCTTCGCCGAAATATGCGTGAAGATCAGGTCATCCCAGCCGTGCATGGCCACCAGCCGATAACAGGCCGCCAGGTCCACACGGGTTTGCCATTCAGCGGGGCTGACCTGGGCTTTGACGTTTTGTGGCGATGGAGCAGGGGCTAGGCTCATGGCAATGACCTCCTTGGCGCACTTCTTATGGTGTCTAAAGTGAGAGCCAGTCTAGTCAGACGCCGAGGCGTAAGGAGTTTCCTTAGCAGCCAGCTTGATGACTGAGCGAGTCAGTCAAGAGAATAGTACAAATACGTGTCAGACAAGCGCCGTCAACAACGGCGCTCCTTGGGATTCAACCGCGCAACGCGGTGATCAAATCGGCCAGCCAAGGCTCGGCGTCGGCTTCCGGGGTAACGCTCTCGCTGGCATCCAGGCGCAGCATCGGCTGCACTTCGCGGATGCCCATTTCGGCGAACAATTCGCGCATTTGTTCACCGCCGCCACAGAAGGTATCGCCATAGCTGGCGTCGCCCAGGCCGATGACCGCTCCCGGCAGGCCGCGCCAGGCGGCGGGCAGTTGGTCGCGGAGGGTTGAGTACAGAGGCTGCAGATTGTCGGGCAGCTCGCCCATGCCGGTGGTCGAGGTCACTGCCAGGAATGCATCGGGAGCAAAGGCCTGCACGTCTGCCAGCGTGGCACGAGGGTTGTGCCAGGCATCAAAACCTGCGTCCTTGAGGATTTTTTCCGCGTGGCGAGCGACTTCTTCAGCCGTACCGTAGACCGAGCCGGAGAGGATGGCGACTTTCATCAATCTGATCCTGTAGTTGAGTGAAAGCGTGGGATATTAGCAGCCTGTGCCAATATTTCAGTGCGCACCGTGCAACATTCAAGACTTGCCATAAACTGGCAGGGTCAAAACCAGGCCAGGGACCGCTCTATGATTAACGCCAAACTGCTGCAAATGGTCGTCAATGCGTCCAACGACGGAATCGTTGTTGCCGAGCGCGAAGGCCGGGAAAAACCGCTGATCTACGTCAACCCTGCCTTCGAACGGCTGACCGGCTACACGCTGGACGAGATCCTCTATCAGGACTGCCGCTTCCTGCAGGCGGGGGACCGCGACCAACCGGCCTTGATCGCCATTCGTGATGCGCTCGACAGCGGCGGCGCCTGCCGAGAGATACTGCGTAACTACCGTAAGGACGGCACGCCTTTCTGGAACGAGCTATCGCTTTCAACCGTGTACAACGAGGTCGACAAGCAAACCTATTTCGTTGGTGTGCAAAAAGACGTCACCACCCAAGTCAAGGCACAGCAGCGCGTCGCCCAACTGGAAGCCCAGTTAGCCGAGCTCAAAAGTGAGATCGCCACACTCAAGGCGACGAGTGGATTTAACAAACTGTAAAAAACGCGGTCTTTAGAGCGATAATGGCTTTTTAATGCCTCAGCCTTGAGCTAGATCAATGCAACGCGACACGCTATTGACGCAGGACGAGCTGGATTTTATCCAGGACATGCAGCACAACCCGCAGCTCAACCTGCGGGATGCATGGTCGAGCCTGACGGTTAATGGCGGCGCACAGATTCGCGATTTGCTCACGCGGCTGGCCGCCCACGACCAGGTCACCATCCAGGCGCAGTTCGACAACCAGCAACTCACCTTCCCGTTGCACCTGGTGGAAGATGAGTTTCATGCTGTGCATTTGCGCCTGGGCGTACCGAGTATTTTTGAAGATGGGCCGATGATCCGCCCATGGCGCCTGGCGCTTGAAACGCCGGTGGCGCTGGAAAACATCAAGGGCTACCCCAGCGCGCTGTGGGTGCACGAAGTGTCATTCAAAGGGGTGCTGGTAGAAGTGCGTGGCCGGGTCAAACCGCCAAAGACCTTTTCTTTGTGGTTCAGCCCTTCCGGCTACGAACGCATCGCCCTGCGCGGTACGCTGGAGCGGGTAACCGCCCGCGGCCTGTTCGCCTATCGCCTGAGCCAAAGCGATGCCGATGAGATCGAACGGCTACGCCAGTTCATCCTGCACCAACACCGCCTGGTGCATCCGCACGTTCACGCCTGAGACTCGGGCTCCAGATGGCCGCTGAGCAGTTGCTGCAAGCGGCGCGGCATCAAGCGTCCGTCATTGCCCAGGCAACCAATCGACGAACCCTCCAGGCTGTGCTCTGCCAGGTCCGACGCTTCTCCAGCCAGTAACAACGGACAATCGAGGGTGAAGGCCAGGCGATTGAGCCGCGACGCCAACTCTGTGCCAGGGGCGTGGTTGGAAAACAGCACCAAGGCTTGCGGTCGGGTGCGCTCGCAGATCAGCGTCAACTCATCCAGTGGCTGGCCAACGCCCAAGACCTTGACCGCCAGTTTATCGCTCGACATCAACAAGCCCGCCACCAGCAACTCCAGCTCGCGGCACTCTCCGGCAATGGCTGACAGCAACACCCTGGGCGCTGGCGAAGCACAGGCCATTTGCAGGCACCGTGCGACCCGCGAGCGCAGGAAATTGTCGAAGAACAGCCACTCGCTGGCTTGGCCAAAGCGGCCTTGGTGACGTAACAACTGTTGCCACAGCGGGACCAAAATGTCCTGGAACACCACGGTCGTCGAATAGACGCTGAAGATCTGGCCGTACAACCGGTCGAGCTCACGATCATCAAAAGCACTGATGGCCTGCCGCAGTTGCGCCTGCCATTGGCGCCACTCCAGTTCGGTATCGCTGCGTGACGCGGTAGCCGGCTCGTTGGGCTGTGGGTCGCGTGCCAAAAGCTTGCCGACTTTGCTCACCGCCACGCCCCGCTCGATCCAGTCGAGGATGCGGTGCACGGTTTCAATATCGGTGCTTGAGTAAAGTCTGTGCCCACTTTCGGTGCGTAAAGGCTGGATCAAACCGTAGCGACGCTCCCACGCACGCAACGTCACCGGGTTCACACCTGTGAGTCTTGCCACTTCACGAATCGGAAACAGCCCCTCGCAGTCAGTGTGGCTGTCGGGTGTCGTTTCGCGAAGAGGCGCAGTGATTTCGGGCATCAGCGGTCTAAAAAATTGTATGAATTTGAATACCATTTAACGCCGATTGATCTGCATGATTCAAGATCTACGGCGATCCATCCGAAGTTTCTGGCGTATTTGGGCAAATCCGGAATAATCCTTGCCTGTTCTTTTGCGTCGCTGCATCACCCCGCAGCTTCGTTCGTGCGCCGCCTACCCGGTCTGGCGCACCTGCTGACTTGGAGATATACGATGTCTACCTCACCCGTCACCTTGATGGTTGCGCGCCGCGTGGCCAAGGGTCGCTACGAAGAGTTGATGGCCTGGCTGCGCGAAGGCGAGCAATTGGCGACTGACTTCCCCGGTTACTTGGGTTCCGGCGTGCTGGCCCCACCACCCCATGATGATGAGTTCCAGATCATCTTCCGCTTTGCCGATGAAAAAACCCTGCATGCGTGGGAATTCTCCGCCTCGCGCGGCGCGTGGCTAAGCCGTGGCAGCGAGCTGTTTGCCGACCCGTCGGAACACCGCGTCAGCGGTATCGATGGCTGGTTTGGCGCAGTGGGTGCCCGCCCGCCACGCTGGAAACAGGCGGTAGCCATCTGGTTGGCATTTTTCCCGGTATCGTTGCTGTTCAACTTCGGCCTGGGGCCGCTGCTCAGCGAGTTGGACCTGTTCAGCCGCGTACTGGTGAGCACCGCAGCCCTGACCCCGTTGATGGTATATCTCTTTATCCCGCTGTCGACCCACCTGCTGGCGAACTGGCTGCACCCTTCGCCCCCTCGCAAAGTCACTGAAGCCGCCGCTTGAGTACAGGGAGGCCGGGGCGCTGGTATAGTTTGAGCCTGCCAGCGACTTGAGCCTCCCATGAATGCAACCAACGCTCCGATCCTGATCACCGGTGCCGGCCAGCGTGTCGGCCTGCATTGTGCCCAGCGCCTGTTGGATGAAGGCCAATCGGTGATTTTCAGCTACCGCAGCGAACGCCCCGGCGTGCAGGCACTGCGTGAGCGGGGCGCCATCGGCGTGTTTGCCGACTTCTCCAGCGAAGCCGGAGTGCTGGCGTTCATTGGCGCCGTCAAAACCCATACCCAAAACCTGCGGGCGATCATCCACAACGCTTCCGCCTGGGTCGCCGAAACCCCGGGCGACGAAAGCCGTGCCTTTATCGACATGTTCAGCGTGCACATGCTTGCGCCGTACCTGATCAACCTGCATTGTTCACCTTTGCTGCAACGCTCGACACCCGCCGATATCGTGCATATCAGCGATGACGTGGTGCGCAAGGGCAGCCGGCAGCACATCGCCTATTGCGCCACCAAGGCCGGGCTCGACAGCCTCACGTTATCGTTTGCCGCACAGTTCGCGCCGCTGATCAAGGTCAACGGCATCGCCCCGGCGATGGTGATGTTCAACGAAGGCGATGACGCGGCCTATCGCGCCAAGGTCCTGGCCAAGTCGGCCCTGGGCATCGAGCCCGGGCCCGAGGTGATCTACCAGAGCGTGCGTTACCTGCTGGACAACCCCTATGTCACCGGTACCACCCTGACCGTCAACGGTGGGCGGCATATCAAGTAAGCCGTTTTTGAGGATGTTGTATGACCTTATCCCTGCCCCACCACTACCGCGAGATCCTCAAGGGCCTGGGCGAAGACCCGCAGCGCGAGGGCCTGCTCGATACGCCCAAGCGCGCGGCCAAGGCCATGCAGTACCTGTGTCATGGCTATGAGCAGAATCTGGAGGAGATCGTCAACGGCGCGCTGTTCGCGTCAGACAATGACGAGATGGTGATCCTCAAGGACATCGAGTTGTACTCGTTGTGCGAGCATCACCTGCTGCCCTTTATTGGCAAGGCCCATGTGGCCTATATTCCGACCGGCAAGGTGCTGGGCCTGTCAAAACTGGCGCGCATTGTCGATATGTTCGCCAGGCGCCTGCAGATCCAGGAGAACCTCACGCGGCAAATCGCCGATGCCATCCAGGACGTGACCCAGGCCGCCGGCGTGGCGGTGGTGATCGAAGCCAAGCACATGTGCATGATGATGCGAGGCGTGGAGAAACAGAATTCAACCATGAACACCTCGGTGATGCTCGGCGCCTTTCGCGAGTCGAACACCACCCGCATGGAGTTCCTGCAACTGATTGGACGGAGCAAGTAGCAATGCCACAACTTCAACCAGGCATGGCGCGTATCCGGGTCAAGGACCTGTGCCTGCGCACCTTTATCGGCATCAACGAGGACGAGATCCTCAACAAGCAGGATGTGCTGATCAACCTGACCATCCTGTATGCCGCCCAGGAAGCCGTGCGTGACAACGACATCGACCACGCCCTGAACTACCGCACCATCACCAAGGCCATCATCGCTCACGTCGAAGGCAATCGCTTTGCCCTGCTGGAGCGCCTGACCCAGGAATTGCTGGACCTGGTGATGAGCAACGAATCGGTGCTGTACGCCGAAGTCGAAGTAGACAAACCCCACGCGCTGCGTTTTGCCGAGTCGGTTTCGATCACTCTGGCCGCCAGCCGCTGATAGCAAGTGAGCCCTATGAACGACCAACAACGCCTCGAACTCGAAGCCGCCGCCTTTCGCCGACTGGTAGCCCACCTGGACAGCCGCAAGGATGTGCAGAACATCGACCTGATGAACCTTGCCGGCTTCTGCCGCAACTGCCTGTCCAAGTGGTACAAGGCCGAAGCTGACGAACGCCAGATCGAGCTCAGCCTCGATGACGCCCGTGAAGTGGTGTACGGCATGCCGTACGCCGAGTGGAAAGCCCAATACCAGCAAGAAGCCAACGCCGACCAACAGGCCGCGTTTGCCAAAGGTAAGCCTCATGACTGATTTGAACACCCTGCGCGCCAGCCTCAACAGTGGCGAACACCTCTTTGCCGACACCCTGGCGTTCGTCGCGGCCGGTTACAACTACCAGCCGCAAGCTTTCACCAACGGCGGTGTGGAAAACGCTGCCGGACAGAACGAAGGTTCGTGCAAGACCCTGGGTTTGGCGCTGCTGGAAGGGTTGAGTGATAAGGAAGCACTGCTGGCGTTTGGTGAGCATTACCGGTCGGTGGTGGCGACGCCTGAGGGCAGTGACCATGGCAATATCCGAGCGTTGATTGCCCATGGGTTGGCCGCAGTGAAATTTGCTGAACAGCCTCTGACCCGCCGCTGATTTCATAACCAACCCCGCTCAATGTGGGAGCCGGGCTTGCCCGCGATGGCGGTGGTGACTATCACACCGCTATCGCAGGCAAGCCAGCTCCCACATTTGTTTAGCGGAGTAGGTTAGATCGCACCATAAAAAAACCGGCTTTCGCCGGTTTTTTTTAGTCAGCGGGTTTAGAACGAAGCGTCCTTCAAACCGTCGAGGTAACGCTCGGCATCCAGGGCCGCCATGCAACCGGCGCCGGCCGAGGTGATGGCCTGGCGGTAAACGTGGTCTGCCACGTCGCCCGCAGCGAAGATACCTTCGATGTTGGTCGCGGTCGCATTGCCTTCACGGCCGCCTTGCACCACCAGGTACCCGTCTTTGGCTTCCAGCACGCCTTCGAACAGCGAGGTGTTCGGGGTGTGGCCGATGGCGATGAACACGCCGTCGACTTTCAGCTCGTCGAAGCTGCCGTCGTTGTTTTTCAGGCGGGCACCGGTCACACCCATGTTGTCGCCCAGGACTTCATCCAGGGTGGCGTTGAGCTTGAGGATGATCTTGCCTTCGGCGACACGGGCGTGCAGCTTGTCGATCAGGATCTTCTCGGCGCGGAAGGTCTCGCGGCGGTGAACCAGGGTCACGGTGCTGGCGATGTTGGCCAGGTACAGCGCCTCTTCAACGGCAGTGTTGCCACCGCCGACCACGGCAACCGGCTTGTTGCGGTAGAAGAAACCATCGCAGGTGGCGCAGGCCGAAACGCCCTTGCCCATGAACGCTTCTTCCGACGGCAGGCCCAGGTAACGAGCACTGGCGCCGGTGGCGATGATCAGCGCATCGCAGGTGTACACACCGCTGTCACCGGTCAGGCTATAAGGCTTTTTCGAGAAGTCGACCTTGTTGATATGGTCGAAGACGATCTCGGTTTCAAAGCGCTCGGCGTGCTCTTTCATCCGCTCCATCAGCACCGGGCCGGTCAAGCCGTGGACATCGCCCGGCCAGTTGTCGACTTCAGTAGTGGTGGTCAACTGACCGCCCGCCTGCATGCCGGTGATCAGCAGCGGCTTGAGATTGGCCCGGGCAGCGTAGACAGCGGCGCTGTAACCGGCAGGGCCGGAACCGAGAATAATCACTCGGGAATGACGGGTATCAGACATGACTCACTCCTACCGACCGCCCAAACCACAGGGCGGCGGGAATAAAAAAGGACCGCGAAGCACTTGGGGAAGGCTTTAACTCGCCAGGTCCTGAAAATAATGGGTGCAGCGTATCGAGGGGGGCAAGATTAAGGAAATACGCATTAACAATCCAGCTCATAGGTGTTCTCTATGCGCGCAATTAAGTTAATCGACACCTTTGTAACCCTGGATGTCGCCTGCCTGCCCGCGCTTTCACAACAGGTGCAAAGCCGGTAAGGTCGGCGCGTTCGCCATTTGCTCGGAGTACTCCATGCCCGCCCCTGCCCTTTCCGGCCCGCAATACCTGCGTGAAGGCCTCAAACTGGTGTTGAGCCCTGGCCTGCGCCTGTTCGTGTTGCTACCGTTGGCGATCAACTTGGTGCTGTTCGTCGGGTTGATCTATTTTGCCGGCCATCAGTTCAGCCTGTGGGTCGATAGCTTGATGCCGACGCTGCCCCACTGGCTAGGTTTTTTGAATTACCTGTTGTGGCCGCTGTTTGTGGTGCTGGTGGTGCTGATGGTGTTTTTCACCTTCACCATGCTCGCCAATATCATCGCCGCACCGTTCAACGGGTTTCTCGCCGAGAAGGTTGAGGTCGTGGTACGTGGCACCGATGACTTCCCGCCGTTCAGTTGGGCTGAACTGGCCGCCATGGTTCCGCGCACCCTGGCGCGGGAGATGCGCAAGCTGGGTTATTTCCTACCACGTGCCATCGGCCTGTTTATCCTGTCGTTCATCCCAGTGGTCAACCTGATCGCGGCGCCGTTGTGGCTGTTGTTTGGCGTGTGGATGATGGCGATCCAGTACATCGACTACCCTGCCGACAACCACAAGCTGGGCTGGAACGAAATGCTCGCCTGGCTGCGCCAGAAGCGCTGGCAGAGCATGAGCTTTGGCGGCATTGTTTACCTGGTGCTGCTGGTGCCGGTGGTCAACCTGTTAATGATGCCAGCGGCGGTGGCCGGGGCGACGTTGTTCTGGGTGCGTGAGCAAGGCGCCGAAGCGATGGCGCAGCAAGCGGTGGTCAAGTCATAAATCCATCATCGCACTGACACAATGGCGACATGGCCCACGCCGACACTGTGGGTCATGACGACAGCCTCGCTTCACATCACCCTCATTACCGAAACCTTCCCGCCGGAAATCAACGGGGTGGCCAATACCCTTGGCCGCCTGTGCGAGGGCTTGCGCTCACGCGGCCATCAGGTCGAGCTGGTACGCCCACGCCAGAGTGCCGACCAAAGCCGCCCCAGCGACGATGAACTGCTGCTGTGCCGCGGCTGGCCACTGCCGGGCTATCCAGGGCTGCAATGGGGCCAATCGTCAATGCGTAAGTTATTGCGACGCTGGACGCGCCAGCGCCCCGATGTGCTGTATATCGCCACGGAGGGGCCGCTGGGGCTCTCGGCGTTGCGCGCCGCACGGCGCTTGGGCATCAGCGTGGTCAGCGGCTTTCATACCAATTTCCAGCAGTATTCGAACCAGTATGGCTTGAGCCTGTTGAGCCGCGTGGTCACCCATTACCTGCGCTGGTTTCATAACCGCTCAAGCCTGACCCTGGTGCCAAGTGCCAGCCAGCGCCTGGAGTTGGAGCGCCGACATTTTGAGCGCCTGGACCTGTTGTCCCGGGGGGTCGACCGCCAATTGTTCCACCCGGCCAAGCGCGATAACACACTACGTGAAAGCTGGGGGTTGAGCAGTAACCAGATCGCCGTACTGCATGTCGGGCGACTGGCCCAGGAAAAGAATCTGGGCTTGCTCAAACGCTGCTTCGACACCCTGCAGGACAGGTACCCGCTACGCCAGATGAAACTGATCGTCGTCGGCGATGGCCCGCAGCGGGCCATGATGGAGAAGGACCTGCCCGAAGCGGTTTTCTGCGGTGCCTTGCGCGGTGAGGAACTGGCGCGGCACTACGCATCCGGCGATATGTTCCTGTTCCCCAGCCTGACCGAAACCTTCGGCAACGTGGTATTGGAAGCCATGGCGTCGGGGCTTGGAGTAGTAGCTTATGACCAGGCTGCCGCAAGCCAGCATCTACGCCACGGCTACAACGGCGTGCTGGCGATGCCAGGGGATGAGCGTGCGTTTTGCGAGGCCGCCAACTGGCTACTGGAGGATGCAGAAGGTTTACGCCGTATGCGACTGAACGCCCGCCAGCATGCCAGCCGCCAGGGCTGGCCGGCGATTATCGAGCAATTCGAGCAGCAGTTACGCGGTGTGTGTGCGCAGCGTTATGCCCTCTCAGCGCAACCTTACGTGCCTTGAAGGCGTATTTCGCAACAGGCAGGGAAGCGCCTGGGGTACGCCCTTTAAGTTTTGCCTAATATTTAAAATAGGAACCAGCAGCCGTGCGGTGCCAATCAGAAGCACCTGCAATAGAGCAGGCCTTTCAACGAATAGAGAGACCGCGAAATGGCAATTTATGGAATGGGTGTACGCAATGGCGTGAACATGCCAACGGCACAATGGACCCAACAGCAACAATGGCTGGATCAATCCCGCGCAGAGCCGTCAACTTACGGCCAGCCAGGGCATAAAGACGCACTCAAGACTGATCACAGCAAAGAGCTGAACAAGCGCCCAGAGTATTAATCACTGAGGCGAAGTGCTCCCTGTGACCCTCACAGGGAGCACTTCCCTTACACCAGCGTTGTCAGCGCCTCACGACTGAAGGGCAAGATGTCACCCTCGCGCCCTTCGCGTACCTTCACGGCCCAATCCGGGTCCACCAGCAGCGCACGGCCTACGGCCACGAGGTCGAACTCATCGTTGTTCAGGCGCTCCAGCAGTTTCTCCAGGCTGGCAGGCTGGGCGACCTTGTCGGTGTTGACCATGAACTGCAGGAACTCGCCATCCAGGCCTACGCTGCCCACCGTGACGGTTGGCTTGCCGGTGAGCTGACGCGTCCAGCCGGCCAGGTTGAGGTCGGAGCCTTCAAATTCCGGCTCCCAGAAACGGCGAGTGGAGCAGTGGAAAATATCCACGCCAGCGTCAGCCAGTGGCTTGAGGAACTCACCCAACGCTTCAGGGGTTTGTACCAGGCGCGCGGTGTAGTCTTGCTGCTTCCACTGGGAGAAACGCAAGATGATCGGAAAGTCCGGGCCGACAGCGGCGCGGGTCGCCTGGATCAGCTCAATGGCAAAGCGCGAACGGTTGGCCAGGCTGCCACCGTATTCGTCCGTGCGCTGGTTGCTGCCTTCCCAGAAAAACTGGTCGACGAGGTAGCCGTGGGCACCGTGGATTTCCACGCCGTCCATGCCGATCGCCTGGGCATCCTTGGCGGCTTGGGCGAAGGCGTTGATCACCTCCTTGATGTCCTGTTTGGTCATGCCGTGCACAACGACATTGCCGTCCTTGAGCTTTTCCATCGGGCCATAAGCCGGCACACTGGCGTCAGGCTCTGTGCCGATACGGCGCACACTGCCCACATGCCACAGCTGCGGGACAATCTTGCCGCCTTCAGCGTGGACCGCATCGACCACTTTCTTCCAGCCAGCCAAGGCGGCTTCACCGTAAAAATGCGGCACGTTGGGGTAGCCGTTGGAGGCTGGATGATCGACCACCGTGCCTTCAGTGATGATCAAGCCCACACCGGCAGCGGCACGGCGACGGTAGTACTCGATGACTTTGGAGTTGGGTACGCCACCTGGGGAGAACGAACGGGTCATGGGCGCCATGACCACGCGGGTCGACAGTTGCAATGCACCGAGCTGGAAGGGTTTGAACAAGGCTTGGACGGGCATGGAACGCTCCACGGGGGACTGAATTTATGATGCGGATAATATGGAGAGCTTGCAGCGCTGAGTAGCACTATTGATCTAAATGATTAAGGGGTAAAAGCGGGACGCGGAGCGTCCAGGGTGGCATTCCCAGCTTGTTCGCGAAGCACCTGAGGACGTCGCGTATTTAAGGAGGCGCGCGTTATCGTTGGCGTTTTTCGCGAGCAAGCTTGCTCCTACAGCGGATGGGAGTCAGCTCAGGGCTTTTTCGATGGCCTGGATGATGGAGGGATCTTCTGGGGGCGTACGGGGTGAGAAGCGCGCAAGTACGCGGCCATCTTTACCTAACAGGAATTTCTCGAAGTTCCAGGTGATATCCCCGGGGAATTCAGCGCCCTCGCCCGCCAGCAAGCGGTACAACTGGTGCCGATCAGGGCCGTTGACGTCGATCTTGCTGCCCAGTGGAAAGGTCACGCCATAGTTCAGGCTACAGAACTCGCGGATTTCTTCCTCGCTGCCCGGTTCCTGACCGGCAAACTGATTGCACGGCAAGCCGAGCACCGTAAACCCTTGGCCCTTGTACTGCTGGTAGAGGTTCTCCAACGCCGCGTATTGCGGGGTCAAACCACATTTGGACGCCACATTGACCACCAGCACGACTTGGCCCTTGAAAGGCGCCAGCGGTAGCGCTTGTCCGTCCAAGGCTTTGAGTTTCAGATCGTGGAAAGCACTCATGACGAACTCCAGATATCCCATGTTCTTTGCATTGCAGCCCTTCGGAGCTTACAACCGGCAAAGCTGCAATCATAGACGCCGATGACGAAACTCGCCTGCAGGTTACTGAGCGGTCGGCCAGGGCAAAATCGGAATCGCCGTCACCGCATTCTGCGGGCTGCCTTCGATCAGCCGGTCGCTGTAGACCAGATACACCAAGGTGTTGCGCTTCTTGTCGAGGAAACGCACGACCTGCATGGTCTTGAACACCAGGGAGGTGCGCTCCTTGAACACTTCGTCGCCGTCCTTGAGCTCACCCTTGAAGTGGATCGGGCCCACCTGGCGGCAGGCGATCGAGGCTTCGGCACGGTCTTCGGCCAGGCCCAGGCCGCCCTTTACGCCGCCGGTCTTGGCGCGGGACAGGTAGCACGTCACGCCATCGACCTTGGGGTCGTCAAACGCTTCGACCACAATCCGATCGTTGGGGCCGACGAACTTGAACACCGTCGACACCTGGCCGACCTCTTCGGCCGAGGCCAGCAGTGGCATGGCCAACAGCAGGCCGAGCAATCCCTTCATCACGCGCATCGTGTATTTCCTATGGTTAGACCAGGATCAGGTTGTCGCGGTGAACCAGTTCCGGTTCTGCCATATAACCCAAGAGTCCGACAATGGCGTCGGAGGGTTGTCCGATAATCTTCTGTGCTTCCAGGGCGCTGTAGTTGGCCAGGCCGCGCGCAATCTCGCGACCGTCTGGCGCAACGCACACCACCATCTCGCCACGGCGGAAGCTGCCCTGCACCAACTTCACACCCACCGGCAGCAGGCTCTTGTTGCCCTGGGACAACGCCGCTACTGCGCCTGCGTCCAGCACCAGGGTGCCACGGGTTTGCAGATGACCGGCCAGCCATTGCTTGCGCGCCGCCAGCATGCCGCGCTCCGGCGACAGCAACGTACCGATGCGCTCACCGGCCTTGAGGCGATCGAGCACGCGCTCCAGGCGCCCGCCGACGATGATGGTGTGGGCCCCCGAACGCGCGGCCAGGCGCGCAGCGCGCAGCTTGGTCTGCATGCCACCGCGGCCCAGGGCACCGCCGACACTGCCGGCGACCGCATCCAGCGCCGGGTCATCGGCGCGGGCTTCATAGATAAGCTGGGCATCGGGGTTGTTGCGCGGGTCG
The DNA here is from genome assembly GCF_029960685.1 of Pseudomonas sp. AL10. Taxonomy (NCBI): domain Bacteria; kingdom Pseudomonadati; phylum Pseudomonadota; class Gammaproteobacteria; order Pseudomonadales; family Pseudomonadaceae; genus Pseudomonas; species Pseudomonas sp. AL10. The sequence goes on from NZ_JASBQZ010000027.1 coordinate 19,318, forward strand.
GCGTCGAACATGCCATCGCGGTCGGTGAGGATCACCAACAGGTCGGCCTCTACCAGGTTGGCCACCAGGGCGGCCAGGGTGTCGTTGTCACCGAAGCGGATTTCGTCGGTGACCACGGTGTCGTTCTCGTTGATGACCGGGATGACCTTGAGCTCCACCAGCGCGCGCAAGGTGCTGCGGGCGTTGAGGTAGCGCTTGCGGTCGGACAGGTCGTCGTGGGTCAGCAGCACCTGCGCCGTGTGGCGGCCGTGCTCGGCAAAGCTGGACTCCCAGGCTTGCACCAGGCCCATCTGGCCGATGGCGGCGGCGGCTTGCAGTTCGTGCATCGCGCTGGGTCGCGCGGTCCAGCCGAGGCGGCTCATCCCGGCGGCAACCGCTCCGGACGACACCAGCACCAACTCAACGCCTGCTTCATGCAAGGCCACCATCTGCTCGACCCAGACGCTCATGGCTGCGCGATCCAGACCTTTGCCATCCGCCGTCAACAGCGCACTGCCGATTTTCACGACCCAGCGCTGCGCACCTGTCACTTTGCTCCGCATCATCTTCAACCTTAGAGTGAGGGCCGCGCGACCCAGCGCTGCCCATAACGTTATACCCGGATACCAAAACGCCGCTCCAAGGAGCGGCGTTCAAGTTTATCGCAACGGATCAGTCACGCACGTAAATGATTTCCGGACCGTCTTCATCATCCACGTCTTCTTCGTCCCAATCATCGTCGCCGATGTCGTGGACCGACTTCACGCCGCTGCGACGCAGGGCACGCTGGTCGTCCAGGGCCTGCAACTGGGCGCGGGCTTCGTCTTCGATCTGCTGGTCGAGCTCGGCGAGTTCGGCCTTGTACACCGGGTCGGCCGCCAGGCGGTCGGCACGGTCTTCCAGGTAACGCATGATGTCGCGGGTCAGGCGCTCGGTGCCTTCTTTGGCGATGGCCGAGATGACGTAGACCGGACCTTCCCACTCCAGGCGATCAACGATCTCCTTGACGCGCTCTTCGTGCTCTTCTTCCAGGATCTGGTCGCACTTGTTCAGTACCAACCAGCGATCGCGCTCGGCCAGGGCCGGGCTGAACTTGGTCAGTTCGCTGACGATGACTTCGGCGGCATCGGCGGCACTGGTGTCATCCAGCGGCGCCATATCGACGAGGTGCAGCAGCAAACGGGTGCGGGACAAGTGCTTGAGGAAGCGGATACCCAGGCCTGCGCCGTCGGAAGCGCCTTCGATCAGGCCAGGAATGTCGGCAACCACGAAGCTTTTCCAGCGGTCTACGCTGACCACACCCAGGTTTGGCACCAGGGTCGTGAACGGGTAGTCGGCAACTTTCGGCTTGGCGGCCGATACCGAGCGAATGAAGGTACTTTTACCCGCGTTCGGCAGGCCCAGCAGGCCCACGTCCGCCAGTACTTTCATTTCCAGCTTGAGGTCACGCTGCTCGCCGGGCTTGCCCGGCGTGGTCTGGCGCGGTGCACGGTTGGTACTGGACTTGAAGCGGGTGTTACCCAGACCGTGCCAGCCGCCCTGCACAACCATCAGTTTCTGGCCGGCCTTGGTCAGGTCGCCAATCACTTCCTGGGTCGCGGAGTCGATGATCGTGGTGCCGACCGGTACGCGCAGTACCAGGTCTTCACCTTTTTTACCGGTGCAGTCGGTGCTGCCGCCGTTGGAGCCACGCTCGGCATCGAAGTGCCGGGTGTAACGGTAGTCGACCAGAGTGTTGAGGTTCTCGTCGGCCATCATGTAGATGGAACCGCCGTCACCGCCGTCACCGCCGTTCGGGCCACCGTTTTCGATGAATTTTTCGCGACGGAAACTCATGCAACCGTTACCGCCGTCGCCTGCTTTTACTCGGATGGAAACTTCATCAACGAACTTCATAACAAAACGCCTCTCGCCGCATGGACGAGCTTAAGAAACCAAGACATAAGACTCTTGCAAAAATGAGCGCAGCGACCTCAATCAGCGACCGCAAACCAGCGCCTGAGCTCATCACAGACAGCTTTGCAAGAGACTCACTCCACAAACGAAAAAGCCCCGTCGCAAGACAGGGCTTTTCCAGCGATCTCGCAATTAAGCTGCGACAACGCTCACGTAACGGCGGTTGAACGCGCCCTTTACTTCGAACTTGATCACGCCTTCGATTTTAGCGAAGAGGGTGTGATCTTTACCCATGCCAACACCGTAACCGGCGTGGAATTGGGTGCCGCGCTGACGCACGATGATGTTGCCCGGAATGATTTTCTGGCCGCCATACATCTTCACGCCAAGGCGTTTGGCTTCTGAGTCGCGACCGTTACGGGTACTACCACCAGCTTTTTTGTGTGCCATGAGTCAATTCTCCTAGTGAGGAATTAGGCTGAAATTAAGCCTGAATACCGGTGATTTTGATCTCGGTGTACCACTGGCGGTGGCCCATACGCTTCATGTGGTGCTTACGACGACGGAACTTGATGATGCGGACTTTATCGTGACGACCTTGGGAGATCACTTCAGCCACAACGGTAGCGCCAGCAACAACTGGAGCGCCGATGTTCACGTCATCGCCATTGGCGACCAACAGAACGCGATCAAAAGTAACGGATTCGCCAGTAGCGACTTCCAGTTTCTCGATCTTCAGGTATTCACCTGGGGCGACTTTGTATTGCTTGCCACCAGTAACAATTACTGCGTACGACATGGTATTTCTCCGATAATCCTGCTCACCCAGCGCTTTATAAGAAGAGGTATTGGCTGGCATGGCTGCATGGGATGGACGTCCCGAATGCAATTGCGTAAGGCAGGTGCTGCCCAGGAAGTTCAGGGTGCGCGATTGTACGCAAGGTAAAGAGGTGTTGCAAGGGGCCGTCTATCGCGCCTTGACACTGCGGGGTGAGGGTCCTAGCATGCCGCGCAACCCTTCTGGAGCGACTGTCGCTGATGCAACCCCAAGCTTTCTACCGCGCGGTCGCGGACGATTTTAGCGCCGTCGACGGCATCATCAAGCAGCAGCTGACGTCTAAAGTGCCGCTGGTCTCCAAAATTGGCGACTACATTACGTCGGCGGGCGGCAAACGCCTGCGTCCTTTATTAGTGTTGCTGTGCGGCAAGGCCCTGGGCCGTCAAGGCGACGACCTGCGCCTGCTGGCTGCCACCATCGAATTCCTGCACACCGCCACCCTGCTGCATGACGACGTGGTCGACATGTCCGGCATGCGCCGTGGTCGCGAGACCGCAAACGCGATGTGGGGCAACGCGCCCAGCGTGTTGGTGGGCGACTTCCTGTATTCGCGCTCGTTCGAAATGATGGTCGAGCTGGGCTCGATGCCCGTGATGAAGATTCTTTCACAGGCCACACGCATCATCGCCGAAGGCGAAGTGTTGCAGCTGTCCAAAGTCCGCGACGCCAGCACCACCGAAGAAACCTATATGGAAGTAATTCGCGGCAAAACCGCGATGCTCTTCGAAGCCTCTACCCACAGTGCCGCCGCGCTGTGTGGCGCCACCGCCGAACAGGCCGAGGCGCTGCGCACGTTCGGTGACCACCTGGGCGTGGCGTTCCAACTGGTGGATGACCTGCTCGATTACAAGGGCGACGCCGAAACCCTGGGCAAGAACGTCGGTGACGACCTGGCCGAGGGCAAGCCGACCTTGCCGCTGATCTACACCATGCGCGAAGGCACGCCGGAACAGGCCGCTCTGGTGCGCAAGGCGATTCAGAAAGGCGGCATCGAAGACCTGGAGGCCATCCGTGCCGCCGTGGAAGCCTCGGGTTCCCTGGAGTACACCGCGCAACTGGCGCGTGACTACGTGGCGCGGGCGATCACCTGCCTGGAAGCCCTGCCGGCCAGTGAATACCGGGATGCCCTGGTTGAGCTGAGTGAGTTTGCGGTCGCCCGTACTCACTGATTCCGCGCTGTTTAATGTGGGAGCTGGCTTGCCTGCGATAACTGGAGTGAATTCACTGCCACTATCGCAGGCAAGCCAGCTCCCACATTAGGACGAGTCCAACCCCATCCGCGTTTAAAACCCTATATAATGTGCGACTTTTAGCCATCCCTGACTTTCTAGGAGCTTTAGTGAGCACGTTGCCTCCCTGCCCCAAATGCAATTCCGAATACACCTACGAAGACGGCGCCCAGCTGATCTGCCCGGAATGCGCCCATGAATGGTCCGCCACTGGCGAGGCCGAAGTGGTTGGCGATGAAACCGTGAAGAAAGACTCTGTGGGCAACGTCCTGCAGGACGGCGACACCATCACAGTGATCAAAGACCTCAAGGTCAAGGGCACTTCCCTGGTGGTCAAAGTCGGCACCAAGGTCAAGAACATCCGCCTGTGCGACGGCGACCACGATATCGATTGCAAGATCGACGGTATCGGCCCCATGAAGCTCAAGTCCGAGTTCGTGCGCAAAGTCTGATCCTGCTGCATTCCATCCCGCGCCCGCCGCGGGGTGGCGTTTTGCCCTCTGCGTTGATCGAACGCAATACCCACACAGAAAAAAACAGAAACTGCCAATAGACGCTTGCTATTCTACGAATAAGAATTATTCTCATTGAAACCCATCAAGGAGAACGACCATGACTTATTTGATAGATGCCTGGCTGGATCGCCCTCACCCTTACCTGCGAATCCTGCATCGGGAAACCGGTGAAGTCTGTGCGGTGCTTGAAGAAGAAGCGCTGAACGAGCTGCAGGACCAGGGCGATCTGGACGTCAATGGCCTGAGTTCCAGTGAGCCTGGGGTGCTGAAGGAAGTGGTGAGGAATCTGTTTCTGTTCTGCTATGCACGAGCGTTGCGCCCGGCGACGGAGCTTAATGGCAAGTTCCATCCATGAAGAAACTGGCAAATGCCTGTTGGGGCGAACGCGTTCGTCCCAACAGGTAACCAGCGGGTCTTACAGAACGTCGAGCAGCTCGACGTCGAATACCAGAACGCTGTGCGGCGGGATGCTGCCAACGCCTTGAGCGCCGTAAGCCAGTTCGCTCGGCACGTACAGGCGCCATTTGCTGCCGGCATTCATCAGTTGCAGGGCTTCGGTCCAGCCGGCGATCACGCCGCCAACCGGGAATTCTGCAGGCTGGCCGCGCTCGTAGGAGCTGTCGAACACAGTGCCGTCGATCAGGGTGCCGTGGTAGTGAGTACGCACTTGGTCTTCACGGGTCGGCTTGGCGCCGGTACCAGCCGTCAGCACTTCAAATTGCAGGCCGGAAGCCAGGGTGGTGATGCCATCACGCTTGGCGTTTTCCGCCAGGAAAGCCAGGCCAGCGCCTGCTGCAGCTTCAGCCTTGGCAGCGGCTTCGGCTTGCATGATTTCACGGATCACTTTGAAGCTGGCCGCCATTTGCTCTTGGTCAACACGGCTAGGCTTGCCTGCGAACGCGTCGGTCAGGCCGGCCAGGATCGCGTCCAGGCTGACGCCCGGTGGCGGGTTGTCACGCAGTTGGTCGCCCAACTGACGGCCGATACCGTAGCTGACGCGGGTTTCGTCGGTGGACAGATTAACTTCGGACATGAAGAGGCTCCGCTGTAGGACGCCACAGTTTCCCGCGCCGCCCAGAACTAAAAGGGCCCGCAGACTAGCACACATGAGCGGGCCGTGATCAGCCCCACCCCGGCTACCAAAGCGCCAGATCATAGGTCAGGTACAACCGGTAGTTGTCCCGGTCACTGGCATAGGTTGAGCGATAAGTGGCCTTGCGCACCTCCACACCCAGGCCTTTGAAGGTGCTGTCCTGAACCACGTACCGCAGATTCGTGTCGGATTCCCACTCCCGTGCCTCACGCCCTTTGAAGTCGCCGTTTTGCCCTTTGTAGTAGCGGGTCATGAAACTCAAGCCAGGCAGTACCGCCGCCAAGTCATAGTCGTAGCGCAGCATCCAGGTTTGCTCACCCGCCTGGATGAACTTGCCCACACCGGCGTTACTGAAGGAATACACGGTCGAGACGCTGGCATACGGAAGCGCGGTCTCGCCGCTGACCTTCTGATAGCCGACACCCAGCGCCTGCGGGCCCAGGCGGTAAGTGAACAGACCGCTGAACATGTCACTGTCGACCTCGCCGTTACGCGCCTCACCCGCGTCGTTACTAATGAAGTAGCGCAAGTCGCTGGTCAGTGTGCCGTTGCCCAGCGGCTGCTTATGCACCAGGCCGAAGAATTGCTGGCGATAGAATTCGCGCATTTCACCGTAGTACCAGGTGCCGCTGAGCTTCGGCGTAAAGGCATAGGTGGCGCCGGCAAAATCGAAGTCACTGCCCTTCTTGCCGCTGTAGCCCTGGGGATAAATATCCACGCTGTCGGTGGAGTTACGCAGCTTGAATTTATCCAGGTGCCCGGCGTGCAGGTACAGGTCGCGAATGCCGGTGTATTCCACTTGAGTGCCCTGGAAGGTCTGCGGCAACAGGCGGCCATCGTTGTGCACCAGCACCGGGATCTTTGGCAGCAACGTACCGGTTTTCACCACCGCGTCGCCCCAGCGCAGCTTGGCCGTGACTCCCAGGCTGGAAAACTCGCTGGCCGCATGACCATCGTCATGCACCGGCAGCAAACCCGTGCCGGCGTGGGTCGGGCTGGAGTCCAGACGCAAGCCCGCCAGCCCCAGGGCATCCAGGCCAAACCCAACAGTGCCCTCGGTATAACCTGACTGCAGATTGAGCAGGAAGCCTTGGGCCCACTCCTTGCGGTCTTCGCCCCCGTCGCGGTAGCCGTCGTTGAAGTAGAAGTTACGCAAGGTCAATCGGCCTTGGGAATCCTCCCAGAACCCCTGGGCCATTACTGCAGGCGACAAGCTCGCTAGCAACCCCGCGGAGACTATTCCCCCCCTCGTGAAAAAATCACGCATAAACCGTTCCTCAATGCCGTGTTGTGTTTTTTTATGGGCAGTTGCGCAGGCGCGACAGGCTGGACGGCATGTCGCGTTGCAGCGGACACTAACGGCTCATCAACTGCCCCACAACGTTATGCGAGAAGCGCATCAGGCTATGCGTGAAGCACCCGCCGCCCTTGCCAACCGACAGGAAGAACACGGTGAATCTCAAGCAACTCGAAGCTTTCAAAGCGATCATGTCTACCGGCTCGACCATCGGTGCCGCGACACGCATGGGCCTCTCGCAATCGGCAGTCAGCCGCCTGCTGAGCCAGTTGGAAGAGCATGTGGGTTTTGCCCTGTTCCTGCGCAAGAAAGGCCGCCTGATGGCCACGCCAGAGGCCGAGGAACTGCTCACCGAAGTCGCCGGACTGGTCGATGGGATGCAGCGTATCCAGCGCCTGGCTGACGAGATGCGTGTAGGGCGTTCGCGCAAAAGCCTGCTCAAGGTCGCGGTACCCACCAGCATGACCCAGGAGCTGTTGCCACGCATCGTGGCGCAGTTTCTCAAGGAGCATGACGACATTGTCGTGGAACTGCTGACCGGTTCTTACGACACGATCGAGCGTGCGGTGCTGGACCGTTCCGCCGACCTGGGCTTTGTACGCCTGCCCACGGAAATACCTGACTTCGATGTCGAGCCGGTGCTACAAACCGAAGGCGTCTGCGTGATGCCCGCCGACCATCCGCTGACCCGTCACGCCTGCATCCAAGTGCAGCACCTGCGCGATGTGCCGTTGGTGATGCTCGGCCGGCAACGCGCATTGCGGGCCGAGCTGAACCAGGTGTTTCGTGCCGCCAACCTCACACCGCAGGTGCGGGTCGAGGTGCACTCGGTCGGGGCAGCGTGCAGCTTCGTTGCCGAGGGCCTGGGGGTGTCGATCGTCAATGGTCTGCTGGCCAGCCACTTCCGGCATTTGCCCATCGTCACCCGCCCGTTTCGCCCGGCGCTGCCCTACGCATTCGGCCTGGCGTTTCGCGCCAATGAGCCGCGCTCGCAACTGGTACACGCGTTTGCCGAGCACCTCAAGCAGGGTCTGGCCGCACAAAACGCATAGCCCAACCCACCCCACGCATAACGTTGTCGCCGCGAAAACTTTGCCCTAGTGTCCGCCCCACACGTGTCACCCCTATAACAATAACGGCGCACGCCGGGGCCACTAGCATGAGCGAATCCCAGAGCATCCCTACCCAAGCAGCGGTGGGAAATACCACGCAACGCAAGCAGATCAATCCCGCCATCATCCTGCTGAGCATCGTCCTGCTCGCAGTGGCGTTTACCTACGCGGTGAACTCGGGCACGTTCCAGCGCCAGAATGGCCTGGTGATACCGGGCTCTTACCAGGTGCTGGAAAAACACGACTCCCTGGGCCAACTGTTCAGCCTGGAGCCGCGCAAAGCCGGCGACACCGTGGCCCGCCCGGTGTCCTTGGTGGAAGGTTTCATGGCCATTCCCCAGGGCATCGAGAAACGTGCGGCGCTGATTTTCATGGTGCTGTTCATCGGTGGCATGTTCGGGGTGCTGAACAAGGCCGGAGTGATCGACGCCGGGCTGGAACGCATGCTGGGGCTGACCCGGGGCAATATCTATGTACTGGTGCCATGCCTGATGCTGGTGTTTTCCGCCGGCAGTACCTTCATGGGGCTGGCCAAGGAATTTATCCTCATCGTGCCGTTGATGGTTGCCATGGCTAATCGGCTGGGGCTATCGAACCTGATCGGGCTGGCCATCGTCACGATCTCGGTGAAGATCGGCTACCTGGCTTCTATTTCCAATCCCGTGGCGCTGTCCGTGGCGCAGCCGATGGTCGGGCTGCCGATCTTCAGTGGCCTGAGCATGCGTGTGCTCGCCTACTGCAGCTTCCTGCTGGTGGGCATTGCCTTCGTGCTGTGGAGTATTCGCAAGCACGGTTACGATGCCACGGCGCAGATCACTTTCGAAAGTACGCCGTTGCCCCTGCGCCATCTGATCAACCTGATCGTACTGCTGACGGGCATCGCTTTCCTGGTCTACGCCTCCAACCGCTGGGGTTGGAAATACCATGAACTGTCGGCGTTCTACCTGCTGCTGACACTGGCCTTCAGTGTGATCGCCGGGCTCGGCGCGAGCACTGCTGCCAGTGCCTTTGTCGATGGCATGAAGAAGGTGCTGATCGCCGGCGTGTTGATCGGCCTGGCCACCGCCGTAGAGATCATCCTCAGTACCGGCCAGGTACTGGACACCATCGTCAACAGCCTGGCCAACCTGGTGGGCGACCACGGCCCGATCGTGTCGGCCTATGGCATGTTCTTCGCGCAACTGGGGCTCGATGTACTGATCCCATCCACCTCAGGCCAGGCGGCGGTGACCATGCCGATCTTCGGGCCCTTGGGCCAGTTGTCCGGCGTCAGCCCGCAGACCACGGTGTTCGCATTCTTGATGGGCAACGGCCTGACCAACATGATCACCCCCACCTCCAGCGGCCTGCTGGTGCTGTTGGCCACCGCCAATGTCGGCTGGGGCCAATGGGCGCGTTACATCCTGCCGCTGTTCCTGATCTACGCCGTGCTGGCGATGGTGTTGCTGGCCATTGCGGTGACGAGCGGGTACTGAATCGATGAGTGTTATCTGCATGCAAATTCTGCCTGACCAAATGATCCCGATGCGTGACGGCATCCACCTAGCCACCGATATCTACCTGCCAGCGGGCGGCAAAGGGCCGTTTCCGGTGGTGATCGAACGCACGCCCTACGACAAAAGCAAGCCCTCGCGCTCGGAAAAACAGCTCGACGGCCAACACATCTCCCGTGCACAAATGGCCGCACGGTTTACCGAGCAAGGCTTTGTCGCGATCTTCCAGGACTGCCGTGGGCGCTACGCCTCCGAAGGCACGTTCACCAAATACACGGCCGAGGGTGAGGACGGTTTCGACACCCTGGCCTGGATCGTCCAACAGCCCTGGTGCAACGGCAGGATCGGCAGCATGGGCCTGTCCTACGCGGCCCACACGCAGTTGGCGATGGCCTGCCTGCACCCACCGGGCCTTGGCAGCATGGTGCTGGACAGCGGCGGCTTCGCCAATGCTTACCAGTGCGGGATTCGCCAAGGCGGCGCCTTTGAACTCAAGCAAGCGACCTGGGCCTTTCGCCAGGCCAAGGAAAGCCCGGCGGCCCTGGCCAACCCTCAGATTCGTGAGGCGTTAGAGCAAGAGGATATCCATCAGTGGTTCACGCGCATGCCATGGCAACCCGGCCAATCGCCGCTTCGCCACGTGCCGGAATACGAAACCTATGTGTTGGACCAATGGGCCCAGGGCACCTTCAGTGAATATTGGCAACAGTCCGGCATCTACGCCGAAGGCCACTACGCGCAACTGCCCGATATCCCGGTACTGTTCATGTCCAGCTGGTACGACGCCTACGTCAGTTCAACCCTGGCCAACTACCGCGCCTTCACCCAGAACGGCACTGCCCGCCAGCGGTTGGTGATGGGCCCATGGCTGCATGGCGACCGCAATATCAGCCACAGCGGCGATGTGGAGTTCGGCCAGCAAGCCACCTTCGATGGGCAGGTCGATCAGGATTGGCTCAGTTGCCGCCTGGCGTGGTTCGAGCATTCCCTCAAACCATCGCCTCACACCACGACGGCCAGCGTGCAGGTGTTCCTGATGGGCGGTGGCAGCGGTAACCGCGATGAGAACGGACGTTTGCAGCATGGCGGCCGCTGGCTGCACACCACGCAATGGCCACTCCCCGGCAGCCAGACATTGACCCTCTACCTGAATGCACACAGGCAGTTGAGCCGCACGGCACCTGTCGAGGCTGACGCCCACTTGAGTTACCGCGCCGACCCCGCCCACCCGGTCCCGACCATCGGCGGCGCGCTGACCTCCGGCGCCCCTGTGTTTGTTGGCGGGGCCTTCGACCAACGGGAGCGTCCCGACTTTTTCGGCACCCAAGGGGATAACCGCCCCCTGGCTCAGCGCGATGACGTTCTGGTGTTCCAGACCGAGCCTCTGGACGACGACCTGATCGTCGCCGGTGACGTGCAGATCGAGCTGTGGATCGACAGCGATGCTCCCGACACCGACTTCACCGCCAAGCTGGTGGACGTGTACCCGCCCAGCGCCGACTACCCCGAGGGCTTTGCGATGAACATCACCGACGGCATCCGCCGCTGCCGTTATCGCGACTCATGGGAACAGCCGACGGCCCTGGAGCCCGGCGAACGGGTCAAGGTGCTGATCGAACCTTTCGCCACCTGCAACCTGTTCAAGCGCGGCCATCGGTTGCGCCTGGATATCGCCAGCAGCAACTTCCCGCGCTTTGACGTCAACCCCAACAGCGGCGAGCCTTCAGGCCAAGCCAGCCACCCTCGGGTTGCCCACAATAGGGTGCACCTGAGCCACGCCGCCGCCTCCTGCCTCAGGCTTACCGTGGTGCCCAACACGGCGGAGTCCTGAGCGCATCGGATCGCCATTGCGGCACGGTAATGGCGCCCCTTCGTCACCCCGCAAGAAAAGTACTTCAGAATCATCCTTTGCCGCCGATACAGCCCTACACATCTTGGCTGGCTCAAACAACAACACACCGTCCAGCAGACAGACATCACTCTTCAAGGAGCTTTCGATGAACAGCTGGTTCGGTAACATCAGTGTCAATCTCAAACTCGGCCTGGGCTTCGGCCTGGTGTTGGTCCTCACTTCAGTCCTCGCACTCACGGGCTGGACCAGCCTGGGCGGCTTGATCGACCGTAGCAATTGGATGAGCGATATCACTCAGCTCAACGCCTCGTTGACCAAGCTGCGTATCGTGCGCTTGCAATACATGCTGGCCAATGGCGACGAGGCCGTGGCGCAGAACGTGCAGACCAGCCTGGATGCCTTCGCAGCTCAACAACAGAAATTGCTGGACAGCTTCAAGAGCCCGGAAAACCTCAAGCTGCTCAATGAGCAGAAAGCCGTCATTACCGCTTACCGCCAGTCCCTGAACAAAATGCGCGAGGCCTATCGCAATGGCAATGCTGCGCGCGACGTCATGGGCGCCAAGGCAGACATCGCCAACGCACAGATCAATGCGCTGGAAACCAGTGTGCAGCAGTCACCCGACAGCCCGGAGCGCTTCACGCAGTTCCTGGCCGTGACCCAGGCCAAGAACGAATTCCTGCAGGCTCGCTACGAGGTGCGCGGCTATACCAATAGCCCCAACGCAGAAACCGAAGCGCGCGCTGCTACACAGCTGGAGAAAGCTGTGGCGGGTTTGAAAGGCCTCAGCGTTGCCTTCGGTACTGGGCAGCAAAGCGCGTTGTCAGCACTTGAAACCGCCCTCGTTGCTTATCGCAGCGCGGTACAGAGCTACAAAGCGGCCAACGCCAATATCGTCACCGCCCGTGCCGAAATGACCACCCAGGGCGCCGATATCGTGACGATCAGCGACAAGCTGTACGACATCCAACTGGAACGTCGCGACGCTGAAAGCACCCAGGCCCGCAGCCTGCAGTTGATCAGCACCTTACTGGCCCTGTTGGTCGGCGTGATTGCCGCGTGGGTGATCACGCGCCAGATCACCCGTCCGATCCAGGAGACGCTGGCCGTGGTGGAACGCATCGCTTCGGGCGACCTGAGCCACAATATCCAAGTGACCCGTCGTGATGAACTGGGCGTGTTGCAGCAAGGCATCCAGCGCATGGGCACCACCTTGCGCGAGCTGATCAGCGGCATCCGCGACGGCGTCACTCAGATCGCCAGCGCCGCCGAAGAGTTGTCAGCCGTGACCGAGCAAACCAGCGCCGGCGTGAACAGCCAGAAGATCGAGACCGATCAGGTCGCCACCGCGATGCATGAAATGACTGCCACTGTGCAGGAAGTTGCGCGTAATGCCGAGCAAGCTTCCCAAGCCGCTTCCGACGCTGACGGCCAGGCCCGCGAAGGCGATAAAGTGGTGGCCGAAGCCATCGCCCAGATCGAACGCCTGGCGGCCGAAGTAGCGCGCTCCACCGACGCCATGACGCACCTGCAACAAGAGAGCAACAAGATCGGCAGCGTGATGGACGTGATCAAGGCCGTGGCCGAACAGACCAACCTGCTGGCCCTCAACGCCGCCATTGAAGCTGCGCGTGCCGGGGAAGCCGGCCGTGGCTTTGCCGTGGTCGCCGACGAAGTACGCGGCCTGGCGCAGCGTACACAGAAATCCACCGAGGAAATCGAAGGCCTGGTGGCAGGCTTGCAGAACGGCACCCAACAAGTCGCCAGCGTGATGAACAACAGCCGCAGCCTGACCGACAGTAGCGTCGAACTGACGCGCAAGGCCGGGGTATCCTTGGAAAACATCACCCGCACCGTGTCGAATATCCAGTCGATGAACCAGCAGATTGCCGCGGCCGCCGAACAGCAAAGCGCCGTGGCGGAAGAGATCAGCCGCAGTATCGTGAATGTGCGGGACGTGTCCGAGCAGACCGCTACGGCCAGTGATGAGACGGCCAAATCGAGTGTGGAGCTGGCACGGTTGGGTAGCCAGTTGCAGCAGATGGTCAGTCATTTCCGGGTTTAAAAAACCAAAAAAGCCGCCTCAATTTAAGCCGAGGCGGCTCCACTTCTCAGACCTTACAGGTCATCAAAGCTGTCCCGCAGGAATGTCCACACGTGATAAACACGTAGAGCATTCACTACGAGGTTCCACGTACGTCGTGCAAACTTAGACATACTCGGCCCTCCTTGAGTTGGGCCTTACCTCCAGCGCACTTACCGGAACACGTGAGCCTTTGGACGCGGGTCAATGCGTCCTTTGAGGTGGCCGGGCTAGTGGGCCTTCCGCATCAATCCGGCACGGATTACTAGCCCGTGGCGGTCAGTCCAGAATTCGCGCGCGTACCCGGCCCCCCCAAAAGCGACAAACGCAGAACGGGGAAGATCCTAACCAACATTCCCGTCTAAGGTGTGTCTAACAGTGGTCAAATATCCAGTATCGCCGATAGATTCATTGCAAGCTTTTGCAGTCAAAATCAGGCAAGAGAAAGATGCCTAAAGGATCCATGCCGGCCATCGTTCCGTCTTGCGTGACGACGTGACCGGCAGTTAGTATCCACCTGCGGGTCAATGCGTCCTTTGAGATAGCAAACCCCAGCCACTCACTGGGTTTGCAATAAAAAACCGCCCTACTAAGGCGGTTTTTTTTTGCCTGCCATTTACCCTTCAGACCTCGCTGTCCTCGACAAACACCAGCCGATTTCCAAACGGGTCACGGATGCTCATTTCCCGCGAACCCCAGGGCGTGTCCTCAACCCCAGGCTTGGCATATCGGTACTCTTTGCCCAGCAACTGCTGCTGATACGCATCGACCCCTTGGGCCTGAATTCGCACAGCCGCCCCCGGCGAAGCATCACCATGATGCTCGGACAAATGCAGCACGCATTCCCCCAGCGAGACCTGAAGGTACAACGGGAAATTCGCTTCGAAACGATGCTGCCAATCGACCTTGAACCCCAGGAAGTCGACGTAGAACTCCAAGGCTTTGACCTCGTCGAAAATCCGCAGAATGGGGACGACTTTTCCTAAGTGCATGGCGACAGCTCCGTATAAAAGAAGCCCCACTATAGAGCCGTAAACCCACCACGCAAATCCCCGCTACGCGCCAGGAACCGGCCTGCTCTCGCGCCGTTCGCCTGCCCATCGCGATAGCTCAATACGCCATTGACCCACACGCCATCAATCCCTTCAGCTGCGCGCTGCGGTGCGGTGAAATCCGCCACATCCCGCACCCGCAGGGGGTCGAACAACACCAGGTCAGCCCAGTAGCCTTCACGGATCTCGCCACGCTCGGCCAGCCCAAAACGCGCCGCCGACAAGCCGGTCATCTTGTGCACCGCCGTGTGCAAAGGGAACAAACCGACATCCCGACTGAAATGCCCGAGTACCCGTGGGAAGGCCCCCCACAAGCGTGGATGAGGAAACGGGTCTTCAGGCAAGCCGTCCGAGCCCACCATCGACAACGGATGCGCGAGGATGCGCCGAACGTCGGCCTCATCCATCCCGTAATACACCGCCCCTGCCGGCTGTAAACGGCGAGCGGCCTCCAACAGCGAAACGTTCCACTCGCCAGCGATGTCCTGCAAATCGCGCCCGCCCATGTGCGGGTGCGGTGTAGACCAGGTAATGGTGATGCGAAACGCGTCGGTCACTTGCTTGAGGTCCAGAGTCGAGGAGCTGGCTGCATAAGGATAGCAATCACAGCCCACCGGATGATCTTTGGCCGCCGCTTCCAAGGCCGCTAACAGCTGTGGGCTGCGCCCCCAATTACCGGCGCCGGCGCATTTAAGATGGGAAATGATCACCGGCACCCTCGCCTCTCGGCCGATCAAGAACGCTTCATCCATCGCCTCCAGCACCGGTTCGAACTCGCTGCGCAGGTGAGTGGTGTAGACCGCGCCGTAGGCCGTCAACTCTTGGGTGAGTTGCAGCACTTCATCGGTCTCGGCGTTGAACGCGCTGGCGTAGGCCAGGCCTGTGGATAAACCCAGGGCACCGGCCTCCAGGCTTTCCTGCAACTGCACGCGCATGGCCGCGATTTCATAGGGTGTGGCGGTGCGGTGCAGGTCGTCCATATGGTTGCTGCGCAGCGCCGTGTGGCCGATCAACGCGGCGACGTTCACCGCCGGGCAGGCTCGTTGCACCGCGGCGCGGTAGTCGGCAAACCGTGGATAAGAGAACGCTTCGCGGCTGCCCAGCAAGTTCATCGGGTCTGGCGGGTCGCTGCGCAAACTGACCGGCGCGGCGCTGATGCCACAGTTGCCGACAATCACCGTGGTCACGCCCTGGCTGAGCTTGGGCAGCATCTGCGGCTGGCGGATCACCACCGTGTCATCGTGGGTGTGCACGTCGATAAAGCCCGGCGCCAATACTCGGCCATGGGCGTCGATGACCTGCTCGGCCTGGGCTGTGGACAAGTCGCCAATCGTGCGGATGCGCCCTGCGTGCACGCCCACATCGGCGACATACCCTGGGGTGTTACTGCCATCGATGATCAGCGCCTGGCGAATCAACGTGTCGTACTTCATATCAGTCTCCAAGCGGCAGGCTGCCAGGGCCGCCGCGGTAATCGTCCAGGGCCAGTTTGATCCGGCGCAGGCGTTCCTGGTTATCGTCCGGCAGGGCCAGCGCCAACTCAGTGGCGAGCAGGTCGATAGCCAGCAGCATGCCGTAGCGGGCCGCAGTAGGCTTGTAGATAAAACTGGTTTCCGCCGATTGCAGCGGCAGCACGACATCTGCCAACTGCGCCAGGGGCGAATCGGCAAGGGTGATGGCAATGATCCGCGCGTCGTAGTTGCGCGCCAGCGTCACCACTTCAAGTAATTCAGGGGTCAGGCCCGTGAGCGAGCAGACAATGACGGCATGTTCGGGCCCCAGGGTCGCCGCCGTGACACGCATCATCACCGGGTCATGGCTGGCGGCAATCGGATAACCCAGCCGCACCAGGCGCACCTGCAACTCATCGCTGCACAGGCTCGACGGCCCGCCCATGCCGAACGCATGGATCATCCGCGCCTTGCCCAACAGCTTGACCGCATCGCCAAAACTGCGCTGGTTGAAACCCGACAGGTGCTGACGCAACGTCGCCTCGATGTCCCCCAGGATCTGCCGATGAAACGCTGACTGTTCTGGCTTGCCCGCCGGGTCGAGAAAGCGGCTGCCCACACCACTGGCCTGGGCCAATTGCAGGCGCAAATCGCGCAAGTCACGGCAGCCCACGCTGCGGGCAAAGCGTGACAAGGTGGCGGTACTTACCTCAGCCCGTTGCGACAGTTCCTCCAGGCTGGCGGAGGCGGCAAAGCCCACATCCTCAAGCATCAGCTTGGCGATACGCCCTTCGCCGGCACTGAAAGCGTCCTGGCGGGCGCGGATCTGATAGAGGATGTCCATGGGGGCTCCGGGTTACAGGCTCATAAAAAAAGGGACAGACCGTAGGTCAGGCCGAAGGCGACCAGCGAAATCAAGGTCTCCAGTACGGTCCAGGTCTTGAAGGTCTGGATAACCGTCATATTGAAGTATTCCTTGATCAGCCAGAAGCCGCCGTCGTTCACGTGGGAAAAGATCACCGAGCCTGCACCGGTCGCCAGCACCAGCAATTCAGGGTGGGGATAACCCAGGCCCAAGGCGACCGGCGCGACTACCCCGGACGCGGTGGTCATGGCCACCGTGGCCGAGCCGGTAGCAACGCGCATCAACGCGGCGAACAACCAGCCCATCACCAGCGGCGACAACTGGAACGCATGGGCCAGGCCGAGGATTTCATGGGTGACCCCGGCATCCACCAGGATGCGGTTCAACCCGCCGCCCGCGCCCACCAGCAAGGTGATGCTGGCGGTCGGCGCCAGGCATTCGTTGGTGAACTTGAGGATCGACTCGCGGTTAAAGCCCTGGGCCAGGCCCAAGGTCCAGAAGCTCACCAGGGTCGCCACCAACAGGGCGATCACCGAGTTGCCGATAAACAACAGGAACTGGTTGAACCCGCTGCCCGGCGTGGAAATCACGTTGGCCCAGCCGCCGATCATCATCAACACCACCGGCAACAGGATAGTGCCCATGGTCAGCGCAAAACTGGGCAGGCGCGTACGCGGTTCACGCTCGATAAACTGGCGCTCCAGCGGGTTTTCCGCTGGCAAGTGAATGTGCGGCACGATGAATTTGGCGTAGACGGGCCCGGCAATGATCGCCGTGGGGATGCCAATCAGGATCGCATACAGCACCGTCTGCCCGACCGAGGCGTTATAGGCCAGTACCGCCATCATTGCCGCTGGGTGCGGCGGCACCAACGCATGCACCACCGACAGGCCAGCGACCATCGGCAGCCCGACCATCAGGATCGACACGCCCACGCGCCGCGCCACGGTAAAGGCAATCGGCACCAGCAACACAAAGCCGACTTCGAAAAACAGCGGCAGCCCCACCAGGAATGCAATACACACCATCGCCCAGTGGGCATTGCGCTCACCGAAGCGGTTGATCAGCGTGCGCGCCACCTGCTCGGCGCCACCCGACTCGGCCATCATCTTGCCGAGCATGGTGCCCAGCGCCACCACCAGGGCGATATGCCCCAGGGTCTTGCCGACACCCGCCTCGTACGAACCCATGATGGTGTCCGCTGGCATCCCGGCCATCAGCGCCAGGCCGATGGACACCAGGGTAATCACGATAAAGGGATTGAGTCGGTAGCGTGCAATCAGCACGATCAATGCAATGATGGCGATGGCAGCGTATGCCAACAGCCCGAAGCCCGGTAATGCGGCCATGCGGTACTCCTCGGAAAGGGTCACGTCGAATAGGTTGTGAAACTCATAAATCATTCCCGAGGAGGATTTTCAATTTTTATGAAAGTAATTTTCGCCCACGGATAAGCGCTGTCGCTTGGGGATATGCCCGACGTTAACGGATGAAAATTCGAGGGGTGTTCTTACATGAAGATCAGAGAAGGCGGAAACTCAAACGCCGCCCTTGAGTCATAGACTGCGCATCCACTGCCCAGGAAACCGCTCATGATTCGCACCACAATTGCCGCCAGCGTCCTGCTCTTGTGCGGCAGCGCTTATGCCGCCGACAACGCTGCCTTGAAAACATGCATGGACAGCGCCAATACCACCGCAGACATGGTCAATTGCAATGCCAAGCAAACCAAGGTGCAGGACGACCGCCTGAACCGCGCCTACAAGACCGCCCTCGCCGCCCAGGAAGGCGCGCGCAAACAACAACTGCAAGACGTGCAGCGCCTGTGGATCAAATACCGCGACGCCAATTGCGCCTTCGCCGGCAGCGCCACCGGCGGCACGATTGATCAGGTCAATGGCACAGGCTGCGTGCTGGACATGACCCAAACCCGTGCCCAGGAGCTGGAAGACCTGGTCGGCCCGTAATCGCGACCTTGCCCCCTGTAGGAGCGAGCTTGCTCGCGAAAAACCCGAGAACGCCGTAGTGCATCAGAATGCCCGCGTTATCGTTGACGATTTTCGCGAGCAAGCTCGCTCCTACAGAGGAAGGGGTTCAGTCGTGATGAACCTTGGCGCGCTTGAGCAGCTTTTTGCAGCGCTCGGATAAATGCAGCACCCGCAGGTGCTTGCCGGCCTTGGTGTAGCGCTCGCGCAGGGTCATCAGCGCGGCAATTGCCGAATAGTCGACAAAGCTCAGGTGACGGCAATCCAGCGTGACCTGGGCCGGGTCGTTGGCTGGGTCGAACTGATTCAAAAACGGCGTGGTCGAGGCGAAGAACAACGTGCCGTGCAGCCGATAGAGCTTGCTGCCATCGGCCTCCAGATGTTCATCAGCGTACAGTTCCCGCGCCTGCTGCCAGGCGAAGTTCAGCGCGGCGATGACGATACCGCACAGCACGGCGGTGGCCAGGTCGGTGAACACGGTGATGATCGTCACCGCCATAATCACCAGCACATCATTGAGCGGCACCTTGTTGATCACCCGCAACGACGCCCAGGCGAAGGTCTGTTGCGACACCACGAACATCACGCCCACCAACGCCGCCAGCGGAATCCGCTCGATCAGTGGCGACAGAAACAGAATGAACAACAGAATCATCACCCCGGCAAACACCCCGGAGAAACGCCCACGCCCGCCGGAGCTGAGGTTGATCACGGTTTGCCCGATCATCGCGCAACCGCCCATGCCGCCAAACAGGCCCGAGACCATATTCGCCGCGCCCAGGGCCACGCTTTCGCGGTCAGGATAACCACGGGTCTCGGTGATTTCGTCGGTGAGGTTGAGGGTCAGCAGGGTTTCCAACAGGCCGACCATCGCCATCAAAAACGCGTAGGGCGCGATGATGCCAAGGGTTTCCAGGGTCCAGGGGATCTGCGGCAGCGCGAAGGTCGGCAAGCCACCGGCAATGTGCGCCATATCCCCCAATGTACGGGTCGGCAAACCCAGCAGGTACACCGCCAGGCCCACCCCCAGAATCGCCACCAGCGCGGGCGGCACGGCACGGGTCAGGCGGGGCAACAGGTACACAATGGCCATGGTCGCCGCCACCAGCCCGGCCATCACGTACAGCGGCGTGCCGCTGAGCCAGGTTTCACCGCTCTTGAAATGCTCCAGTTGCGCCAGCGCAATGATGATCGCCAGGCCGTTGACGAAGCCGAGCATCACCGAATGCGGCACCATGCGCACCAGCTTGCCCAGGCGCAGCAGGCCGAAAGCGACCATGATCAACCCGCCGAGCAACACCGTCGCCAGCAAATACTCCACGCCGTGCTGCACCACCAACGCGACGATCACCACTGCCATCGAACCTGCCGCACCGGACACCATACCGGGACGGCCGCCGAATAATGCGGTGAGGGTGCAAATGATGAAGGCGCCGTAGAGGCCCATCAGCGGGTTGAGATGGGCCACCAGCGCAAAGGCGATGCATTCGGGCAGCAAGGCGAAAGACGTGGTGAGGCCGGCCAGGGCGTCGGCGCGCAGACGGGTGAGGTTCATGGAGTACCAGGGAATTGCGGGGGATAAGGCGGGGAATGGTACGGAATTGCGGCGGGTGGGGCTAGTGAAGTGTCTGGTCCGATGCACCGAGTCGCCCCTTTCGCAGGCAAGCCAGCTCCCACATTTGACAGGGTTCACACCTGAACAATGTGGGAGCTGGCTTGCCTGCGAAGGCAGCACCGCGGTGCTAAGCGAACATCACACCATCTCGTCGCGAATCCACTCCACCACCGAAGTGCGCTTAGGTGCCCACCCCAACAATTCACGGGCCTGCTTGCCACGCACTCGGCTATTGGAGCCCAACCCGTAGTTGGCCATTTCATAGCCCCACTCGGCCTCAGCCTCGGCCAATGGCCAATCCTGTGGCTTGCCCAGGTTTAGGGCTTGGGCAATCGCCGTGGTCATGTCGATGAACGCCGCTTCGCTGCTTTCCACAAAATAGAAAGTGCCCGGTACGTTCTTGGTCAACGCCAGCAGATACAAGGCCACCACGTCTTCAATATGCACGTTGGACCAAATGTTCTGCCCAGGGCCCACATGGCGCACCACCCCGCTTTTGCGTGCCTGCTTGAGCAAGCGCGGCAATTGCACGCTGTCACGCTTCACGCCCAGGCTGTGGCCGTAGATCAGGGTGTTGCAGATCACCGCCGAATTCACGCCGTCGTTGGCGGCCGCGAGAATCAGGTTGTCGATGGCCACACGGGCGGCCTTGTCGACGGTCGGCTCAGGCAGGTTGTCTTCGAAGTAGATAGTTTCACTGGCCTTGCCGCCCGACGCATCGCCCACGATGCTCGAACCGCTGGTGTGCAGGAACGGCTTGTTAGAGCCTTTCAAGGCTGCCAACAAGACTTCCACGGCGGCGCGGTGATCGCTGCTGGCGGCATTGATTACCGCATCGGCTTTGTGCGCCTGCTCGGTCAATACGACGGCGTCATCGAGGGTGCCCATCACGGGCGTGATGCCCAGGGCGGTCATTTCGGTGGCTTGTTCAGCGCTGCGCACCAGGCCGGTGACGTGATGGCCGGCGTTGACCAGGCCGGTAGCGATGGAACCGCCGATAAACCCTGCGGCGCCGGTAACGAATACATTCATGGAGGTTGCTCCTGACTGGGTAAGTAATGCGTCCAGTATCCAACCCACACCGCTGTCGAATAAGCCCGTGCGGCCCAATTCACTCTTGCGCTCAGATCACGAATCAGCTCGCATACCGCGCCAGCTTGGCCTGAATAAAGTCCAGAAAGCACTGGATGCGCAACGCCAATTGCGAGTTGCGGTAGAACACCGCGTGGATCGGCTGGCGATAGCCACTGTTGAACGACTCCAGCAACGGCACCAGGCGCCCGGCTTCAAGGTCGTGCACCGTCATGAAGTTCGACAGGCAAGCAATGCCCTGCCCTTCCAGCGCCAACTGCCGCAAGGTTTCACCACTGGACGCGCTGACGCCGGGCTGGATCAGCCAGCGGTCACCTTCGCCATGGCGCAGCGGCCAGTGGTTGAGGGTTTCGGTGTGGGTGAAGCCCAGCAAGGTGTGATCAGCCAACTCGGCAACGGTCGTCGGCGTGCCAAACTGCTTGAGGTAGCCGGGGCTGGCCAGGATATGCAGCGGCGTGCTGCCCAAAAAGCGCGCATGCAGGGTCGAGTCGGCCAGGGCGCCGATGCGAATGGCGATGTCGGTGCTTTGCTCCAGCAGGTCGATGATCAAATCATCGCTGTTGAGCTCCAGCTGGATATCCGGGTAGAGGCTGCGAAACTCGGCGATGTACGGCACGATCCCATGCAGCATGAACGGCACGGCGGCGTTGATACGCAGGCGCCCGGCCGGTTTTTTCTGGCGCGAGGACAGGCGCTCTTCCAGCTCGTCCATCTGCGCCAGGATCACCTTGGCCTGTTCGAAGAAGTACTTGCCCTCTTCGGTCAGGTCCATGCGCCGCGTGGTGCGGTTGATCAAGGTGGTGTCGAGCTTGGCTTCCAGGCGCGACAACGTGCGGCTGACCGCCGATGGCGTTTGCCCGACTTTTTCGGCGGCGGCGGAAATCGAGCCGCACTCGATCACGCTGACAAAAATCTGTAGCTCATCAGATCGGGCTTTCACGGGCAGTCCTTCATTAAACGGCTGACAAATGCCCGGTCATTATTAACCAGCCAGCAACAAATGGCCTCCCAACAACGCCATGCCGGTGAAAAATCCACGTTTGAACCACAAGGCACTGATGCGCCGACGCACCACTTGGCCCAGCCACATCCCCAGCAAGGCCGGCAACAGCGCCAACACCGATGCACCGACTTCAGCACCGCCCAACGCACCACGCCAAGCCAGCCCGGCGGCCAGCGCCAGTGTCGACACGGTGAATGACAGCCCCAGCGCCTGCACCAACTGATCACGGCTCAAGCCCAGGGCTTGCAGATACGGTACCGCAGGGATCACGAAGACACCGGTGGCCGAGGTGATGATGCCGGTGACCACACCGCACAAAGGCCCCAGCCAGCGCTCGGTGCGGGGTGCGACCCTGAAGGTCGGCAGGAATAACCCGCTCAAGGCATACACCAGTAACGCCGCGCCCAAGGCGCGTACCACCCAAGGCCCGCTGCCCATGCCCAGCCACAAGGTGCCCAGCCCGGTGCCGAGAAAAATCAGCAACAGCATCGGCCACAGGCGTTTGAGCAAGGCACCCAAGTGGCCGCCACAGGTGAGTTGCCAGAGGTTGGTCACCGTCGAAGGAATGATCAGCAATGCCGCAGCCTGCGCGGGCAACATAGCCAGGCCAAGCATGCCCATGGCCACGGTGGGCAGGCCCAGGCCGATGACGCCCTTGACCGTACCGGCCAGTAGGAAGGTAGTGATGACCAACGCGGTCAGGGCGGGGCCGAGGTTTTGGTAGAACGCGAGGAAGGTATTCATGGCTGCATTCTGGTGCTTTTCGATAGCTTGTGAAATTCGCCATATACTGAGGCAGCCTCTTGTTTTGTGTGAGGCTGATACCGCTATTGCAGGCAAGCCAGCTCCCACATTTGAATGTATTCACAGTTCAAAATGTGGGAGCTGGCTTGCCTGCGATGAGGCCCGCCCAGTCACCGGAAACCTGCAGCCATGCACTTTGACCTGATCGACCTGCGCCTCTACCTGCACATCCTGGACACCGGCAATATCACCGCCGGCGCGGCCCGCAGCCATCTGTCCCTGGCTGCCGCCAGTGCACGCATCCGGGCAATGGAATCTTCACTGGGTATTGCGTTTCTCGAGCGCGGCCGCCGTGGCGTCACCCCGACACCTGCGGGCAAAGCCCTGGCCCGGCATGCTCGCCTACTGTTGCAACAGGCCGACCACCTGCAACAGGACTTGGCCGAATACGCCAATGGCGTCAAAGGCCAGGTACGCCTGCTGTGCAACACCACCGCCCTCAGCGAATACCTGCCGGAACTGCTCGCGCAGTTTTTGCGCGAACACCCCAACCTCGATATCGACCTGCAAGAGCTGCCCAGCCTGCGCATCACCCACGCGTTGCGCCAGGGCACGGCCGACCTGGGGATTATTTCCGATGCAGTGGACACCCACGGCTTGCAGACCCTGGCGTTTCGCGACGACCCGCTGGTGCTGATCATGCCCCTGGACCACCCGTTGACCAACCCGAGTTTTATCGACAGCTTGCAATACGACTACGTGGGCCTGGGGGCCAACAGCGCGTTGGCGGTATACCTGGAAGAACAGGCATTGCATGCAGGCTTTCGCTTGCGGACGCGCATTCGCGCCGACGGTTTTGATGGGTTGATTCGCATGGTCGCCGGCGGCGCGGGCCTGGGCATCGTGCCTCAGGCCGCCTTGGACCGTTGGCCACCTGCACGGAGCTTCAAAGCCCACCCCCTGCAAGAAGAATGGGCCTGCCGCAAACTGTTGTTATGCGCACGCTCGTTCGAGCACCTGCCGAGTTATGCCAGGGCTTTGTTCGAGGCCTTGGCCCTGCCCTTGCGGAAGAACCCGTAATACACAGCCGACAGAATCAGCAGGAACGGCACGCCAAACACCAGTGTCATCTTGAAGGCGTCGGTGAAATAGGTGGTGATCATCACCGCCCCCATCAGCACCAACCCCAGCAACGTGCTGTAGGGAAACAGGCGCAACTGGAACGACAACTTCGCCCCGCCATGACGCTTGCGATAGCGGCGGAAAAACAGGTGCGTGAGGAAGATCATGAACCAGGTGAAGATCGCGCCAAACATCGAAATCGCCATCATCAGGGTGAACGAGCTTTCCGGGTACACCACGTTGAGCAACGTCGCCAGGGCAATGCCCGAGCTGGACAGCAGCAATGCGTTGAGCGGGATGCCGTTCTTGCTCAACGCGCCCATGGACTTGGGTGCAAAACCTGCGCGCGACAGGCTGAACATCATGCGCGTGGTGATGTAGAGCTGGCTGTTCATGGCCGACAGCGCCGCGATCAGGATCACGAAATTCATCACTCCAGTGGCGCCGGGAATGCCGATGGTCTGCATCACCGTGACAAACGGGCTCTGGGCCTGGCCGGCCTGGTTCCAGGGCACGATCGCGAGCATCAGCGCCAGGGTCAGCAGGTAGAACACCACCAACCGCACGATGGTAGCGCGAAAGGCTTTCTTCACTGCCTGCTCCGGGTCGGCGGCTTCACCGGCGGCCACGGCGATCATCTCGACGCTGAGGTAGCTGAAGATCGACACGATCACCGCGATCCACATGCCACTCAAGCCATGGGGGAAAAAGCCGTCGTGGGCCGTGTAGTTCTGCACGCCGTAGTCAGGGTTGCCAGAGCCGAACACCACATACACTGCCAGGATGATGAAACCGACAATGGCGCTGATCTTGATCGTCGAGAACCAGTATTCGAAGTTGCCGAAGGTCTTCACGCTGATCGCATTGAGCACAATCAGCACACTGGAGAACGACACGATCCACACCCACTCCGGCACGTTGGCGAACCAGTACTTCATGTACATCGCCACCGCCGTCACCTCGGCGCCCACCGCCAGCACAATCGCCGCCCAATAGGCATACCGCACCAGGAACCCAGCCAATGGACTGATGTAGAACTCGGCATACGCGCCAAAGGAGCCTGAGGTGGAGTGGGCCACCGTCATCTCCGCCAGGCAGCCCATCAGCAGCAAGGTGATCAACGCGCCGATGGCGTAGCTCACCAGCACGCTCGGCCCGGCATAGCCGATGGCGTAGGCACTGCCCATGAACAGCCCGGTACCGATGGCGCCACCGATGGCGATCATGCTCATCTGGCCGGAAGTGAGCTGGCGCCTCAGGCCCAGTTCACGGTGGGTAATCTCTGCAAAGCCGTTGTCTGGCGTGGTCACTGGTGTGCCCCTTTATTATTGTGATGATGGCTGACGCTGAACCTGTGGGAGCTGGCTTGCCTGCGATAACGGTAGTGAATGCACCGACGCTATCGCAGGCAAGCCAGCTCCCACATTTGGTCTGTATTGCTCTTAAGTGACGCTGTTGCGCACTTTGAATTGCGCCTGGTCCCACGTGCGCTTGTCGAGTATTTCTCCGAGGATTTCCACGGCGTCCCACACCTCGGTGAAGCTTGTGTACAAAGGCGTGAAGCCAAAACGCATGATCCGCGGTTCACGGTAATCGCCGATCACGCCTCGGGCGATCAAGGCCTGGATCACGGCGTAACCTTCAGGGTGTTCAAAGCTGACGTGGCTGCCGCGCCGGGCGTGCTCAAGCGGGGTGATCAGCTCCAGGCCGTGGGCGGCACAGCGGCTTTCGACCAAGGCAATGAACAGGTCAGTCAAGGCCAGGGATTTAGTCCGCAGGCGGGCCATATCGGTCTGGGCAAAAATCTCCAGGCCACATTCCACCATGGCCAGCGAGGTAATCGGCTGCGTACCGCACAGGTAGCGAGCGATGCCGGCGCTGGGGGCGTAGGTGGACTCCATGGCGAACTGCCGGGTATGCCCGAACCATCCGGACAACGGCTGGCGCACCACATCGACCAACGCCGGGTTGACCCACACAAACGCCTGGGAGCCCGGGCCGCCGTTGAGGTATTTGTAGGTGCAGCCAATTGCATAATCCGCATTGGCCTGGTGCAGGTCGACAGGCACCGCGCCCGCCGAATGCGCCAGGTCCCAGATGCTCAGCGCGCCGCACTCGTGGCTCAGTGCGGTCAGCGCCGCCATGTCGTACATGTAGCCGGTCTTGTAGTTGACGTGGGTGAGCATCACCACCGCCACGTCTGCATCGATGGCCTGGGGCAGTTCGGCCGGGCTGTTCACCAGGCGCAGGGAATAGCCTTGTTGCAGCAGTTCGGCCAAGCCTTCGGCGATATACAAATCGGTGGGAAAGTTGCTCGCTTCACTGACGATGACCTTACGCGCCGGCGTACGTTGGCGCTGCACACTCAAGGCGGCGCTGAGCACTTTGAACAGGTTGATGGAGGTGGTATCGGTGATCACCACCTCGCCGTCACGCGCACCGATCAATGGCGCCAGGCGATTGCCCAGGCGCTGGGACAAATCCGCCCAGCCGGCGCTGTTCCAGCTGCGAATCAGGCCATTGCCCCACTCTTCGGCGATCACCTGTTGTGCCCGCTCCAGCGCCGCCACCGGGCGCGCGCCGAGGGAGTTGCCATCGAGGTAGATCACCCCCTCGGGCAAGGCGAATTGGGCGCGCAGGGAGGCCAACGGGTCCTGGGCGTCGAGGGCTTGGCAATGGCTTCGAGTGGTCATGGGTCGTCCTGGTTTTTATAAGTGAGGATGGACCAAATAATGAACGAACTTTTAGAGAATTTTCGTGCAAAGTGGTGGGTAAAGGGCTATTTAAGCTGTAGGAAATTCGAATTTAACCTCCAAATACGCGGATATCTTCCAAGCATGATTCTCGACGCCACCGACCTGCGCCTCCTGCATTTCCTGCAACAGGATGGCCGCATCAGCAACCAGGAATTGGCGGAAAAAGTCGCGCTGTCGCCGTCCGCATGCCTGCGCCGTTTGCGCCTGCTGGAGAGCGAGGGAATCATCAGCGGCTACCGTGCGGTATTGAATGCCGAGCAGTTGGGGATCGAGCTGGAAGCCATCGTGCACCTGTCGTTGCGCCAGGATGTGGAGGACTGGCATGAGACGTTCATCAAGAAGGTGCAAGGCTGGCCAGAAGTGGCGAGCGCCTATGTGATCACCGGCGCCAGCAACTATGTGTTGCGGGTGCAGGCGCGCAACCTCAAGCACTTTTCGGATTTCATTGTGAACCACCTGAACCGCACGGCGGGAGTGATGGATATCCGTTCGGAGATTGTGCTGCAGAAGATCAAGGACCGGGATGAGGTGTTGGACCTGGTCCTGCGCAAATAACACAAACACCCCAAAACCAATGTGGGAGCTGGCTTGCCTGCGATAGCGGTGGTGAATGTTCCACCGCTATCGCAGGCAAGCCAGCTCCCACAGTTGACCGAGTTGATCAGTCTTCCAGAGCACGCACTCGTTGCATGCGCTGCTGCTCTATTGGCGCATCCGCCACCTGCAACTCAAAGTCAAAATCAATCTGCGCAAAGCGCCCCTGCACGCCAAACTCCCGAGCCAACTGCGGATCGTCGCTGAAGCGAATCTCGGCAATCAGTTCATCCCGGGTGGCATAGGCAAAGTCATCATGCAGGTACGGGTCATCCGACAGGTTGATCTGCGTGGTCAGGTGCCGGTGCCCAGGCGCCGAGATGAAGAAGTGGATATGCGCCGGCCGTTGCCCGTGGCGCCCCAACTGGTCGAGCAACTGCTGCGTCGGCCCGCTCGGTGGGCAGCCGTAGCCTGAAGGTACGATGCTGCGAAAACGGTAGTTGCCCTGGGCGTCGGTCTCGATGCGCCGGCGCAGGTTGAACTCAGACTGCGTCGGGTCGAACCACGAATAGGTCCCGCCCGTGTTGGCCTGCCACACATCCACAATCGCCCCTGCCAACGGCGTGCCCTCGGTATCGCGCACTTGCCCGCGCATGAACAACGGCACCGCGTCGTCCTTGCCATCATCCAGCCGTGCCTCGTACTTGGACAGCGGCGCACCGGCCACATACAACGGGCCTTCAATGGTGCGCGGCGTACCACCCGACTTGCCGGCCTGCTCGTCGGCGGCGTCCATCAACAGGTCCAGGTAATGCTCCAGGCCCAAGCCGGCGGCGAGCAGGCCGGCCTCTTGGTTTTTGCCCAGTTCATTGAGGTAGTTGACCGCCTTCCAGAACTCTTCCGGGGTCACTTCCAGGTCTTCGATGATGTTCACAGTGTCGCGCAGGATCCGATAAATCAGCGCCTTGGTGCGTGGGTTGCCCGCGTCATTGAGGTTACCGCTGGCTTCTTCGAGAAACTGTTGGGCGTGGGCAGTCTGGGACAGACGGATGGACATGGTGCATTCCTCATCTTGTAGTTATAGGTGCAAGCCGTCTCAGCGGTCGTCCGCATGGATCGACGACGGATGGCGGCACAGCGCATTCACTTCGATGGCCATGTAGGGGAACAATGGCAGTTGCATCAGCAGGTCGTGCAGGTCCTGGACGCTGTCGACATCGAACACGCTGTAGTTGGCGTAATGCCCGGCGATGCGCCACAAGTGGCGCCATTTGCCCTCCTCTTGCAGGCGCTGCGCCAAGGCTTTCTCTTCGGCTTTAAGGCTGGCGGCGCGCTCGGGGTGCATGTCGAGGGGCAGGTTCACGGTCATTTTTACGTGGAACAACATGGCAGGGGCCTCTTAGTGTTTGTCACGGCGAAAGAACGCCAGGCGCTCTTCATCAAGCGTCAGGCCCAGGCCCGGCGCAGTGGACACATGCAGCTGGAAATCGCGGTACACCGGTGGCTCAGTGAGGATGTCTTCGGTGAGCAACAGCGGGCCGAACAATTCAGTGCCCCACGCCAGTGTGTCCAGCGTGAGAAAGGCATGGGCCGAGGCCAGGGTGCCAATGCCACCTTCAAGCATGGTGCCGCCGTACAGGCCGATGCCGGCCGCTTCGGCAATCGCCGCCGTGCGCAATACGGCACGCGGGCCGCCGTTCTTGGCGATCTTGAGGGCGAACACCGTGGCCGCGCCTTCACGCGCCAGGTTGAAGGCGTCTTCGACACATTCGATGGACTCATCGGCCATGATCGGCGCCGGGCTCGACAGGTTGAGCCGGGCCATGCCACCACGGTTATTACGTGAGATCGGTTGTTCGATCAGGTCGATACCGTGCTCGCCCAGCACCTTGCACGCCCGCAGGGCCACGGCTTCATCCCAGGCCTGGTTGACGTCGACGCGTACGCTGGCGCGCTCGCCCAGGGCTTTTTTGATCGCGATCACATGGGCCAGGTCGCGGTCGACCTCGCCCGCGCCGATCTTCAGTTTGAAGAGGCGGTGACGGCGCAGGTCGAGCATCTTCTCGGCCTCGTTGATGTCCTGTTCGGTATTACCGCTGGCCAGGGTCCAGGCCACTGGCAACGCATCACGCACACGCCCGCCAAGCAGCTCGCTGACCGGCAGCCCGAGGCGTTTGCCGAGGGCGTCGAGCAAGGCGCTTTCGATACCGGACTTGGCAAAAGTGTTGCCGCGAATACTGCGCTCCAGGCGCAACATGGCGGCATTGACGTTACTCGCGTCCTGGCCGATCAGCAGCGGTGCGAAGTGGCGGTCGATGTTGACCTTGATGCTGTCGGGGCTCTCGTTGCCGTAGCTCAGGCCGCCGATGGTGGTGGCTTCACCGATGCCTTCGATGCCGTCGCTGCAACGCAGGCGAATGATGACGACGGTCTGGTTTTGCATCGTGTGCATCGCCAGCTTGTGCGGGCGAATGGTGGGCAGATCGACGATGACAGTTTCAATCGACTCGATGGCGCAAATCGGCATGGCAATACCCGTTGGGTTCTTTATAGATTTGCGCCGATTCTGTGCCGCATTTTTTATGGCTTCCAATATAGAATTGGTCTCAAGCAATACCCTCAAGGTATAAAAGGAGTCGATATGGAACTGCGTCACCTGCGCTACTTCCAGGTGTTGGGCGAGACCCTCAACTTCACCCGCGCCGCCGAACGCTTGCATATCGCCCAGCCGCCGTTGAGCCGGCAGATCCAGCAACTGGAGGATGAACTCGGGGTGAAGCTGCTGGAACGCAGCCGGCCCTTGCGCCTGACCGAGGCCGGACGGTTTTTCTATGAACATGCCAATGTGCTGCTCGAACAACTGGGCAAGGTCTGCGACAACACCCGACGCATCGGCCAAGGCGAGAAAACCTGGCTGGGCATTGGCTTTGCACCGTCGACCTTGTACGGCGTGCTGCCGGAATTGATTCGACGCCTGCGCACTCACGAGGCCCTGGAGCTGGAGTTGGGCTTGTCGGAGATGACGACGTTGCAGCAGGTCGAAGCGCTCAAGGCCGGGCGCATTGACGTGGGCTTCGGGCGTATTCGCATTGACGACCCGGCCATCGTCCAGCGTGTATTGGTGGAAGACCGCCTGGTGGCCGTGCTGCCCAGCGGTCACCCGTTGCTGGGCGCCCCGGCCACCCTCGCCCAGTTGGCCGGCGAACCCTTTGTGCTCTACCCCGGCAACCCGCGCCCCAGTTATGCCGACCATGTGATCGCACTGTTCGACGCCCATGGCTTGAGCGTGAAGGTGGCGCAGTGGACCAACGAATTGCAGACCGCTATCGGCCTGGTGGGTGCAGGCATGGGGGTGACGCTGGTGCCGGCGTCGGTGCAGGTGCTGCATCGGGCGGATATTGGCTATACGCCGGTGGTGGAGGCGACGGCGAGCTCGCCGATCATCCTCAGCCGGCGGGTGAATGACCAGTCGCCGGGGCTGACTCATTGCCTGCAACTGGTTGAAGAGTTGATCTGAGATCCTCCAGGCACCCCATACTCCATGTGGGCGCTGGCTTGCCTGCGATGGCGGCGGATCAGTTGGCATCGTGTTGATCGGCCGGCCGCTATCGCAGGCAAGCCAGCTCCCACAGATTGTTTTTCATCCAGTTCAAGTAATGCGCAGGCGCTTGCGCTGCAATGTCTGGCTGGGCGACTCATCGAACAGCTTGCGGTACTCCGCCGAAAACCGCCCCAAATGCGTAAACCCCCAACCCAGGGCGATTTCAGAGATGGTGCGGATCGAGCCCTGCTCCAGAATTTCTTGGCGCACCGCCCCCAACCGATGCTTCTTCAAATACGCCATGGGCGACAGTGCGAAGTACTTGCGAAACGCATCGAACAGTTTGAAACGCGACACGCCCGCCGCCGCTTCCAGGTCTTCCAGGTGCAGCGCTTCACGGGCGTTGTCGTGGATAAATTGCCGCGCGCGGATCAGGTAGTGCGGCAGTTTCACCCCCAGCACGTCGCGCAGTTCTTCGGAGTAGTTATTCGGTTGGGCCAGGATCAGGCCCTTGATCAGCGAGCTTTCCAGGTCGCGAGTAAACGCCGCCTGCTCGTACAGTTCGCTGCTGCGCTCCAGTTCGGCGATGAAATAACGCGCCATGCGCCACCACGAAGCCGGTGCTCCGTCCACAGCATCCATCACCGACTCAAAGCGCAGCGGCGCATCGATGGGCCGTTGCAGCAAACCTTCCAGCGACTCGCTCATCGCCGCACGGGTGATTACCACCTGCAACTTGCGGCAGTCACCGGAAATCGCCAGCACCTGATGCTCATTGGGCGAAATGATCACGCCTTGGTCGCGGTTGGAACTGAGACGTTCACCGTTCTTGCTCAGCTCCTGCTCGCCCACCAGTGGCAGGCTCAAGCTGTAGCTGCTGAAGTGCTCGGCGTCTTCGATGTCGATGGTCACATCAGTGCCGTACTCGATCACGCCCAGGGTGGTGGCGCGGGATTTGAACACGTTGGCGCTGTGGTGAAAGCGCAGGCGCTCGGGGGTTGCCGTCGCCAGGCGATGGGGCCCGCAGATGCCGGACATCCAGCTGCACGCGCCCTCCAGGTCGAAGCGTTGAATATGAATATCGCGTGTCTGACTAGTCATCAGGGTGCACCCACGGCGGTTAGGCGTTTGCGCGCTCTGACGGCGCGTCGTTGAACCTCGACAGCAAATTCCAGGCCACGCCAGCGCAGTGCTCACTGGGTGGATAGCAACGGTCGACTATGTGGATAAACCCCAGAGTTTTTCGACCATCGCCCGCCATCACAGTAGCGCATGCCGTCACCGGCGCGCACCGTCATGGGTATTTGCCGCCCAACTTTGCGGCCTACGTTCCCCCATTAAGCGGATAGCCCGCCACCGCATCGCAGCCGCTTAATGGCTCACCGTTTAGCCATGATCAAAAGGTGCCTCCCATGAGTGGTGCAAGAACCGTCGAGCAATGGAAATCCTTTATCGAAAGCTGCCTGGACTTTCGCCCGGCGGATGAAGTGTTCCGCATCGCCCGCGACATGTTCACCGAGCCCGAGTTGTTCGACCTGGAGATGGAGCTGATCTTCGAGAAGAACTGGATCTACGCCTGCCACGAAAGCGAACTGGCCAATAACCACGACTTCGTGACGATGCGCGCCGGCCGCCAGCCGATGATCATCACCCGTGACGGCGAAGGCCGACTCAACGCGTTGATCAACGCCTGCCAGCATCGCGGTACCACCCTCACCCGCGTGGGCAAGGGTAACCAGTCCACCTTCACCTGCCCGTTCCACGCCTGGTGCTACAAGAGCGATGGCCGACTGGTAAAGGTCAAGGCGCCGGGGGAATACCCGGAAGGTTTCGACAAGGCCACCCGCGGCCTGAAAAAAGCGCGCATCGAAAGCTACAGGGGCTTTGTGTTTATCAGCCTGGACGTGAACGGCACCAACAGCCTGGAGGACTTCCTGGGCGATGCCAAAGTGTTCTTCGACATGATGGTGGCGCAATCGGCCACCGGTGAGCTGGAAGTGCTGCCGGGCAAGTCCGCCTACACCTACGACGGCAACTGGAAGCTGCAAAACGAAAACGGCCTGGACGGTTATCACGTCAGCACCGTGCACTACAACTACGTGGCCACCGTGCAGCATCGCCAGCAGGTCAACACCGAAAACGGCGCAGGTTCCAGCACGACGTTGGACTACAGCAAGCTCGGCGCCGGCGACGCCAATACCGACGACGGCTGGTTCGCCTTCAACAACGGCCACAGCGTGTTGTTTAGCGACATGCCCAACCCCAGCGTGCGCTCCGGCTACGCCACCATCATGCCGCGCCTGGTAGAAGAACACGGCCAGCAGAAGGCCGAGTGGATGATGCACCGCCTGCGCAACCTGAATATCTACCCCAGCCTGTTTTTCCTCGACCAGATCAGCTCGCAGTTGCGCATCATCCGCCCGGTGGCCTGGAACAAGACCGAGATCATCAGCCAGTGCCTGGGGGTTAAGGGCGAGTCCGACGCCGACCGCGAAAACCGGATTCGTCAGTTCGAAGACTTCTTCAACGTTTCAGGCATGGGCACGCCCGATGACCTGGTGGAGTTTCGCGAAGCCCAGCGTGGCTTTCAGGGCCGCCTGGAACGCTGGAGCGACATCTCACGGGGCAGCCATCGCTGGGAGACCGGGCCGACGCCAAACAGCGAGGCCATCGGCATCCAACCGGCGATGACCGGTACCGAATTCACCCATGAAGGCCTGTACGTCAACCAGCATCGCAACTGGCAGCAGTTCCTGCTAAAGGGTTTGGACCAGCGAGCCCTGGCACTGCGGGAGGTGAAGTGATGAATGCGCAATTGCAGTACCAGATCGAGCAGTTCTTCTATCGCAAGTCCGAGCTGTGCGACGCCCAGGACTGGGACGCCTACGTGCAGTTGTTCGACCCGCAGAGTGAATTCCACCTGCCGCAATGGGACTCCGAACACGTCTACACCCAAGACCCCAAGCGCGAGATGTCATTGATCTACTACGCCAACCGTTCGGGCCTGGAAGACCGTGTGTTCCGCCTGCGCACCGGCAAAGCCGCCTCTGCCACGCCGATGCCGCGCACTTTGCACCTGATCAATAACGTACGCATTGCCGAACAAAGTGACGGCACCTTGGAGGTGCGCTTGAATTGGCACACGCTGTTTTATCGGCTGGCTACTTCCGAGCAGTTTTACGGGCATGCCACGTACCGCCTCAAGCCTGCGGGCGACAGCTGGTTGATCATGCGCAAGCACGCCTTGTTGCTCAACGACACCATCAACTCGGTGCTGGATTTCTATCACCTGTAACGGTGGTGCATCGCCCTGTAGGAGCGAGCTTGCTCGCGAAAAACGTAAGTACGCCGCGAGCATCCAGGATGTTCTGCGTCATCGTTGGGTTTTTCGCGAGCAAGCTCGCTCCTACAGGGGGTTCATACCTATTCACGGAGTTATGTGAATGAATCACAAAGTGGCCTTCAGCTTCGCCGATGGCAAGACCCTGTTCTTCCCGATGGGCGCCCATGAGATCCTGTTGGACGCGGCCCTGCGCAACGGCATCAAGATCCCGCTCGATTGCCGCGAAGGCGTGTGCGGCACCTGCCAGGGGCGCTGTGAGTCCGGCGAGTACACCCAGGACTATGTCGATGAGGAAGCCCTCTCCAGCCTCGACCTGCAACAACGCAAGATGCTCAGTTGCCAGACCCGGGTGAAGTCCGACGCCACCTTCTATTTCGACTTCGATTCAAGCCTGTGCAACGCCCCCGGGCCTGTGCAGGTACGCGGTACGGTGAGCGCGGTGCAGCAGGTATCGACCAGCACCGCCATTTTGCAGGTGCAACTGGACCAGTCTCTGGATTTTTTGCCGGGCCAATACGCGCGTCTGTCGGTGCCGGGCACCGATAGTTGGCGCTCCTATTCCTTCGCCAACCGGCCGGGCAGTCAATTGCAGTTTCTGGTGCGCCTGCTGCCCGATGGGGTGATGAGCAACTACCTGCGTGAACGCTGCCAGGTGGGTGATGAAATGCTGATGGAGGCGCCCTTGGGTGCGTTCTATCTGCGGCACGTCACCCAACCGTTGGTACTGGTGGCGGGCGGCACCGGGTTGTCGGCATTGCTGGGCATGCTTGATGAGCTGGCCGTCACGGGCTGCACACAACCTGTGCACCTGTACTACGGCGTGCGCGGCGCCGAAGATTTATGTGAAGCGGCGCGTATCCACGCCTACGCGGCAAAAATCCCGAACTTTCGCTACACCGAAGTGCTGAGCGACGCCTCAACCGAGTGGACG
Source organism: Pseudomonas sp. AL10 (assembly GCF_029960685.1). Lineage (NCBI taxonomy): Bacteria > Pseudomonadati > Pseudomonadota > Gammaproteobacteria > Pseudomonadales > Pseudomonadaceae > Pseudomonas > Pseudomonas sp. AL10. The sequence goes on from NZ_JASBQZ010000027.1 coordinate 54,739, forward strand.
GGCAAACGCGGCTACCTCACCGAGCATTTCGAGCTGGCCGAATTGCGGGACAGATCGGCGGATATGTACGTGTGCGGCCCGCCTCCAATGGTCGAATCCATCCAACAATGGCTGGTGGATCAGGCACTTGATGGCGTCCAGCTGTATTACGAAAAGTTTACCCAGAGTAATATCTGACCCTCAGCAGTTCTGAGGGGCCGATGCGGCGTGCAATCACCCTTGAGAAAAACAAGTAGAAGGGAATGTTAATGGCGGATGACATGGTTAACCCGGTGGGCCTCAAGCGAGGCCTGAAAAACCGGCACATTCAGCTGATCGCCTTGGGAGGGGCGATTGGTACAGGCTTGTTCCTCGGCTCGGCCGGGGTGCTCAAGTCGGCGGGGCCGTCGATGATCCTGGGTTATGCGGTGGCAGGGTTTATCGCCTTCCTGATCATGCGCCAGCTCGGTGAGATGATCGTCGAAGAGCCGGTGGCCGGGTCCTTCAGCCACTTCGCACATAAATATTGGGGCGGTTACGCAGGCTTCCTGGCGGGCTGGAACTATTGGGTGCTCTACGTGCTGGTGGGCATGGCCGAGTTGACGGCCGTGGGCAAGTACATCCAGTTCTGGTGGCCGGAAATTCCAACCTGGGTCAGCGCACTGGTGTTCTTTGTTGCGGTGAACCTGATCAACACCCTGAACGTGAAGTTCTTCGGTGAAGCCGAATTCTGGTTTGCGATCATCAAGGTGGTGGCGATTGTCGGCATGATCGTGCTCGGCTGCTACCTGCTGTTCAGCGGCACCGGCGGCCCGCAAGCCTCGGTCAGCAACCTGTGGAGCCACGGTGGATTCTTCCCCAATGGCGGCATGGGGCTGTTGATGTCGATGGCTTTCATCATGTTCTCGTTCGGTGGCCTGGAGCTGGTCGGCATCACCGCCGCCGAGGCCAGCGAGCCACGCAAGGTGATCCCCAAAGCGATCAACCAGGTGGTGTACCGCATCCTGATCTTCTACGTCGGCGCACTCACCGTACTGTTGTCGCTGTACCCGTGGGATCAACTGCTGCAAACCCTCGGCGCGTCAGGCGATGCCTACAGCGGCAGCCCGTTTGTGCAGATCTTCTCGCTGATCGGCAACGACACCGCCGCCCACATCCTCAACTTCGTGGTGCTGACCGCGGCGTTGTCGGTGTACAACAGCGGCGTGTATTGCAACAGCCGCATGCTGTTCGGCCTGGCCGAACAAGGTGATGCGCCCAAGGCGCTGATGAAGCTCAACAAACAAGGCGTGCCGCTGCGGGCGCTGGCGATTTCGGCGCTGGTGACCATGCTGTGCGTGGTGGTCAACTACGTGGCGCCGCACAGTGCGCTGGAGTTGCTGTTCGCGTTGGTGGTTGCCTCGTTGATGATCAACTGGGCGCTGATCAGCCTGACCCACATCAAGTTCCGCAAGGCCATGGGCGAGCAAGGCGTGACGCCGTCGTTCAAGACCTTCTGGTTCCCGTTCAGCAACTACCTGTGCCTGGCGTTCATGGTGATGATCATCGGCGTGATGCTGGCGATTCCAGGGATTCGCGAGTCGGTGTATGCGATGCCGGTGTGGGTGGGGATTATCTATATCGCCTACCGGTTTAGGATCAGAAACGGGAAAGTAGCTGTAACCCAGTAAACTCTGTGGGAGCCGGGCTTGCCCGCGATGGCGGCGTGTCAGCCAACGGGTGAGCCGGCTGATACGCCGCCATCGCTGGCAAGCCAGCTCCCACAGTTGACTGTATTTCACATAAAAAAAGCCCCGGTAATCCGGGGCTTTTTGTTTAAAGCGTGGAGCGTACGCGCCAGAGTTCGGGGAACAACACCGTATCGAGCATCTTGCGCAGGTACCCCACGCCTTCCGTACCGCCGGTGCCCGGCTGGAAGCCGATGATGCGCTCCACCGTGGTGACATGCCGGAAGCGCCACTGGCGGAACGAATCTTCCAGGTCGATAAACTTCTCGGCCAACTGGTACAAATCCCAGTAACGGTTCGGGTCGCGATACACCTCACGCCACGCCGCCTCCACAGAGTCATCATGCACTGTGGCTGCGGTCGGGTCGCGCTCGGCACGCTTGGGATCAATCGCCAGCCCCGCCTTGACCATCAGGTTCACCGCCTCGTCATACAGCGACGGCGTGGCGATCGCCACCTGTAATTGCTGCAGCAATTCCGGGCGATGGGCATGGGGCCGCAGCAGCGCCGGGCTTTTGTTGCCGAGGATGAATTCGATCTCGCGGTACTGGAACGACTGGAACCCCGACGACTGCCCCAGGAACGGGCGAATCGCCTTGTACTCTGACGGGGTCATGGTGGCCAGCACCGCCCAGGCGTGCACCAGTTGATCGAAGATGCGCGACACCCGCGCCAGCATCTTGAACGCTGGCGGCAATTCACCCAGGCGCACATGTTCGCGGGCGGCCTTGAGTTCGTGAAGCATCAGCTTCATCCACAGCTCCGAGGTCTGGTGCTGAATGATGAAGAGCATTTCGTTGTGGTCCGGCGACAGCGGGTGCTGGGCACTGAGGACTTTGCCCAGGTCCAGGTAGTCGCCATAGCTCATGGACTCGGAAAAATTCAGTTCGGCGTTATGCCATTCTTCCGGGGATTGGTTATCGGCAGGCTTATAGTCTGGTGAGAAAGGACATTGGCTCATCGCGTGGGCTCCTTGAGCGGGCGGAGAATGGCGCGCACAGGACTCGCGTCCAGGTTGGCGAAGCGCAGCGGCAGCGCGATCAATTCATAGTCGCCCTCCGGTACGTCATCGAGCACGATGCCTTCGAGGATCGCCATACCATGACGAGCCACGGCGTTGTGGGAATCCATGGTCTTGGACTGTTGTGGGTCCAGGGACGGCGTATCGATACCGATCAGGCGCACCCCCAGGCTGGCCAGCAGCTCAATGGTCTGGGGCGCGATGGCGGTGAAATTCGAATCCCATTCGGTGAGCGGCGCTTGTGGATAAGTGCGCAGCAGCACACGCTCCGGCAGGTTATCCACACGCCCTTGCAACTGATGGGGCTCAACCAACGCGCCGCTGCCCAGGCAATGCAACACGCGGCAAGGGCCCATGTACACGTCCAGCGATACCTCGCCAATCGGCGCGCCATCGGCGCTGTAATGCAGCGGTGCATCCACATGGGCACCGGTGTGCGGCGACAGGGTTACGCGGCCCACATTTACCGGACACTCCGGGCCGAACTGCCACACGCGCTCTTCCTGGAACGGCGTATCGCCCGGCCAGGTCGGGGTGGCCGTGCTCAAGGGCGGGCTGATATCCCACCACGTTTTTATTGGGTTCATTGCAAGGCTCTCACTGGGTACTGGGGTGAATGATACGAGGGCCAGCTCTGAATTTTCTTGCGAATTCTGGCGCGACACGGGAAATCTTTCGCAGTTACTGCGAGGAAACATCGGTTTTATGCACAGATCTGTCGCTCCAGATACGCCACGACCTACTGTGGGAGCCTGGCTTGCCAGCGATAGCGGAGTGTCGGGCAAGGGAGATGCTCGCTGTACCACCGTCATCGCGGGCAAGCCCGGCTCCCACAGGGGACTGCGGTGTTCACGTGTCTGCGCTTCTGGGCATCCCAATGTCGAGTTCAGACCATCTGCGCAACGCCCAAGGCCTTAGGGTGCATCTTTCCCTTCCCTGCCTCGGAGTCAACATGTCCAAGCCCATCACCGTACTGCGCGACACCCACCCACTGCCGGTCCTGGATGCCTGCAAATGGGAAAAGCTCGAAGGCGACCCGCACACTGTCAACCTCAACGCCTACACCAGCGAAGACGGCAGCAAAATTATGGGCACCTGGATCTGCACACCGGGCAAGTGGTACGTGGAATACGTGAAGTGGGAATACTGCCATTTCCAGGAAGGCTACTGCGTGATCACGCCTGAAGGCATGGAGCCGATCCACCTGCGGGCTGGGGATATCTTTGTGGTGGAACCGGGGATGAAGGGGACGTGGGAAGTGGTCGAGACGGTGCGTAAGTATTTTGTGTTTGCCTGACCCATCCCCGTCCCTGTAGGAGCGAGCTTGCTCGCGAAGATCGCCAACGAAAACGCGCTCATCCAGGATGAACGCGTTGCTCTCACATTTTTCGCGAGCAAGCTCGCTCCTACAGCTTGCGATAGCTGTTGATGATCGCCGAGAAGTCTTTACCGCCCTCCCCGCGCTGGCTCATCGACTGATACAACTGCTGGGCCACCGCACCGAGAATCACCGGCTGATGCGCCTGGCGCGCAGCCTCCGTCGCAAGGCCCAAATCCTTGAGCATCAGGTCGGCACCAAAACCACCGGTATAGCCACGCGATGACGGCGCGGTTTCGATCACGCCCGGCCATGGGTTGTAGGTGTCGGAGCTCCAGCAACGCCCGGTGGAGCTGTTGATAATGCCCGCCAGCACTTGAGTGTCGATACCCAAGGCATCGCCCAGGGCCATGGCTTCGCTGACACCGACCATACTGATGCCGAGCAGCAGGTTGTTGCAGATCTTGGCGATTTGCCCAGTGCCGACGTCACCGCAGTGCACGATGTTGCGGCCCATCTGCGCCAGCACCGGTTGCAGGGTGGCGAACAATTCCGGGTTGGCGCCGACCATAAAGGTCAGCGTCCCGGCCTGGGCACCGCCGGTACCACCAGAGACCGGTGCATCGGCCACGGCCACGCCTTGTTTCGCCGCTGCTGCCGCGACATCACGGATGGTTTGCGGATCGATGGTGCTGCAATCCACCGCTGGGATGCCTTTGCCGATGCCGGCGAGCACACCGTCTTCATTCAGCCATACGCTGCGCACGTGAGCGGCGGCCGGCAGCATGGTAATCACCAATTCGGCGCCTTGGGCGGCGTCACGCGGTGAACCGCTGATAGTGGCGCCCAGTTCGGCGAGCTCCTTGAGTACGGCCTGGTTCAGGTCGAACAGGTTCAGCGCGTGGCCAGCCTTGATCAGGTTGCGGGCCATGGGCGCGCCCATGTTGCCCAGGCCGATAAATGCAATCTTCATGGTCGTCTCCCAGGTTCAGCGCAGGTTGATGGTGGTGTTGACGCCATCGTTGACCGTGTTGTCGTCGAACCAGCGGCTGGTGACGGTTTTGGTCTGGGTGTAGAACTGCACCACTTGCTTGCCGTACGGGCCGAGATCGCCGAGCTTGGAACCGCGCGAGCCGGTGAAGCTGAAGAACGGCACTGGCACCGGGATCGGAATGTTGATGCCGACCTGGCCCACATCGATCTCGCTCTGGAATTTACGCGCCGCCGCACCGCTCTGGGTGAACAGACCCGTGCCGTTACCGAACGGGTTGGCGTTGACCAGGGCGATGGCTTCATCGAGGGTATCGACTTCCAGCACCACCAGCACCGGGCCGAAGATTTCTTCGGTGTAAATGCGCATGTCGGTGGTCACGCCCGAGAAAAGGGTGGGGCCGACAAAGTTGCCATTCTCGAAGCCCGGTACTTGGATGTCGCGACCGTCCAGCTCCAGCTTGGCGCCTTGTTTCACGCCGCTTTCAATCAGTTCCAGGATACGTGCCTTGGCACGCTTGGAGATCACCGGGCCGACATCCGTGCCCGCTTCACTGCCGGCATTGACCTTGAGCTTTTGTGCCAGCGCCTTGAGGTCTGGCAGCCACTGCTTGGCCGCGCCCACCAGCACCACCACCGAAGTGGCCATGCAACGCTGGCCAGCCGCGCCGAAACCGGCGCCGACCAGGGCGTTGAGGGTGTGCTCACGGTTGGCATCCGGCAGCACCACCGCATGGTTCTTGGCGCCCATCATCGATTGCACACGCTTGCCGTGTTTGCCGGCCAGGTCGTAGACATGGGTGCCCACAGCCGTCGAACCAACGAAGGACACCGCCTTGATGTCTTTGTGAGTGCACAGTGCATCCACCACGTCCTTGCCGCCATGCACCACGTTGAGCACGCCGGCCGGTACGCCGGCTTCCAGCGCCAGCTCCACCAGCAGCATGGTCGACAACGGGTCTTGCTCGGAAGGCTTGAGGACGAAGGTATTACCGCAGGCAATCGCCATCGGGAACATCCACAGCGGAATCATCGCCGGGAAGTTGAACGGAGTGATGCCGGCACACACACCAATAGGCTGGCGCAGGGTGTAGGTGTCCACACCGCCGGCCACGTTCTCGGCGAACTCGCCCATTTGCAGGGTGCCGATGGAACAGGCGTGCTCCACCACTTCCAGGCCACGGAAAATATCGCCCTCGGCATCGGCAATGGTCTTGCCCTGCTCGGCGCTGAGGACCACGGCGATACGCTTGGAGTGTTCACGGATCAGGGCTTGCAGCTTGAGCATGATGCGCATCCGCGCACCGATCGGCGTCAGCTTCCAGGTCTGAAAGGCGCGATGGGCGGCGTCGATGGCAGCGTTGACTTCATCGGCAGTGGCAAACGGGACTTTGGCCAGCACTTGTTGGGTGGCCGGGTTGACGATGTCTTGCCACTCGGTGGTCTTGGACTCGACCCACTCGCCGTTGATCAGCAACTTGACCTGTTGCACGGAAATATCGGCAGATGCGTTCATGTGGTCTCCAGAATCTTGTAGTTATGCAGAGAACCAAGGCGTTGAATCGCCTTGAAGAATGAGGCGTTCGGACTGTTTTTGGAGTATAGATGTGCAAATCTCTAATAAGAACGCACATAAAAGCCGGTCCAATATGCAAAAAAACATCACCTCCCTGGGCGCCCTGAACTGGGATGACCTGAAGTTTTTCCTCGAAGTGGCGCGCACCCGCAAGGCCAGCGTCGCCGCCAAGCGCCTGGCGGTGGACTACACCACCGTGTCGCGGCGCATCAGCTCTCTGGAAGTGTCCCTCGGTACGCTGCTGTTCGAAAAATCCCGGACCAACGGCTTCGTGCTCACCAGCGAAGGCCAGCGGTTGCTGGGTTACGCCGAATCCATTGAAAGCACGCTGCACATGGCCTGCGAACAGGTGTCCGGCTCCGGCGTGGCACTGTCGGGCCATGTGCGCATGGGTTGCACCGAAGGCTTCGGCAGCTTCTTCGTCACCCCGCAACTGAGCCATTTCGTCGACACTTATCCTGCGATCTCGGTGGACATCCTGCCCCTGCCCCACTTCATCAGCCTGTCCAAGCGTGAAGCGGACATCGTCATCGCCCTGGAACGCCCGGAACACGGGCCGTATGTGTGCTGCAAACTGTGCGACTACACATTGCAGCTCTACGCCACCCAGGACTACCTGGACCAACACCCGCCGATCGGCAAACCTGCGGATTTGGCCGAGCATCCCTTTATTAGCTATGTGGATGATCTGGCCTTCAGCTCGGAGTTGCTGTACCTGGCCAATGTGGTGCCCGGCGCCAGCGCCAGCCTGCGCAGTACCAGCGTGATCGCGCAGTACGTGGCGGCCCAGCAAGGCCGGTCGATGGCGATATTGCCGTGCTTTTTGGCCGCGCAGGATCCGCGCTTGCTGCCGGTGCTGGGGGAGCAGATTACGATTACGCGGCAGTTCTGGATGTATTGCCGGGAGGATTTGAGGAAGTTGAAGCGGATTACGTTGTTGTGGGATTACATTCGAGAGGTGACGGAGCAGAACCAGGGGTTGTTGATGGGGCAGACGCGGGAGATGCGGTTTGCAGACTAAATGTGGGAGCTGGCTTGCCTGCGATAGCGGTGTATCAGCAAAAGCTATATCTACCGATCAACCGCCATCGCAGGCAAGCCAGCTCCCACATATTGAATGCATTTCAGCTGGGGGTAGGAGAACCCGCTTAGTCTGCGATCACTACAATTGATACCCGACGATTCTCGGTGCGGCCTGCTGGGGTCGTGTTCGGCGCCACCGGCTCGCTGCTGCCCAGGCCGCGCAGTTGGATGTTTTCTTCTTTCATGCCCACGCGGGTCAGCACCTTGCCCACGCTTTTGGCGCGGCGCAGGGACAGTGCCACGTTGTAGGGTTCTTTGCCGGAGGCGTCGGTGTGGCCGTCGACACGCACACGCTCGATACCCGCGCCTACCAGGGCCTGGCCGATGCGTTCGACGATGTCGGTGCTGGGTTTGTTGAGGGTTTCGACGTCACTGCCAAACAGCACTTTGCCGGACAGGCCGAAGGCCCAGCCTTCATCGGTCAGCTCGAAGCCTTGTTGTTTGAGCACGGCGACTTGCGCCGGGGTCAGGCCTTTGGGTGGCGTCTGGCAGCCGCTGAGGGCCAGGAAAGCGACGAGTAAAGAAACAAATAAAATGCGTGTGTTAGCGAACAAGGGAATCAACTCCTGTGTTGAACGTTGACGACGGGATGCTCCGACTCCGCCGTTTGCTGGCCGCCCGAGGACAATCGTTTGGCCTGGTACATCGCCGCGTCGGCGGCGTTGAGCAAGGTGCCGGGAGTGGCGCCATGCTCGGGATAAATGGCAATACCGATGCTGAGGGAGGTCAACACCTGGGTATCACCTGGCAGGGGGATCGGCATGTCCATGCTGGCAATGATTTTGTCGGCGATGCGATGGGCGTCTTCGGCCTTGTGCAGGGGCGCCAGTAATACCGCGAATTCATCACCGCCCAGGCGCGCCACCAGGTCGTCCTCGCGCAGTTGCGCCCGCACGCGGTCGGCAACGGCCACCAGCACGGCGTCGCCGGCGGCATGGCCAAAGCGGTCGTTGATGTCTTTGAAGCGGTCGCTGTCGAGGAACAGCACCGCCACCCGCTCGTTGACCTTGGCCGCGCTGCGCAAGGCGCGGATCAGCCGGCCTTCGAAGAACGCGCGGTTGGGCAGGCCGGTGAGGCTGTCGTGGCTGGCCTGGTGGGCCAGGGTTTCGTTTTCGCTTTGCAGGTGAGTCTGCCAGGCTTCCATCTCACCGAGCAGGGCGTTGAAGTCGCTGCCCAGGCTGTCGAGTTCGGCGATCTGCGCCGAGGGTACACGGCGGTCAAAGTCTCGCTCGCTGCGGGCGGCGTGGGCGACGGCGGCCAGGCGTTGCAATGGCACGGTGATGCCATTTAACAGACGCCGCGACAGGTGTAACGCCACCCAGGCGCTGAGGGCGGTGCAGATCAGAATCCCGATCAGGCCGCTGAGCAAGAAGCGCAACAGGCTTCCACCGTGGCCGACCAGATGGATGCTGCCGACGGTTTGCCCTTGGCGCAGAATCGGCTGGCTGATGGGCTGTTCGAGCAGGGCGTGCGCTATTTGCAGCTCGACCCGTGACAACATGCCGGTTTCCGGGCGAACCCAGCGCGCCAGCAGCTTGCCGTTGATATCGAATACTTCTGCCTGGGCCACTTCTTCGGTGGAGGCAATCAGGCTCAGGGCTTCGGTGGCCGCCGCACTGTCGTTGAACACCACGGCCGCTTCCACGGTGTAGTTGATGGAGCGGGCGATCAGGTGCAAGTTGTGCTCGGCATACACCCGCAGGGCGAGGACGCCGAGCAGGGTCAGGGACACACTGGCCAGGGTGACCGCCACCAGCGCCAGGATCATATGCCCGCGAGCAATCACCGAGCGCAGGGTCGGCCGCACTTTATCGCGACTCATGAGCCAGACGCTCGACGACGGGACAACTGCAACACACTGGGATGGATGCGCACGCCGCTACGGGCGACGGAATCCAGGTTGACCTCGAACGACACCTGCTCATCGCTGACGCGCAGGCAGAACAGGCTGCCCACCGTGCATTGGTCGCCCCCTTCGCTGATGCTGAGTACGGGATGGCCGATCAATGAGGTAAACAGGCGGTTGCGTTCGTCGGGTGTGATTTTGCCGATGTAGACGGCATCACAGGCATTGACGATATCCGGATGATCGACCAGCAGGCGCCGCACCAGCACCGGACGACCGGTGGCCTGGGTAGTGCCTTTGACCAGGTCATCGGTGTACTGAGTCGGCCCGACAATGCACAGCCGCAATTGCGCAGGCTCCACCGGCCACCGCGCGTAGCTGAGAATACCCAGCACGACCTGGGTGACCGCCTGGGCGCGCTGCTCGGCGAGGCTGGGCGTCTGCGCCCATACCTGCGGCGCGAGCAGGCACAGAACCGCCACCCGCAACATGCGTCTCCAGCTCAAACTGCGCTCTGTGGGCGAGACAGCCACGTTCATGCAGCACTTCTCTCAGGTATTTTCCAGGGTGATGCCGCAACGATAGCACAGCGGCGGTAAACCCCATGCCGTACAGCTGGTACGGGGCTTACTATTTTTTCAGAAAAATCAGACATCTGAATCAGAAATATTTCATGACCTATCAGTCAGTTTTTCAGGCACGGCATCCAACTCCAGCATCAACCCGCTCAAACGCTTGACCTTGCGCCGTACCGCCTCCTCAAACACCCCACCGCGTGGCTCGATCAAGCTGAACCAGCGCTTGGCGCGGGTAATACCGGTATAGATCAACTCTTTGGTCAGCACCGGGTTCAAAGCGTCCGGAAGGATCAGCGCCGTATGGGTGAACTCCGAGCCCTGGGATTTGTGTACGGTCATCGCATACACGGTTTCGACATCATTCAAGCGGCTGGGCAGCACGAAACGTACGCCACCCTGGCCATCGTTACGTGGGAAGGCCACGCGTAGCACGTGGGGGCCGCCATCGCTTTCGGGCAGTTTCAGCGCGATGCCGATGTCCCCGTTCATCAGGCCCAAGCCATAGTCGTTACGGGTCATCAAGACCGGACGGCCCTCGTACCACTGCTCGTCGCCTTCGATCAGGCGGACTTTGCGCAGGGCCGCGGTGATGCGCTGGTTCAGCCCTTCAACCCCCCAGGGCCCTTTGCGCACGGCACAGAGCAATTGGAACGCATCAAAGGCTTGCAACAATTGTTGCGCCCAATAGGTCCAGGCCGGGTCATCGCGCGGCGTATCCAGAGGTGGACGTGCCGATTGCAGCAGGTTCAGGTAGTAGCGATAACCCTGGGCGCCGTCGCCCTGCCCGTCCAGCACCAAGCGCTCAAGGCCGTGGTCATGCTCGCCCTTGAGGCTTAGGCAAAACAGGTCGTCATGACGGCGCGCGGCCAGCAACTGACGTGCCTCTTCGGCATTTTGCTGGTTGACCCAGCGCGCCAGCTGGCCGATGCCGCTGCCTTCGCCGAAACGACGCGAATAGCGCAGCATCACCACCTGCTGGGCCAGGGGATGACGGGCATCGAGGTCTTCTTGCAGGCCGCTGGCACTGAGGTCTTCGCCGCTGACCGCTTGCAGCCATTGCAGAGTCTGCGGACTGTACCAGCCGGCTTCGGCGTCACGGCACAAATCGCCGAGTACCGCACCGGCCTCCACCGACGCCAACTGGTCCTTGTCGCCCAGCAATACCAGACGCGCATGGGGCGGCAAGGCATCGAGCAGGTTGGCCATCATTTCCAGGTCGATCATCGAGGCTTCGTCCACCACCAGCACATCCAAGGGCAACGGGTTGCCCAGGTGATGACGAAAATGCCGAGTGCCGGGACGACTGCCCAACAAGCGGTGGACCGTGGTGACTTGGGTCGGGATTTTTTCCCGCACGTTGTCGGGCACTGTCAGTGACAGCACTTGCTGGCTGATGGATTCGGTCAGGCGAGCAGCGGCTTTACCGGTGGGCGCGGCCAGGCGGATGCGCAACGGGCTGCCGGACTCCACGGCGGGCGCCTGCAACAGCGCGAGCAGGCGCACCACGGTGGTAGTCTTGCCGGTACCGGGGCCGCCGGTGACGATGCTGAAGGCGCCGCGGGTCGCCAGGGCGCAGGCGAGCTTTTGCCAGTCAATCACCCCATTGGGCGCCGGTTGGTCGAACAGGCGATTGAGGCGTTGCGGCAGATCGGCGGCGGCGTCTTCCACGCTGGCCAGGCGCAGGCGCAGGGCGTGGTCGATACGCCGCTCGTAGGTCCAGTAACGGCGCAGGTACAAGCGCTTGCCGGACAACACCAACGGGCGGCTGCGGGCCTCCTCGCAGCCATCGACGGCCAGCGCGACCAACGGGCTTGAAGCCAGGGCATGGCACCAATGGCCGCCATCCAGGCCGTGCAGCAACTGCGAGGGCAGCAGCATGGCGCCGGTGTGCAGGTCGCCTTCGGGCGGCAATGACAGGGCAAAATCCGGCGCTTTGAGGGTTTCGAACACATCCAGGCAGACGTGGCCATGCCCCAGTTGATGGCTGGTCAAGGCCGCCGCCAGCAGCACCAGCGGATCGGCGTTTCGGTCCAACTCGTACAGGAAGCCGACGAAGGCTTTGTCCAAGGCCCGCAGCCAACCCCGCTCGACCCAACGTGCAAGCAACTGCAGCAGGTCGGGGGCGCGATCAAGGGGCAAAAGCGCCTCCAGCGGTAACGGTGACAGGCTCATAACAGCACTCCTTGTTCCCAGGCAGGCTCAACCTTGGGTGGGATGGGCTTGCCCTGGAACAACAGGTCCAGGCTTTCGATCAACTCACGGGGCGGCCGGGTGAAATACGCCCCCTGGCTCACCGATTGGCTACCGCGCAGGAACAGATACAGGGCACCGCCGACGTGCTGGTCATAATCGTAATGTGGCAGGCGCGCCTTGAGTTGGCGGTGCAGGGCCAGCAGGTAAAGTACGTATTGCAGGTCGTACCGATGCTCGAGGATCGAGTGTTCCATGGCCTCAAAGGTGTAGGCCGAGTCGTCAGGGCCGAGCCAATTGGATTTGTAGTCCGCCACGTAGTAACGGCCATCGTGCTCGAACGTCAGGTCGATAAAGCCTTTGAACATGCCGTTGAGCAGCACCGGTTCGGCGGCCACGCGGGACACGCCGCCATGGGTGTGCTGGCACACCAGTTTGTCGAGGGCGAGCACGTCGACGGTGTGACTGGCGAACCAGAATTCCATCTCGATCTGGTACTGCTGCAGGCCGCTGAGGGCGAAGCGCTCGTTGTGCAGGGGCAGCGGCGTTTGCAGCAGGTGCTCCAGCCAGCCACTGAGGGTGACGATCCAGCCTTCCCAGTTGCGGCGGTTACAGCGTGCACCCACGGCTTTTTCGATGGCCTCGGGCGTCACGTTGAAACCTTCTTCACCGGCCCATTCCAACAAGCCGTGAAGAAAGGTGCCTGGGTTGGGACCGCGTGGGAAACGGTGAATATCCCCGCCGGACGCGACCGTTTCCCGAGGGGCATCGGGGTCGAGGCGTTCGTCATCGAACAGCTTCTGGGCCTGTGGGCTCTCGGGCGCCTCGAGGTTGGCGGCGCTCATGCTGTCGCCGATGCGCAAGGCGCTGTAGGAGGCAATCCACCAGTTTTCCGCGGCCTTGCGTACAGGCAGCAACGGCGCTAGCAAGGTCGCTTGGTTGCGCGGCGGGTGGAACAGGATGTCTTGGGCGTCGGGCACAAGGTCATAACCGATGGCCGCGCAGCCTTGCTGCAAGTCCAGCAACCAGCGCGCCAGACTCGCTGATTCGCCCAACGACGCGCCGGCACCGAGCAAATAGCCCAATGCAGACAGGTGCAAGACCGAGCTGTTGTTATTACCGCGCTTGAGGTCGGCGATGCCCAGCCAGCAGGCGTGTTTGGCGCGGGTCAAGGCCACGTAGAACAAACGCAGGTCTTCAGCCAGGCGCTCGTCATCGGCTTGGGCGATCAGCTCGGCCGTGGGTCGTAGGCTGACGTGGGACTTGCCCAGTTCATCGTGGTAATGCAGCGGCAAGCGACTGCCATCCACGGGCTTGGCCGAACAGATGAACGGCAAGAACACCAAGTCGTATTCCAGGCCCTTGGATTTGTGGATGGTCACCACTTTGACCAGTTGCTCGTCACTTTCCAGGCGCAGGATCTGTTCTTCACCGGCCTGCCCCGACAGCGCCAGATGCTCGGCCAAATGACGGATCAACGCCTGCTCGCCATCCAGTTCCGAGGCGGCCTGTTGCAACAATTCACTGAGGTGCAACAGGTTGGTCAGCACCCGCTCGCCATCACTGCGGGCGATGAGGGTTTGCGGTAGCTTGAAGTCGTGGAGCAGGCGACGCAGCATCGGCAACACGCCTTGGGTACGCCAGATGGCACGGTAGCCACGAAACTGCATCACCCGCGATTCCCACGCCAGCTCGTCCTGGTTCAGACGCTCCAGCTCCGCCAGGGACAGGTTCAGGGTGACGCAGGCCAGGGCCGCCCTTAATGGCCGTTCGACGTCCGGTTCCGCGCAAGCCTTGAGCCAGGCCAACAGGTCATGGGCTTCCTGGGCGGCAAACACCGAGTCTTTATCCGACAGGTACACACTGCGCACGCCACGGCTGGCCAGTTCGGCACGTACGGCTTGGGCTTCCTTGCCGTCGCGCACAAGGATGGCGATGTCTGACGGCAACACGCCCTTCAAGCGCCCCGCTTTCACAAAGCCTGCGCTGCCTTGCTGGCCGCCATTGAGCAACGCAACGATCTGCGTGGCGCAGGCGGCGGCCAGTTGCTGACGGTAAACCGCGTTGGAAATCGGCTGGTCGGTGGGCAGGTGCCAAAGGTTCATGGCCGGCAGCGTCTGGCCGTCGACCTGCAACTGCTCGCTACGGCCTTGGGACAGTACCGAATGGAACGGCACTGGGTTGTCGCCATCGGGTTGGCGAAACAGAAACGCACCACGGCCGGTTTCAGCACGCTGGAACACATGGTTCACCGCCTCGACCATCGCATGGCTGGAGCGGAAGTTGGTGCCCAGGGTGTGATGGCGGCCGGTGGTGGCCTGCCGGGCGCGCAGGTAGGTATAGATGTCGGCGCCGCGAAAGGCGTAGATCGCCTGCTTGGGGTCGCCGATCAGGAACAGGCCGCTGTCGAGGTGGTTTTCCTCGATGCGGTAGATGCTGTCGAAGATGCTGTATTGCACCGGGTCGGTGTCCTGGAATTCATCGATCAGGGCCACCGGAAATTGCTCGCGGATCACACTGGCCAGGCGCTCGCCACCGTCTGCCTGGAGGGCGGCGTTGAGGCGGATCAGCATGTCGTCAAACCCCATCTCGGCGCGGCGACGTTTCTCTTCTTCGAAGCGTTTGCCAACCCAGCCGGCGGCATGTTGCAGCACCGCCGCGTCGGGCGTTGGCAAGGCGTCGAGGCTGGCTTTGAGGCCGGCCATGGCTTGGATGCCGGGGTGCTGCGGCGGCTCGCCTTTCCAGGCTTCGGCCATGCCATCGGGCGTCAGGCGGGTAAAGCCGGTGCCGATATCCAGTTGTTCCAGAGTTTCGTCAGCGGCCCAGGCGCTGATCTTTTCGAACCAGGGTTCGAAGTAACGCGCTTGCATCTTTCGCCCATCGACCGCTTTGGCGGCGACGGCTTGCAGGCAGATATCCCGCAGCTCGGCGGCCCATTGTTGCCAGGGTGCCTTGAGGGCAACCAGCGCGGCACGGCGTTCTTGCAGGCAGGCGCTGATCAGTTCGGCTGGCTCGCGGGTTTCGTCGGTGGGCCGCTCGCTGCCGAACAATGCACGCACCCGTGGCATCAGCGCCGCGGGGCCGCCCCAATTATTGCGCACCCAGTTGAGGGCATCGTCATGCATTGGGTAGCAGAACAAGCGCCAGTAGTCGCGCAGCACTTCGCCCAGCAGGTCGCTATGGTCAGTTTCCAGGGTTTGCGTGAACAGGCTGCCGCTGTCGAACGCGTGTTCGCGCAGCATGCGCTGGCACCAACTGTGGATCGTCGAAACCGCCGCTTCATCCATCCATTGCGCGGCGATGTCCAGGCGATTGGCACAGGCCGGCCATTGCTGCGGATCATAGTGCTCGCGCAGGTCTGCGATCAGCGCATCGGGCTGTTCGATTTCGTCACGGAAGAAGCGTGCGGCTTCGGCCAGGCGGATGCGAATGCGTTCTCGCAGCTCCTTGGTGGCGGCGTCGGTGAACGTCACCACGAGGATTTGCGGTGGCAGCAGCTCGCGGCCGAAACCGGATTCATCGCCGCCATGGCCGAGCACCAGGCGCAGGTACAAGGCGGAGATGGTGAAGGTCTTGCCGGTGCCTGCACTGGCTTCAATCAACTGGCTGCCTTTGAGCGGGAACGCCAGGGCCAAGGGTTTGCCGATCATGCGTTGGCCTCCGTGCTGGAAAGCGATCGCCAGGGGGCGTTGATCAGCGGGCGATACAGGGTTTCGCACCAGCCTTCGAACTCTTCGCTGGCGACCAGGGCCGCGTAGTCGGGAAATTGCCGCGTGAGGGCTGGCGTTTCGCGGCGTTCGCCGTCAGTGGTGATGCCATCGCCTTCATAGGCTTTGCTCGCAGCCGCTTGGGCCTTGGCGGGGTCAGTCTGGCCGAGCCAGGCGAACGCGGTTTTCACCGCGACAGGTAGCGGTGTACTCATTCCCGTGCGCCAGGCCAAAAGCAGGTTGCCGAGGATTTCCTCGGCGCTGGCCTTGTCCAGCGGGGCCAACAGTAAGGTGTCGTCACTGGCTACCAGACCGGTGCTCAAGGGCAGGCCACAGGCGCAGGCCACCACGTGATTGACCCAGGGGCGGATGAGGCGGTGCCACTTGCGTGTCTTGATCGAGCCAATGCTGTTGGGGATGGTGGTGACGCTTAACAGCCCGCCATCACTGCGTCGGTGCAGGCCGCTGATCCAACCTTCCAGCTGGATGCCCTGGTACGCAAAGCTGATCGGTTCAGCCCCGGTATGCGGGGTGGGCCACAGCGCCAGAAGGTCTTGATAGCGTTGCACCAGGTCTGGCAGCGGCTCGATCAGTTCGTTACGCAGGCATTCACCGAAACCGACCATCGGCAGCAGGCCGCTGCCTTGCAGGCGCAGGGCCTGGGCGTTGAGCGCCTGATCGAGCTGATCGGGTTGGGTGAGCGCCGCGTTCAGCAGGCTATCGCTGAGGCTGTAGCGTTGCAACGCGTCCAGCACGAAGGGTTCTTCGTCAGCCAGCGGCACTTCGGCGGCTTCGAAGAATACTTTCAGGCGCTGGCTGAAGAAGTGCTTGACCGGGTTGCGCAGGAAATCCTGTAACTGGCCGAGGCTCAGGGGTTCTTCCTGTTGGTGAGGGGTCAAGCCTTGCTCTTGGGTGATGACCGCCGGTGCCTGATGCAGCAATTGCCATTCGCGGGCATAGCTGAACAGTGAATCGCCTTCGTGGAAGTAGCGGGCGCTGAAGGGTTGCAGCGGGTGCTCCTGGGTCATTGCGTCGAGCAGCGGCTGATCGTTGTTGGCGTGCTGCCAGCCGCTGGCCAAGTGGTCGCGCAGTTGGCCGATCAGTACCGAGGCCGGGCGATCGCTGTTGTCACGGATGCTGCGGCCTACCCAGCTGATATACAGCTGGTCGCGGGCCGACAGCAGCGCTTCGAGCAACAAGTAGCGGTCGTCTTCGCGGCGAGAACGGTCGCCGGGGCGGTAATCGCTGCCCATCAGGTCAAAGTCCAGGGGGGGCTGGGCCCGCGGGTAGTCGCCGTCGTTCATGCCGAGCAGGCAAACCAGTTTGAACGGGATCGCACGCATGGGCATCAGCGTACAGAAATTGACCGCCCCCGCCAGGAAGCGCTGGGACAGGCGCCCCTGATCCAATCCGGCCAACCATGCCTCACGCACGACCGTAAGGGGTAACTCGTCTTGCAGACCAACGGACTCGCAGGTTTCCAGCCAGGTTTCTCTTAATTGTTCGAGCTGGCCCAGCAGGTAGTCATCGTGCTCGCTGCTGGGCAGGAAAAACAGCTGCATCAACCGTTGTAGACGCTCGCCCCAGGTTTGTGGCGACGCGGGTTCCGATAACGCTTGATGGGCATCGTTCAAGGCGTCAAGCAAGGCGACCAGTGGGCCGATCAAGGCCGCATCGAGGCCACCGATTTCGTCATAAGGTTCAATACCGTCGCAGGCCGTGCCGGTACCGACGGCATAGCCCAGCAGCATACGGCGCAGGCCGAATCGCCAACTGTTTTGCTCCAGCTCCGTGGGCAGGCCTAAACCGGCGCGTTGCGCGGCGTTCAGGCCCCAGCGGATGCCGGCGCCTTCGATCCAGCGATGCAAGGTGGGCAGGTCACGCTCTTTGATGGCGAAGCGTTCGCGCAAGGCCGGGACGTCGAGCAGGTCGAGGATTTCGCTGACGGGGAAGCGGCTGTCGGGGAGTTTGAGCAAGTGCTCGACGGCGATCAACAGCGGGTCGCGACCACGTTGGCCTTGGTCTGTAAGGGTGAAGGGGATGAAGCGTGGGTCATGGCGTTCGAGCTGGCCGAAGACCGCGCGAATGTGCGGCGCGTAGCTGTCGACGTCGGGGACCATGACGATGATGTCCCGAGGACGCAGTGTGGGGTCGGCGCTGAAGCGATGGAGCAATTGGTCGTGGAGGATTTCCACTTCGCGCTGGGCACTGTGGGCGATGTGGAAACGGATCGACGTATCGCGTTGCAAGTCGACAGCGGGCCACCGTTCACGGGTTTCATTCAACGGCCGCAGTTCGAGGATATCGTCCTGGAGTTGGTTGAGCAGCGTGGTGGGTTCGCTGTCGCTGAACAGGTCGATACGACCGTCGCGGAATGCCGCGCGGTAGCTGTTGGGGTCGTCGTAGCTGTCCAACAGACTGATGTAATCACGGCCCTGCTTGCCCCAGGCAGCAAGCAGCGGATGGGCGTGCTGGTGCAAAGTTTGTGGGTCGATCGTGACGGGCATGCCCGCTTTGCGCGCCTGGCGTTTGTATTCGTTACGCAGCAAGTCCTTGTCGGCGACGATGTCCGACCAATGATGGCGGCAGGGGTTATGCACGCAGAGCAGGACTTGGCTGAAACGAGCCAAGCCCGCCAAGGCTTCCAGCGCCTGGGCCGGCAGCGATGAGATGCCGAAGACAATCACCCGGGGAGGCAAGCCGGGAGGTGCTTGTTCAAGGCTGTTGATGCGCTCGATGAAGCGCTGATGAACGCCGGCCCGGCTTTCGGCCATGCCTGCTTCACCTACATCCAACAGCAGCGCGCGCCATAGCTCGGCTTGCCAGCAGTTGGCTGGGTTGAGCGGTTTGGAATCGCCTCGACCATTGCGCAGTTCGTGCCGGCCTGCGGCCCAGTCTTCCAGCCAGTCAGCACGGTAGACCTGGTATTGGTCGAACAAGTCAGCCAGGCGCTCGGCGAGTTGGTAGCGTTTGCGCAGGTCGGTGTCTTGCGTCAGGAAGCGTTGCAGCGGCTCGAAGTGCGGTTGGTCGATCAACTCGGGTAACAGGCGCATGAGGCGCCAGGTCAGCGGGGCTTTATCAAGCAGGGACTTGGGCGGGATCTCATCACGGCCCAAGACCATGCGATAAAGCTGCCACATAAAGCTGCCAGGCAGTTGCACGTCGATAGCTGCGGCAATGCCACAGCCGCCCATATCATCGGCTTGCGGGTCTTCGGCCAAGGCCAGCTTGAGCCACTGGGCAATGCCGTTGCTTTGTACCAGGGCGATTTCGTTTTCCAAAGGCGCCAGCGGGTAACGGCGCATCCAACTGACCACCAGGCTTCGCAGCTCGTCCAGGCGGTTGCCATGAACCACCATGAATCCAGGGCTGAGGGACGTCGCGTCCGGCATAACGGCTTCCTTGGGAAAAGCAAAATCGAGGGATGGACTTTAGCACTGTGGTGCACGGGGCGGACACAGGACGAACAAGTGTACGGGGACAAGGTGGACACTTTTCGAGCGCCCAAAACAAAACCCC
>NZ_JASBQZ010000028.1:0-73930 GCF_029960685.1 Pseudomonas sp. AL10
CGAGTGGTGGGGCAAGAGCCCTTTGGTTACTTTGGGCTGGGCCGGCATTCCGGCTCTTTTCCAAAGTGACCCGCCGTCAGGCGGAACCCTAAGTGGCCGTTACCGAAGGAATGGATATGTACACAATCCAGCTGTGTTGACTGTCAGGCCGCCTTCGCGAGCAAGCCCGCACAGTTGGATCGTGGGGTATCAGGTAGATAGGTGTCGGCTGTCAGGCCGCCATCGCAGGCAAGCCAGCTCCCACACTGGCCATGTAGTGCCCACAGGGATGAGTCGTTCGTCCTTCAGGCAGCTATGCCCTGGATGCGAAAACCCCAGCGCGGAAAATGCACATGCACGGTACCACCGCGTTCATCCGTGCGACGCAGGATCAGCTCTTCACGCCCAGCGAACAGCAACTCGCCAGCCACCGGATCAACGCCATAGTCGATAGCCGCAATGGTCACCTCCTGACCCACCTTAAAGCCGTTCAAATCCTCGAACACCTCATCCGGCAAAGGTGCCGGTGTAGCATTGCGGGCGATATCCAAAGCCTGCTCCGCGGTCATCTGACTGGCGGTCCCATGACCAAAACCCAACACCCGTCCCAGCCAGGCCAGCACGGCCGGATAAGCATCCACCAAAGGCGCGGTGACCGGCGTGGCCTTGAGGAACCAAAGCGAGTGGGCCAGGGCAAAGTCGGCAATCGACGGCGCGCCGAACAGGAAGTCGCCGCTCTCACGCTGCAACTGTTGCTCCAACCGCGTCATGATCGCCGGCCATTGATGCTTGGCCAGCTCAGCCGGCAGCTTGCTCGCCGTGCCGCCACTGAACAGCGCAGCGCGGTCAGCGATAAAGGCCTTGATGGCCTCGGGCGGTAACTTGCCAAAGCGCACCGCCACCGATTCGGGCTGGAACACCAGGCTGACGGCATGGGCGAATACCACGCTGTCGGCCCAGGTGGCGAAGGTCTGGGTGATCATTTCCTGGCCCAGCGGAAACAGGGCCGGTGAGGACTTTTCCTGCTCCAGGCGGCGAGCGATCAGGGCGGTGTCGCAATAGATATCCGCCCCCACCTGCAGCACCGGAGTTTTGCGGTAGCCGCCGGTCAAGGCCGTCAGGTCGGGCTTGGGCATCACCGGCGAAATGTTCACCGAATGCCAGGACAGGCCTTTGAAGCCCAGCAACAGCCGCGCTTTTTCCGCAAAGGGTGAGGTCGGATAATGGTGCAGGATGAGCTCAGACATACGGGTTTCCGCTTGGCGAGTGAGCGAGCAGATTACCGCGCAAACGGTCCTGGCTGCGTGATGGGAACCTATCAGTCAGAGTGATGAGCCATTTGCGGCCAGGCATTCCTTGGCGCTCTTCTTCAACTTTTTGATCAGGCGTTCCTGACGCAGCGCCTCACCCTTGTTCGCGCATTGCTCGGTGTACACCAGCGCCACTGCCGGGCTGGACAGAAAAAACCGCGCGCCCTTGCCGCTTTGGTGCGAGGCAAACCGGCGCACCGGGTCGTTGCTGATGCCGCAATACAGCGCACCATTGGCGGCGCGCACCAGGTAGACATACCAAGGCTTGGGTTCAGGCGTACTCACGGACAGGTTCGGCAAGGCAAAAGGGGCGCGCAGTTTATCAACGACTGGCCTGGAATGCCTTCAGGCCTTTGTTCGCCTGGGCGCGTACGGCGTTGCGTACCAGCGGCGTCCAGCCCAACAGCAGGCCCTTGGTGCCCAACGCCTGGCGCGACCAGCGCCACAGGTCGAAGTGATCGTGGTGCTCGCAGATCTTGCCGTCGCGCAATACAAAGCGCGCCTGGATATCGTTGACCACCGTATTGCCGGTTGCACTGAACAGGTAGGTGGCCACCCAATGCGCACTGCCGGTGCGCTCGTCGCTGTGCACCTGGTCGAAGGTCAACGAAAAATCCTTGGCACGGGTGGTGAGCATGCGCCACATGTCCCCTGCGTCACGGCCTCGCAGTTCACCAAAGGCCGGGTCGCTGAACACCACGTCATCGCTGTAGCAGGCAACCATGGCCTCGGCATCCAGGCGCTGGAAGGCGCTATAGAATTGGCTGATCAGGGCGTTATGGGTATCACTCATGGGCAGGCTCCGCGGACGTCAAAAGAGTAGGCGCACGATAAGCCGCCCAAGCCGTCATGGCTACTGTCATTCGCCACGCAAATAAGCGCGCTACGGCGCTATCCCCGTACTGCGGGCGTAGGCGAACAAGTCAACGTCGGTGGAAATACTCAAGCGCTGCATCGCCGTGCTTTTCTGCTTGCTGATGGTGGAGATGCTGCGGTTGACCTGGGCGGCAATCTGGCTGACGGTCATGCCGCTGGCCAGCATGCGCACCACCTCGCGTTCCTTGCCAGACAACTGCGGCTCCTGGGATTGATCGCCAGTGCCGGCTTCCACCAGTTGTACCCGCAGGCATTCACTGGCGAAGGTCTGGCCAGCACACACCGCCTTGATCGCCAAGGGCAACTCCTTGGCCGAAGCACTTTTGGCGACCACTGCCCTGGCGCCGTGGGCAAAGGCTGCGCGTAACGTGGCGACGTTGGCGAACATGGTGACCAGTATCACCGGCAACTGCGGATACTGGCGCTGCAACAGGCCCAACAAGCAGTAGCCATCGGCCTGCTGGCCGCCTGGCATGGCGAAGTCCGTGACCAGTACGTCGCACGGCGTGCGACTGAGCACGCCGAGTAACTGATCAGGACCATCGGCTTCACCGACCACTTTGCACTTGCCATTCGCCTCGATCACGACTTTCTGCCCGACCCGGACAATAGGGTGATCGTCAGCAATAATTACTCGAAGCATAGGCACCCACGAATGATGGCAACTTGAATCCGCGCAAAATACCTCTGCCTGCGATCATCAACAACTGCTAACAAAGAGGCACTTGCGGCCGAACCCAATGTTCAGTAGTGGCTGATTTTTGGACTACAGCACAATAGGAAAATACCTACAGCCAAACTTAGACCAACGACCAGGTAAAACGCTCTGCAACAACATTCTTCACAACTCAGACAGATACTCCAGATAAGCGCACAGCCGTGCTTCAAACACTTCCAGTTGCGCCGTGTGCGTAGCGACACCCTCGGCCTGGACCTGCTCGATCAAGCTCACGGCACTGGTTTCCAACCCCGTGCCGCCCAGGAACACCAGGCTGCCCACCAGCCGATGCAGACGCTCGGCGGTCAATGGCGCGTTCAACGTCACACGGGCATGACGCAACACCCGCTGGTCTTCCCAGGCCTCCATCAACAGGGTTTCCAGCAACTGGTCGACGACCAGGTCGCTGCCAAACGTGGTCACAAGCGTGGCACGGGTGGGCCAGCTCGCCCCCGCCGCAGCAGCGTATGGCTCGACATAACTGCCATCGCCGCCCGGCAACCAGCGCACCAGCACGGCGTGCAGTTGTTCAAGGGTCAGGGGTTTGAGCAGCCAGGCATCCATGCCGGCGTTGCGGCAATGTTGGGGGCTGTCGTTTTGCAGGTTGGCGGTCAAGGCAATGATGGGCACGCGCTTCAATCCCTGCTCACGCTCATGCTGGCGAATCGCACGAGTCATGCTGTAACCGTCCATGAAGGGCATCCGGCAATCACTGATCACCAGGTCGAAGGGCCGGTTGGTAAAGGTGTCCAATCCCATGAAGCCATCGGTGACCAGCGCGTGTCCGAGCCCCAGTTTTTGCAACAGCCAACCCAGCAACAGGCGATAGGCTGAATGATCCTCCACGACCAGAACATTCAAGTACTGCCAATGGGGCGGGGGACAAAAAGGCGGTTTGACTGTCCGGCTCGCTCCTGCGATTGAACCTCCTGGCGAACCCATCAGTACCTCTTCGTGGTGATTAATTCGGCAGCCATCCGCGGCACTGATACAGCAATGCCAGGCACACCCTTTTGATCGTTATCGACTTTCAACCTATATCCTTTTGAATGGCTTCAAGCCGATACAACAACTACGAAAAACGCCGCGAAAATCTACCGTCCCGCACTGCGCTTACACCACAACCCGCCAATGTCGTATTAGTTGTATTTCCCCCTCGCAGCCCCCTCGCTAAATTGTGCCCACCCCAAAAGAGGGACGGATGGCCACTCCCCGGCACCGCAAAAAAACACTGAGACCGCCGCCACGCCAACCACTCGCCCACACAGGGCCGAGCGCTGACCTGTACGCGTTTCTATCTGCCAGACTGCAATGGAACAATTGGAAATGAAGAACCCTGTATCCCTGTTGAGCAGTGCCCTGCTGCTCGCCATGACATCTTCAGTGTTCGCCGCCAGCAGTGTCGACCTGAGCGTCAAAGGGTTGATCACGCCCAGCGCTTGTACACCGAGCCTGCCGGGTGACGTCGACTTCGGAAAAATCGCGGCAAAAGACCTGAATATCGACACCAGCACCCCGCTTGAGCGCAAGACCCTGCCACTGAGCGTCAACTGCGATGCGGCAACGCTGTTTGCCATCCAGCCTATCGACAATCGAGCTGGCTCTGCGATTTATGGCTACTCCTTTGGCCTGGGCATGATCAACGAAAACCAGAAGCTGGGCATGTATCAGTTGGGTTTCAGCAACCCCGTCGCCGAAACCCCCTCCACGCTGCTGGCCATGTACAACGCCGACGGCCACTGGGTAACGCTGCTGCCTGACGACGGCATCGCGCCCAACGAGTTGGTGGCACTGGGCAGTCGTGGCGATAGCGGCTGGGCGCCGCACCCGATCAAGGACGCGATCATGGACGTCACGCTCTACACAGTGATCGCCCCCGCAAAAGGGCTGACATTGACCGACGAAGTCGCGATCGATGGTTCCGCGACGTTTGAAGTCAAATACCTGTAAATGGACGCCTCTCACATGAAAACCTGCATGCCCCTGCTCAGCAGTGCCCTGCTGCTCGCCATGTCCACGTCTTTGTTCGCCGCCAGTAGCGTCGATTTGACCGTCAAGGGCCTGATTACACCCAGCGCCTGTGCCCCTGGCCTTTCCAGCGGCGGCATCATCGACCACGGCAAAGTCGCGGCCAAGGATTTGAAACAGGACAACTGGACGTTGCTCGGCAACCACACCCTGCAACTGTCGATCGTCTGCGATGCGCCAACCCTGCTGGCCCTGAAGGGCACGGACAACAAGGGTGACGCCCCCGACCCCATGAACCGCTATGGCCTGGGCCTGGTCAGCGGCAAAAAATTGGGCGGGTACACACTGGTGCTCGGCAATCCGGTGGCTGACGGCGCGGCAATCACCCTGATCGAGTCGTCCGATAACGGCCTCACCTGGCGGGAAAGCTTCCCGGGCGACGTCTGGCCCATTACCTACCACGCCTCGTTTGGCGACCGTTCCTCCGGCAGTTGGGCACCCTCCCCGGTCCAGCAGGTCACGGCAGACCTGATGGTGCAAACCCTTATCGCCCCCACAGCCGGCATGGACCTGAGCACAGAAGTTCCGATCAACGGCTCCGCCACCCTTGAAGTGAAATACCTTTAACCGCCCCTCACCCACAGGACGTGCCCCATGGTTAGCCCCCTCACTACCCTCACCGCCACACTGTTGCTGATCGGCGCCGGCCCGGTATGGGCCGCCAGTAGCCAGGACCTGACGGTCAAAGGGGTCATCACCCCCAGTGCCTGCGCCCCCGTGGTCTCCGGCGGCGGTACCGTCGACTTCGGCAAGGTGTCGGTCAGAGACCTCAACGCCGACACCTACACCGACTTGCCCAGGGAAACCATGTTGTTGAGTGTGCGTTGCGAAGGGCCAACCATTTTTACCCTGAACACCATCGACAACCGTGCGGGCACTGCCGCCAGCCACTTCAGTTGGCATGGCCTGGGCATGACACCCAACGATGAAAAAGTCGGCGACGCCGGGCTTGGCCTGTATAGCCCGGTGGCCGATGGCGTACCGGTACGCACCATCACCTCCCGGGACGGCGGCGTGACCTGGATCCCCTCGGTGATGCTCAGCCATAGCTTGTTGACGGCCGTCGCCGACGGCGACGGCCTTGCACCGATCGCGATCCAGGCATTGGACGCGGAAATCCGCCTGATCACCCACATCGCCCCCGCCAGCAACCTGACGCTGACCGACGAAGTGCCCATCGACGGCCACGCCACTGTGCAAGTCAATTACCTCTAAGGAGCCTCCCGATGAAAACCCGATTGACCACCCTGGCCGCCAGCGTGCTGCTGCTCCACTCGGCCACCACCTTCGCCGCATCCAGCGTGGACCTGACCGTCAAAGGCCTGATCGTGCCCAGCGCCTGCACACCGAGCCTGTCCGGTGGTGGCGTGATCGACCATGGCAAGATCTCCGCCAAGGACCTGAACCCGGACAACCCGACAGTCATCGGCAACCACACCCTGGTCATGGCGGTCAATTGCGACGCTGCGATCCAGTTCGCCCTGCACTCGGTCGATAACCGTGCCTCCTCGGGTATCTCTTCGAGTTACGGTTTGGGCTTTATCAACGAAACCCAGAAGCTGGGCGGGTACAACCTCACGCTAGCCAATCCGCTTGCCGAAGATGGCGTGGTGGTGCAACCCATCGCATCGTCCGACCAAGGCAATACCTGGTTCAAAGAAAAGTTCTGGGATCCGGGCCTGTACATGTCGGTTGCCTCGATGGATGACGATAGCCAGCCACTGGCGGTCAAAGACCTGGTGGTCGATTTACAGGTGCAGACCTTCATTCTGGCCACCGCCGGCATGGACCTCAGCAATGAGGTGACCCTCGACGGCTCCGCCACCCTTGAAGTGAAGTACCTCTAACCCATGGCCGCTCATCCCTTGAACACCGACAGGCATGGGCGGCGTCTGGCACTGCCCGTGCTCACGGCATGGGGGCGTAGCGTTGCCATCGTGCTTGGCCTGACAGCGATGACCCAAGCCCACGGTGCGTCGGCCGTCGACCTCACGGTGACCGGCCGGGTAACCCCGGACGCCTGCCATATCGAGCTGACGAATGAAGGCACCGTCGATCACGGCAAGATTCCTTCTCACAGCCTCAATGCCGACGAGTTCACCGTACTGCCGATCCAGACGCTCGACCTGCGTGTGCAGTGCGCCAGGCCGATGCTGTTTGCGCTGGTGGGCCTCGATAATCGCGCCGACTCCTCGTCGGCCCCCGATTATTTCTACGGGCTGGGCAGGAACATCCATGTGCCCGAAGAACGCCTGGGCTCCGTGGCATTGGCCTATCGCAACGCAGTGGGCGATGCGCAGCCCCTGCAAGCATTGGCTTCCAGCGACAACGGCGAAACCTGGTCCCAGGAGCCCAATGCCTACCCCCGCACCTACATGGCCTTCGCGCCAGTCGGTGACCGACAACCGGACTTCATCGGCCAGCTGACCGTCCAGGTTCAGGTGAGCACTGCGATCAATTTTTCCCAGTACCTGACCCTGGACCAGGAAGTTCCGCTCGACGGCGCCATCGTCCTGGACCTGCGCTACCTCTGACCGCCCCCTTTTTTGGCTAATGGAAACCCGTCATGACGACGACATTCTCAAACACCGCTGTCGGCCTGATTGCCTTGCTCTTGATGCTCGGCGATCAGGTAAAAGCCGACGGTATGGTCCCGGACACCTCCGTGGTGATCGTGAACGAGGCCGAAGGCGAAGCGTCCGTGTCGGTGACCAACACCGACAGCCAGCTGGCCCTGCTGCATGTGACCTTGCAGGACATTCCGGAAGACACCGAACCGCTGTTAGTGGTGACACCGCCGCTGTCGCGGGTCGAAGCCTCCAAGTCCCAGCTGGTGCGTTTCATTCTGCAAAACCGGCAGCCGTTGCTCACCCAAAGGCTTAAACGCGCAGTGTTCGAAGGCATGCCCCAGGGACGCGCCGCCACCGCCGTCGGGCATGCCCGCGTAGGTGTGACCGTGCGCCAGAACCTGCCGGTGATCGTGCACCCCAAGGGCCTGGCCCCCAACCGCACGCCCTGGACCGACCTGACCTGGACACTGCGCGAAGGCCAGTTACAGGTGCGCAACGACACGCCGTACGTGGTGCGTCTGGCGCAGGAGCTGCAACTGCTGCCCGGTGACGGCAAGGCGTTGCTGCCTCGGACCTATGTGCTGCCCGGCGAAGCCTTGAGCGTGCCGGCCAGCAGCAGCCAGGCCAAGACGGTCAGGCTGCAGCCGGCCACGGTGTACGGGTTCGCGGTCAAGGCTTACGACGCACCAATCAGCTTCTGACGGAACACCCCAGGCGGCGTACCACCCTGCGCCGCCTGAGTAACGAAGTGACGGCTTGTTGATCGTCACCAGAACGCCCGGCCCACAAGGCCTGCGCGTTCACTATTCGAGTACCTTGCGTGAAAACAGTATTGAGTTACCGTGACGGCGAAGCCGTGCCCGATCCCTTTGCCAGCCCTGCCCTGGCGCTGGTATTGCTGCTGTGCGCGCTCATACCGGCCAAAGTGTGCGCCGAAGATTCCAGCTCGTCCGGCTTCGATGCCCAGACCTTGCAACAACGTGGTATCGACCCACAACTGGCCAGCCTGTTGCTGGCCGCACCGCGTTACGCAGCCGGGCAACACACCGTCAGCCTGCGCGTCAACGGTCAGCGCCGTGGCCGGCTGGCGGTGAACTTCGATCAGCAGGGCAACCTGTGCTTTGACCGCGCTTTGCTGGACGCGGCCAATCTGGTGCCGCCTGGTAAAACCGAGGGCTGCCATGATTTTCTTGCGCGGTACCCGCAAACCCTTGTGGAACCAGACCCGGCGACACTGACGGTGTCGCTGGTGGTGCCCACCGACGCCCTGCGCCCCGTGCAGCAGGATATCTCCGGCTACGAAACCGGCGGGTTTGCCGGCCTGCTCAACTACGACCTCAGTGGCTTCTACAACCGCTTCGGCGATGACGCCAGCCGGTTTGGCTCGGCCAATACCGAGGTGGGGTTCAATGCCGGCGACTGGATCGTGCGCAGCCGCCAGGTGCAGACCTGGCAGGATGGCCTGTCACGCAGCACCCACCTGCAAGCCTATGCCCAACGCACCTTCGCCAGCCACCAGGCGGTGCTGCAAGCCGGGCAGATCAACCTGTACAACCCGGTGCTGTCCGGCGCGCAGATCACCGGCGTGCAGGTGCTCACCGAGCACGCCCTTCAAGAACAAGGCCAGGGCGCGCTGATCCAGGGCATCGCCAATAGCCCGGCTCAGGTGGAGGTGCGCCAGAACGGCGCGTTGATTCATTCCACCGTGGTGCCCGCCGGGCCCTTTGCCCTGACCGATGTGCGTCGCTTGAACACGCGCTCGGACGTCGAAGTCACGGTCAAGGAGAGCGTCGGCGGTGAACGGCGCTTCACCGTGCCAGCGGCCATGCTCGGGCTCGGGTTGCCAGCCCCGGGTTACTCCGTGGCAGCGGGCCGAGTGCGTAATGTGGGCGATGCCGAAGGCGAGGATCCGTGGGTAATCAGTGGCGGCTGGACCGGCGCCCTGCACCCGCAATTGACCCTCGGCACGGGCGTGCTGGCGGCCAGTCAATACCGTTCGGTGGGCGCCAGCCTGGGCTGGTTACCGTGGCTGGACAGCCAGATCCAACTGTCCACGCAAGTGTCCAACAGCCAGGCCCGAGAGAAGGTCTCCGGTGTGCAGACTGATCTGTCCTGGTCCCAGCGCCTGGGCGAACAATGGTCGATCAGCGCCGCCAATTCCTGGCGCAGCATCGGCTACCGCGAACTCGAAGAAAGCACTTACACGCGCGACGACAGCAACCGTGATTCGCGCTACCGCGACCAGCAAAGCCTCAACCTCGGCTGGTCGCACCCCCAACTGGGTGCATTCAGTGCAGGGGTTTCACGCTCGGCCAATTTTGCCGGCGACAGCAGCAGCCGGGCGCTGGCCTCCTGGGGCACGAGCATCGGTGCGGTGTCGTTGTCGGCCAGTGCCGAGTGGCAAATGGGCGGCCGCCAGCAGCAGGACAACGCGGTGTACCTCAATATCAGCGTGCCGCTGGGCGAGAGTCGCCGGCTGCGCAGCTGGGTGCGCAACTCCGGTGGCGAGAACCGCACCGGCCTGGGCATCACCGAACAGATCGACGACCAACTCAGCTACCGCGTCAGCGCCGAGCACGACAGCAGCGACCATCAAGTGGAAACCACCCTGGGCATCTCCGCGCTGCCGCGCTACAGCCAGCTGGATGTCAGTTACAGCCGCTCCGACGCCGAGCGTTCCAGCTATCAAGGCGGTGCTCGCGGCGGTGTGGTGCTGCATGGCGACGGCGTGACCTTTTCTCCCTACCCGGTGCGCGACACCTTCGCGCTGGTGTCGGTTGGCGATATGAGCGGCATCAAACTCACCACCCCCAGCGGCCCGGTGTGGACTGACTGGCAAGGCCAGGCCGTGGTGCCGCAAGTCGCCGCCTACGGGCGCAGCCCGGTGGAAGTGCAAACCCGTTCATTGCCGCGCAATGCCGATATCAACAATGGCCTGGCCATGGTTTCGGCCGGCCGTGGCGCCGTGGAGCGCGTCAAATTTGGCGTCGGCCTGACCCGCCGCCTGCTGCTCACCGTCAGCACCGACCAGGGCGCGCCGTTGCCGGCGGGTGCCTCCGTCAGCAGTGCCAATGGTGAATTCATCACCCTGGTGCAGGACGGCAGCCAGGTGTTTCTACCCAATGTGCTGGGCCAATCGACGCTGTGGATAACCACGCCCCAAGGGCGCCGTTGCCAGTTGCGTTACTCGCTGCCGGAAAAAGCCGACCCCTCGGTGTACTTCGAAACAGCCCCCGCACGCTGTCACGCACCTTGAGGATTCCCGCCATGCCCCTTGCAAGCTGTTTGCGTCAACTGTGCCTGGGGCTGTTGATCGGCGCCGCCGGCACAGCCCAGGCTTTTGAAGAATGCCAACTGAACGTCAGTGAGCCGTTGCTGGATTTCGGCCTGATGAGCCGCTTGGCGCAAAGCGACAGCGCACCGCAACGCCTGCTCGGCGAGCGTCGACTGAGTGTGACCGTCAGTTGCCCCCAGGCCGAAGACCTCAGCCTGTTCTACCGTGCGCAAGCCGCCAGCCCGCAGCGCTGGCAGTTTACCGAGCACGGCAGCTATGCCATTGAAGTCAGTAATGCCCTGCTCGACGGCCGCGCGGTCGAGTTGGGGGTGCTGCCCGCCGTGGGGCAGGCGCCCGTCGCCACTGGCAGCGTCCTGCAATGGCGACCCGACCACGGCATCGCACCGGTCGAACGGGGCACGGTGCTCACCGGTAAAACCCTGGCACTGCAAATGAGCCTGCGTGCCTGGGCCGACCCTGCCGCCACCCAGGTGCGCGATGCCACCACCTGGGAAGTCTCCGGCATGCTGTACGGCGCACACCATGGACGCTACCGGGAGCTGACACTGCGCGCGCACTTCGCGCCTATCGCCTGCCTGCCGAGCTTGTCCGACCAAGGCGTGGTGGACTACGGCACTCTGTACGCCAAAGACCTCAACGCCAGCACTGAAACACCGCTGCCCACCCGCACACTGCACCTGAGCGTGACCTGCGACGCGCCCATCCGCTTCGCCCTGCGCATGAAGGACAACCGCGACGGCTCGGCCACGGGCGGCACCGATGAAACGGCCTATGGCCTGGACCTGGATGCCAGCCGCAACAAGATCGGGCGCTTTTACCTGACCATCGACCCGGCCGAATTCAGCGCCGATGCCTTCCCCACCTTGTACCGCACCGACTCCACCAGCAATGGCGTGGCATGGAGCAGTTCCACCGCGCGGCAGATCCCCATGGCGGCCAACAGCATCATGGGCTTTACCGACAAAACCGGCGTTACCACAGGGCCAGTCGCCCTGCAAACCCTGACTGGCACGATGCGCATCAAGACTTACCTGGCGCCGATGCAAAGCCTGGACTTGCATGACGTGGTGCACATCAACGGTTCCGGCACGCTCGAAATCGTCTACCCCTGAGCCCCCCTGTAAGGAGTCCGCCCCATGAAAACCCGCATCCTTTCCAGCCTGGCGTTACTGGCCTGCGCGCCCTCGGTGCTGGCCGCCTCGACAGTGGACCTGAGCGTCCACGGACTGATCGTCCCCGCCGCCTGCTTGCCGCAGCTTTCCAGCGGTGGCCTGATCGACTACGGCAAGATTGCCCAACAAGAGCTGAACCTGGAGACCGCCACGCGCCTGCCCCTGAAGACGCTGCATATCGGCATCGCCTGCAATGGCCCCGTCCGCTACGCCCTTCGCATGCGCGACAACCGCGACGGCTCGGCCATGGTCAACAGCGAGATTTACTACGGGCTGGGGTTTGATAGCAGCGGCAACCGCCTGGGGGTTTACTCCATGACCTTCGACCCGCGGCAAACCCAGGCCAGCAACACCGCGCAGGTATACGGCACCGAGTCCACCACCGGTGGCCTGGCGTGGCGCACCTCCAATCTCAACCCCATCGATATTGGCTCGCGAAGCTACCTGGGGTTTACCGACGTGGAGGGCAGCGTCAGCGGGCCCACGGCCATCGGTACCCTGGGGGGCAACGTCACGGTGCAGACCGTGATCAATGCCCGCCAGAATCTGGATTTGAGTGTGGAAACCCCGCTCGATGGCTCGGCCACGCTGGAAGTGGTGTATCTCTAAACCTTCTCGCTGGTGACCTGCACATAGCGCGCACGCCCGGCGCCCAGCCCGGCAATGATGGCCCCCAGGCCGATCACAGCGAAGATCCAGCCAATGGCTGCCCAGCCGCCGGTCCAGTCATGCACCAGGCCGACCGCGAACGGCCCCATCGACGCCAGGGTGTAGCCGATGCCCTGGGCCATGCTCGACAGGTTGGCCGCCACATGGGAATCGCGCGAGCGCAACACGATCAGGGTCAGCGCCAGGCTGAAGGTGCCGCCCTGCCCCAGGCCGAGCAAAATCGCCCAACCCCATAGGCCCTCCAGCGGTGCATACAGGCAACCGAACAGCCCGGCGAGGGTCAGCAGCATCACCACCACAATCGCCAGGCGCTGGTCCTTGCCGCGCGTGGCCAGCCACGGTGCGGCCAGGGAGCTGAGCAGTTGCACGATGATCGAGCCCGACAGCGCCAACCCGGCTTCGGTCGCGCTCAGGCCACGGCCGATCAGGATCGACGGCAACCAGCCGAACACGATGTAGGCCAGTGACGATTGCAGGCCCATGTACAGGGTGACCTGCCAGGCCAACGGATCACGCAATAACCCTTTCACACGATAGGCCACACGATGGGCGCCGTGCTTCTGCCCAATCTGGGGTAACCAGACCAGGGCCGCCACCAGCGCCGGCAGGATCCAGAAGCCCAGGCCGATCTTCCAGCTGTCGCCAAAGGCGTGGCTCAGCGGCACAGAGGCACCGGCCGCCATGGCGGCGCCCAAGCACAACGCCATGGTGTAGACACCGGTCATGGCACCGGCCTGCCTGGCGAAGTCGCGCTTGACGATACCCGGCAGCAACACACCGATGATGCCGATGCTGGCCCCTGCAACCAGGCTACCGAGGAACAACCCCACCTCACCCAACGAACTGCGCAGGATGATCCCGGCGGCCAGGGTCAACAGGATGCCAAGCACAACGCGCTCGGCGCCAAAACGCCGTGCCAGCATCGGCGCGGTGGGCGCGAACAGGCCCAGGCACAGCACCGGCAAGGTGGTCAGCAACCCGGCCTTGGCGGCGGACAAGCCCAAACTGCTCGAAACCTCTGCCAGTAACGGCGACAAGCTCGACAAGGCCGGGCGCAGGTTCAAGGCCACCAACACCAGGCCCAGCAACAGCAGCCATGGCCGAACCACGCTCGGCGGCGCCTGCTGCACGCTGTCGTCGTCAGCTTCGGCGTCGATCAACAGTTCTTCGAGTTCGGTCTTGCGTGGGGCTTCAGGGTTCATTGATCAACTGCCGGCAGAGGGATTTGGCGCGGTCCGGGTCTTGTTGTTCCACCGCATCGAGCAGCGCTCCATGCAGGTCGAACACCGCCTGGCGTCGCGGTGAGCGGTTCAGGGTCTGGCGCAGCTGCGCGCCGACAATGGCCGAGAAGTAGTGGTACAGCTCGCTCAAGGCCGGGTTGTGCGCCGCATCCACCACGTGCTGGTGGAACTTCAGGTCGGCGCTGATATAGGCCTCCAGGTCGCCGTGATAAAGCTCGGCGCTGAGAGCGAGCGCCTTGCGCAATGCCTCAAGGTCCGCTTCGGTACGACGCAATGCAGCCAGGCCGATGGCCTCCACTTCCAGAATCTGGCGCGTCTCCTGCGCCTGCTCCAGCGTGCAATGGGACAACGCCCGCATTGTGCCCAGTGGGTCGGTCATCGAGCGCAGGTAACTGCCATCGCCCTGGCGAATTTCGATCAAGCCCGAAAAGGCCAATACCCGCATGGCTTCACGCACGGTGTTCCGGCTGATCCCCAGCTCGGCGGACAACTCGGGCTCGGTGGGCAGGCGCTCGCCGATGGCCCATACGCCTTGGGAGATGCGCAGGCGCAGTTGCTCCAGCGCCTGGTCGACCAGGGAGCGTTTGATCAGCGGGGCGATGTCTGTCATGGGTTTAGCGCTTTCGTCCAATCATAGGATGAATTTTCCTACAGGCTATTCGGAGTTACCTACAAAGGCAACGCACTAGGGTTCTTAGGCAGGAAAAGGAGCAGTATTTTCGATTGGTAAAATTACCCTTAGAGGGTAATTATTGGACTCAGGTGTCTTATGGAAAAGTACACACCTCATTACGATTTGGCCCTGATCAAGGCGCAAGTCATCCAGCTGGGCAACGGAGCATTTACGGCAAGTGCGCGGGAGAGCGCTCGACAACTTGAATTGAGTATCGGCCAGATGCGGTTGGCGGTCTGCGCCCTTGAAAAGCGAATGTTGTACAAATCAATGACAACCTATTCAGACCATCGGGTATGGCAGGACGTCTATCTCATCAAAATGTACGGTACGGAGATTTACATCAAGGTGACTTACCGCTCAAGCGGTGGAGCTCCCGTAATCTCCTTCAAGGAGAAAACCTTATGAAAACCCAACAATGCGTGAATTGCGGAGCCCATGAGGGAATGCAGCATTTCGAAGGTCGCACCTTCACCATCAACACGCGCGGCATGATGCGCGACATTCCAAACATCGCGGGCTGGGAATGCCAGGTCTGTAAGGAAATCGAATTCGATCATGACGATGACAGCGCAGAGCGTTATTCCGACGCCAGTGACCAATTATTGATTGATGGCAGAAAAATCATCGCTGCCGAAATGAAGCGAATCCGTCGCAAACTGCATCTCACTCAGAAGGACGCAGTGAAGCTTTTGACTGTGCGTGGGCAAAATTCATTTTCTCGCTACGAAAGGGCTGAGGTTTTCCCTCCTGAACCATTGTTTACACTCATGCGCCTACTGGATAAGCATCCGCATCTACTAGCCGAGATCGAGGCGCTCAATGTCGGCGATGACCTCAATCGCCTGCTCATAGAAAAAGATGAGCAACAACTTGCGGCCCAAGCCTCCTGAGCAGATCAACAGGCAAAAACAAACCCGGCACCAGGCCGGGTTTTTTTTAACCTTCCATCAATGCAGTATCTGGCTCAAGAACAACCGGGTCCGCTCATTCTGCGGGTTATCAAAGAAGTCATTCGGTGCCGCCTGTTCAACGATCTCACCCTTGTCCATGAAGATCACGCGGTTGGCCACGGTGCGCGCAAAGCCCATTTCGTGAGTCACGCACAACATGGTCATGCCGTCTTCGGCCAGGCCAATCATGGTGTCCAGAACCTCTTTCACCATTTCCGGGTCGAGTGCCGAGGTCGGCTCGTCGAACAGCATGATTTTCGGTTTCATGCACAAGGCACGGGCGATGGCCACACGCTGTTGCTGGCCGCCGGACAGTTGCCCCGGAAACTTGTGGGCCTGCTCCGGAATGCGCACACGCTCCAGGTAGTGCATGGCAATTTCCTCGGCCTTGCGCTTGGGCATCTTGCGCACCCACATCGGCGCCAGCGTGCAGTTTTGCAAGATGGTCAAATGCGGGAACAGGTTGAAGTGCTGGAACACCATGCCCACTTCACGGCGGATCGCTTCGATCTGCTTGAGGTCATTGGTCAGCTCCACGCCATCGACCACGATGCGGCCTTGCTGGTGCTCTTCCAGACGGTTGAGGCAGCGGATGGTGGTGGACTTGCCCGAGCCCGACGGGCCGCACAGCACGATGCGCTCGCCCTGCTTGACGTTGAGATTGATGTCTTTCAACACGTGGAACTGGCCGTACCACTTGTTGACGCCCTGCATCTGGATAATGCCTTCAGGGCTCACAGGCTGTTTGATTGCTTCGCTCATCAAAAAACTCCTAACGCTTGTGGCCAGTGTCGAGCTTGCGTTCCAGGTGCATGGAATAGCGCGACATACCAAAACAGAAAATCCAGAACACCAAAGCGGCGAACACGTAGCCTTCAGTGGCCATGCCCAACCATTTGGGGTCGGCGGCGGCTTGCTTGACGCTGTTGAGCAGGTCGAACAGGCCGATGATGATCACAAGGCTGGTGTCCTTGAACAGGGCAATGAAGGTGTTGACGATCCCAGGGATCACCAACTTCAAGGCCTGCGGCAAAATCACCAGGCCCATGCTGCGCCAGTAGCCCAGGCCCATCGCCGCAGCGGCTTCGTATTGCCCCTTGGGAATCGCCTGCAAACCACCGCGCACCACTTCGGCTACATAGGCCGACTGGAACAGGATCACACCGATCAGCGCCCGCAGCAGCTTGTCGAAGTTCATGCCCTCGGGCAGGAACAGCGGCAGCATCACCGACGACATGAACAGCACGGTGATCAACGGCACGCCGCGCCAGAACTCGATGAAGGTCACGCAGACCACCCGAATGGCCGGCATGTTCGAACGCCGCCCCAGCGCCAGCACAATGCCCAGCGGCAAGGCGCCAGCGATGCCGACAGTGGC
This sequence comes from Pseudomonas sp. AL10, assembly GCF_029960685.1. Taxonomy (NCBI): domain Bacteria; kingdom Pseudomonadati; phylum Pseudomonadota; class Gammaproteobacteria; order Pseudomonadales; family Pseudomonadaceae; genus Pseudomonas; species Pseudomonas sp. AL10. The sequence goes on from NZ_JASBQZ010000028.1 coordinate 16,863, forward strand.
GATCACCAGGGTCAGCATCAGGCCGCCCCATTGGCTGGTCGCCACATTGCTCAGGCCGAACACGCCGCCGTGCAGCAAGCAGTAGGCGATGATCGGGTACAACACCAGAAAGCCCAGGCCGTAGATCGCCTTGCGAGGGAAACGCGAGATGAACAACGGCGCCACGCCCACGATGGCCAGCCATACCGTCATGTCCACGCGCCAGCGCAGGTCGACGGGGTAATAGCCATACATGAACTGCCCGAAGCGCTGTTGGATAAACACCCAGCAGGCGCCCTCCTTGGTGCAGTCGGCGCGGGTGGTGCCCACCCAGTTGGCATCGAGGATGGCCCAGTGCAGGATCGGCGGCACCACCAGGTACACCAGGTAGATCGCCAGCAAGGTCAGCAGTGTATTGAGCCAGCTCGAGAACAAGTTGGCGCGCATCCAGGCCACCGGCCCGAAGACTTTGCTCGGCGGTGGCATGTCAGGTTTGAACGTATGCGTAGTCATGGGTGTGTCCTCACCGCTCGATCAGCGCAATGCGCTTGTTGTACCAGTTCATCAGCAAAGAAATGCTGATGCTGATCGCCAGGTACACGCTCATGGTGATGGCAATGACTTCAATGGCCTGGCCGGTCTGGTTGAGCACCGTGCCGGCAAACAGCGAAACCATTTCCGGATAACCGATACCGGCGGCCAACGACGAGTTTTTCGCCAGGTTCAGGTATTGGCTGGTCAGCGGCGGAATGATCACGCGCAACGCTTGCGGGATGATGACCTTGCGCAGCGTCGGCCCTGGGCGCAGGCCCAGTGAGCGTGCCGCTTCGGTCTGGCCATGGCTGACGGACTTGATGCCCGAGCGCACGATCTCGGCAATGAACGCCGCGGTGTACACCGTCAACGCCAAGGTCAACGCCAGCAGTTCCGGGATCAGCACCCAGCCGCCGACGAAGTTGAAGCCAGCAAGCTTGGGCATTTCCCAATGCAGCGGCGTGCCGAAGACCAACACGCACAGCGTCGGGATCACCACCAGCAGCGCCAGGCCCGCCCAGAATTTATGGAAAGGAACCCCGGTCGCTTCAAAGCGTTTGTTGGCCCAGCGGGTCATCAGCACGATGGCAACGATGGCGACCACCAGGCTGGCCACAAACGGCCAGAACCCATCGGCCGCCAGCGCTGCTGGCATGTTCAGGCCACGGCTGCTGACAAAGAAGGTGTCACCGAAGTTATGGCTGTTGCGCGGCCCTGGCATGGTCAGGAAAACCGCGAAGTACCAGAACAGGATTTGCAGCAGCGGCGGAATGTTGCGAAATACCTCCACGTACACCGTGGCCAGCTTGTTGATCATCCAGTTAGGCGACAAGCGCGCCACGCCGATGATGAAGCCGAGCAGGGTTGCCAGCACCACACCGATGACGGTCACCAGCAAAGTGTTGAGCAGACCGATGACAAACACCCGGGCATAGCTGTCCGATTCGGTGTAGTCGATCAAGTGCTGCGCGATGCCGAAGCCGGCACTGCGCTCAAGAAAGTCGAAACCCGAGGTGATGCCCCGGTGTTGCAGGTTGGTCTGGGTGTTATGGAACAGGTACCAGCCCAGCGAGACCACCGCCACGATCGTGATGATCTGGAACAGCCACGCACGCACTTTGGGGTCGCTGAAGCTGAGCTTCTGCTTGGGTGCGCCGATTTGATTTTGCATGAAGTGCCCCGAAAATAATGGAACAGAACATCACCCGGCAGTTGGCCTACCGGGTGACAGAACCATCAGCGATCAGCGCACAGGGGGTGCGTATTGAATGCCGCCGTTGTTCCACAGGGCGTTCAGGCCACGGTCGATTTCCAGCGGCGTGCTCTTGCCCAGGTTGCGCTCGAACATCTCGCCGTAGTTACCCACTTGCTTGACGATCTGTACCACCCAGTCCTTCTTCACTTTCAGGTCTTTGCCGTATTCGCCGTCAGCACCGAGCAGACGCGCAACGTCCGGGTTCTTGGTGGCCTTGGCTTCAGCTTCGACGTTCTTGGAGGTCACACCGGCCTCTTCAGCGTTGAGCATGGCGTAGCCCACCCAGCGTACGATGGCCAGCCACTCGTCGTCGCCATTACGCACGACCGGGCCCAGGGGTTCCTTGGAAATGGTTTCCGGCAGCACCACGTAGTCTTTCGGCGAAGCCAGCTTGCTGCGCTGGGCGAACAGCTGGGATTTGTCGGACGTCAGTACGTCGCAACGCCCGGATTCCAGCGACTTGGCGCTTTCATCGGAAGTGTCGAAGGTGATCGGGGTGTATTTGAGGTTGTTGGCGCGGAAGTAGTCGGAAACGTTCAGCTCGGTGGTGGTACCGGCCTGGATGCAGATGGTTGCACCGTCCAGTTCCTTCGCGCTCTTGACGCCCAGCTTGTTGTTCACCAGAAAGCCGATGCCGTCATAGTAGGTAATGAAGCCCGGGAATTTCAGGCCCATGCCCGCGTCGCGGGAGCTGGTCATGGTGGTGTTGCGCGACAGGATGTCGACTTCGCCTGACTGAAGCGCGGTGAAACGCTCCTTGGCGTTCAACTGGCTGAACTTGACCTTGGTGGCATCGCCAAACACGGCAGCCGCCACAGCGCGGCAATAGTCAGCGTCGATCCCGAGGATCTTGCCGCTGGCATCCGGCACCGAGAAACCCGGCAGGCCGTCACTCACACCGCACTGCACAAAGCCTTTTTTCTGCACGGCGTCCAGGGTGGCACCCGCCTGGGCAAAACCACTGACACCCAGTACAGCCGCCGCAGTGAAGATGGCCAGGGTGGATTTCAATACCTTCATTACAAACCTCCAATTGCTCTTGTTGTGTCGGAGCTCCAACCTCAGCGCACCCTTATGAGGCGATATCGACCCGTGTTGGTTTTTTTTGGGGCCAAGCAGCATGAGGTTTTTGCGGTAATTGCAGTTGCTTTCCCACGAGCGGCACTCACTGATAGTGTTACCGTCCTAGGAGAGTTCTGACATCGAGATACACATAGCAAGGCGCGTACCAGAGTCTTGGCCGAGTGGCTGCAACTGCGCTTCAATGGCAAAAGATTCAGCCTTGCGACATTCTCTTAACAGATCAACCTGTCGCGCACCGTTCCGACGCACCTAATCGGAGCGCCCGCACATCTATGGAGCAGACATGACCGAACCCTTGATTCTTCAGCCCGCCAAGCCAGCAGACGCCTGCGTTATCTGGCTGCATGGCCTGGGCGCCGATCGCTACGACTTCCTGCCGGTGGCCGAAGCGCTGCAGGAAACCTTGCTGAGCACCCGCTTTGTTTTGCCCCAGGCCCCCACGCGCCCGGTGACGATTAATGGCGGCTACGAGATGCCGAGCTGGTACGACATCAAGGCCATGAGCCCGGCCCGTTCGATCAGCCTGGAAGAACTGGAAACGTCGGCAAAAATGGTTACGGACCTGATCGAGACACAACAGAGAACCGGAATAGACACTTCGCGAATTTTCCTCGCTGGTTTTTCTCAAGGCGGCGCCGTGGTTTTTCACACCGCGTTCAAGAAATGGGAGGGGCCCTTGGGCGGTGTGATCGCCCTCTCCACCTATGCGCCCACCTTCGATAATGACCTGCAATTATCCGCCAGCCAGCAACGCATCCCTACGCTCTGCCTGCACGGCCAGTACGACGAAGTGGTTCAGAACGCCATGGGCCGCAGCGCCTACGAGCATTTGAAAGGCCGTGGTGTCACCGTGACATGGCAGGAATACCCAATGGGCCACGAAGTGTTACCCCAAGAGATACACGATATCGGCGCCTGGCTGGCTGAACGGCTGCGCTGAACCCCGTGTTTATGTAGCCGTATGACAGACGCACTACGCCGCGCCCGATTCTTGCATTACACTGGACGGCGTACATTCCTTAATCAATTAATGAGATGACCGTGCTCAAAGCACTCAAGAAGATGTTCGGCAAAAGCGAGGCTGAGCCGCTCGCGCCTGTTCCCAGTGCACCTGCCCCCAAGCCCGGCAACCGCAATGACGGTCAACAGCCCGGCCGGAACGCGCCCGCCGCCTCACCGAACAAAACCACGGTGACGCCGCCTGAACAGGTAAAGCCTGCCGAGCCCGCCCCGACGCCTGTGGCCAAGCCCCGTCGCGAACGTGCGCCCAAGCCGCCCGTGACCCCCTGGAAACTCGAAGACTTCGTCGTCGAACCCCAGGAAGGCAAGACCCGCTTCCACGATTTCAAACTGGCCCCGGAACTGATGCACGCCATCCAGGACCTGGGTTTCCCGTACTGCACACCGATCCAGGCGCAAGTGCTGGGCTTCACCCTCGCAGGCAAAGACGCCATCGGCCGCGCACAGACCGGCACCGGCAAGACCGCCGCGTTCCTGATCTCGATCATCACCCAACTGCTGCAAACGCCGCCGCCCAAAGAACGCTACATGGGCGAACCGCGTGCGCTGATCATCGCCCCAACCCGTGAGCTGGTGGTGCAGATCGCCAAGGACGCCGCCGACCTGACCAAGTACACCGGCCTCAACGTCATGACGTTCGTGGGCGGCATGGACTTCGACAAGCAGCTCAAGCACCTTGAAGCCCGCCATTGCGACATCCTCGTCGCCACCCCGGGCCGCCTGCTCGACTTCAACCAGCGCGGCGACGTGCACCTGGACATGGTCGAAGTGATGGTGCTGGACGAAGCCGACCGCATGCTCGACATGGGCTTTATCCCACAAGTACGCCAGATCATTCGCCAGACCCCGCCGAAAACCGAGCGCCAGACCCTGCTGTTCTCCGCGACCTTCACCGAAGACGTGATGAACCTCGCCAAGCAGTGGACCACTGACCCGTCCATCGTCGAGATCGAAGCACTCAACGTTGCCAGCGAAAACGTCGAGCAGCATATCTATGCCGTCGCCGGTGCCGACAAGTACAAACTGCTCTACAACCTGGTCAACGACAACGGTTGGGAGCGCGTGATGGTGTTCGCCAACCGCAAGGACGAAGTGCGCCGCATCGAAGAACGCCTGGTACGTGACGGCGTCAACGCTGCGCAACTGTCGGGTGATGTGCCGCAGCACAAACGCATCAAGACCCTGGAAGGCTTCCGCGAAGGAAAGATCCGCGTGCTCGTGGCCACCGACGTGGCCGGTCGCGGTATTCACATCGACGGCATCAGCCACGTGATCAACTTCACCCTGCCGGAAGTGCCGGACGACTACGTGCACCGCATCGGCCGTACCGGGCGTGCTGGGGCTGCGGGTGTGTCGATCAGCTTTGCGGGCGAAGATGACTCGTACCAGTTGCCGTCCATCGAGGCGTTGCTGGGGCGCAAGATCAGCTGTGAGACGCCGCCGACGCATTTGTTGCGGGCGGTGGAGCGCAAGCGGCCTTAAGCGCGACTCAATGCCAGTCAGCGAACCTGACTGGCATTTTTACGGGCTCGGCCACTATTGCTGATCAGTCATCGCGATCCGAGTCACTCAGAACAGACTGACGAATACGCGTTGCCTCCCGTCGAAACTCCCCATAGAACTGAAAACTACTCCCTGACATGTCCACCAGTCCCAGGCTCATTGGTCGTGGGTGTGGTTGCTGCTGCCACTGGGGCTGCTCGTCCTCAGCCACTGGCTGCGCTTGTGTGCTGTTGAGTCGAGCATCCAGGCCACGGCTGAAGTTGGTCCATCTGAGCACCGAGCGCGCGCCCCCGAATAGTTGGCTGGCGGGGGTAATCTCTTTTGGGCCGGCGAACGAGTAGGATCTCCCTGTCGCGTTCTTGCCTGCCGCAACGAGGCCTTTGCCAAGGGAACTTGAGAGGAAGCCTGTTGTATGTTCAGAGGCTCTGAGCATTGAGGCCTCTCTAAAGGCTTTAACACCCAACGTGGCGGAAAGGCTGACACTGGCAACGACACCAACGGTGGAAAACCCTAGCGACGCCCATCCCAGATTCTTGATGTGCTGCGAACGATCCCAGCCCATCTGCTTGTCGACCGCTTCGATACTCAGCCCTGTAATCCCCAATGTACCGCCTATGCTGCTCGCTGAGGTAGCAACCGTAGCCAGCACCTTGCCCGCCAGCGCCAGCCCTGTAAGTTTGCCAATCCCGGCCGCCAGCCCCACCACTGCAACCTTGAACGCCACCAACGACAAGGCCAACGCAACGCCGGTAAGCGTCCAAGCCAACCACTTCGGCAACAACCCGCTAGGGTCGATGAGATTGACCGGATTCCCGGCACAGTAGGCGTAGCTGTTAATCCCACCCTCATCAAAAGGCGCCAACGGGTCAGCCGAAAGAAACACTATCAAGCGCGGGTCGTAAGCACGCGGCCCTAAATGGTACAGACCGACCGCTGCATCCAGACGCTCGCCGGTAAACGCCGGCAATTGCAGGTCCGCCATCGAGCGCACATTGCCGTCCCGCGCAACCACGTTGCCTTCGCCATACGGAGCGTAATGGCGCTGCACCGTAGTCTGCCCCGGCGCCACGATGCCGCGCACGGTGCCCGCCCCGTCATTCAGATGCAATTGCGGCCCGTCTACCCCGCCAGTACGCACCTGCACGTGGCCAGCTGCATTGAAGTAACGCAGTTTCCTGCTGCCCTCCACCAACGTATCCAGGCGATCCCCCGCGTAAGCCATGACCACCGGTGTCTCGTTACCCCGGGCCGCCACGACTTGGCGAGATTGAGCATCGTACTGGTAACTGCATTGCAGCGAGCCCTCCTGCACGTGGGTCAACTGGTCAAAGCCATTGTAGGTATAGATGCGCCCGGCCGGCCCACCGGTCAAATTACCCGCCGCATCATAGGTCAAGGCATCATCTTGCGCCGGGTTGGAGTGGGTTACACGGGTCAGGCGGGTGGGGTCTGCGTCGGTGAAAAACCGCATGCTGATGTCCTGCGTGCCGTCGGCGAAAGAGGTCACGACGCGGGTGATGTTATCCAGGCTGTCGAAACTGAATTGTTGCCCTGCGATGTTTCGTCCCAGGGAATCCTGGGGGTATTCACGCCCCTCGCAACGATAAGAGGTAAGTCGCAAGAAGGCGTCATAGGTAAACGTCTCGCCAATCACCAATTGCGCAGCTGCATCACGCACAAATCGGCTGGCCAGCAAGCTATTGGGATGATAAGTGCTGCTCATCACTTGCAGCAGCGCACCGTTTTGCTCAAAGCGCCGCTCAGCCTCGCGCCCCAGAGCGTCATAGCCCACGCGGGTGACCACCTCGGTATTGGCATAGCGGGTGGTCAGCACCTCAGGCCGCGCAAACCGATCATAGTGCTGTTCAACCGCCACCTCTCCGGCCACCATCTTGCGGAACCTGCCGTTGGCGTCATATTCAAAGTCGCTTCGCTGCCCCTCAGGGGACGTGTAGTGCAGCAGGCGCCCGCCCATAGAGTGGCCATAGTGGGCGGTCAATGGCATGCCGAGCACCGTTTGCACTTCTTTTTCCGGGTAACCGTTCACATCGTGGAATAACTCATGTTTGAGCGCGCCACTCTCTGAATAGGTGGGTTGACCACTGACCGGGTCATGCCGGTAGAGCCTGTCCGGATGCCCCGCCATCTTGACCGTGCTCAGCGTGCCCAACTCTTTGTCATAAGCCCATTGCTGGCGCGTCCCGGCGCCGGACACCACGGCCACAGGTTCAGTCCAATCGGTCTCATAATCCCAAGTAGTGGCGGACGCCGTCCCCCTGGACTGCGCTGTCAATCGGCCCAGACTGTCGTAGGTGCGCGATCCCACCAGCCTGCCATCAATGCTGATTGAACTTGTGTGCGGCTCACTGCTGCCTGGCGCGTAGGCCACGGTGCGCTGCCGCGAAGGGCTGCCATCCGAAGGCGTTTGGACGGTCATCACCACGCGGTCGAACAGGTCATAAAAGTAATCGGTGCGATGCTTATCCATGTCCAGACGTGACAGGCAACGCCCCAGGCCGTCATAGGTACGTGACTCCACCTCAGTGAGCTGCCCGAGAGCGTCTACCCGATTCACCTGGAACGGCTGATGATGAGCATTCAGATGAGTTTCCAGACGCTCGCCACCCTCGACTCCGGTTACACGCAGATGCAGCCGAGGGTCATAGTCATCGATCGTCACGCTGCCATCGGCGCGTGTCACACGACTGGCGTTACCCCAAGGGTTATAGGCGTAGCGCGTGGTCAAGACGTGTTCGCCATCGGGCAGATAATCAATACGCGTCTTTTCTACCGTTTGCCCAAGGGCGTCATAACGCCAGGTACCTAGGGGCTGCTCGCTAGTTCCGCCCTCCAGCAACAGCGCTCGCGCAACCTGCCGTCCCATCCCATCGTAGTAAGTGACGGTGTTGCGGCCTTGCGCATCCGTGGTCACCAAATGGGCGCGCTTCGTGGGCGTTGCATAGTGATAGACAAAATGACGCCCAGCTTCCTGCGGTTTACCTGGCGAAGCCGTTTCCGCCGTCAAACGCCCAGCAACATCATACGTCATGACCAGCGTTGCCTCCCCGTCGCGGCTCATCGACAGCAGGCGCCGGTTGACCAGAGAGAGCGTGCGTACCGATTCCAGCCAGTGGCCTTCACGGCCCAACAGCCGATGAGTTTCACTGAGCGTATCGCCGCTGAGGGTGTAACTGAAATGGTTGACTAACGATTGTCCGTCGATGGCAGAAGTGCTGCTTTTCAATCGCCCAGCCAGTTCCAAGGGGGCGTCGTAATAGCTTTGCTGCTGACTGACCCTGGCTTCCTGAGAACTCGACAGAAGAACACAGTAACTGCTGCCTGTCGCAGGTATTCGAGTGTGGGTGTACTCGGTAAGTCGGTCTGTGGGGTTGCCTGCTACGGGGATCAAGCGCTCTTGCTTTAAGTAACGCTGAAAAAGCCCATGAGGGTCGGCTGGACATTTTCCGCTTTCACCATTGATAGGGTAATAGCTGAACTCGGTGCGTACGCCGGAAGCCTCGGTGCGACTCAACTCGTTGCCGTATTCATCGGTTTCGATCGCAACCTGCACTTCTCTCGTCGTACCGCCAGCCACCAACTCATAACGAGTGGTGATAAGCCTGGGCAGTTGGAGATTGGCGGGCTGCGCCGGAAAGAGCCCTGGAGCGGTGTTGTAAGCAATGGTCGTGGTGGCTCGCGCGCCTTCGCGCAAGGTTTGTTCTTCAATCAGCAAGTGGAATTTGTTGAACGTGCTGCGGGTACTGCTCAGTACGGTACTGTCTTGCGAGTCGATAGATCTCTCTTCAACCCAATAGTTATAGTCCCCACCAATCACGTACAGGTTGTCTTCGCCTTCACGAAAGCCGCCAGAATAGGGATAACCCGTAAAATTATTGCCCGTGCTATAGGTGTAAGTTCGGGTAATAGGCAACTGACTGTTCGCGGGTGTCTGAACCCAACTGTAAACCCGTGGAATATATTGACCATTGCCATACTGATGACCGTTCTCGACGTACCTGATTTGCTCCTCGCCTCCCATCGGCGACTTCACATGGTCGATGGCAATCAATCCATTGCGAAACGCGGGTGTATAGCCAAAAACGAACCCCACACTCTGAAACGGCTCATCCCGATCGTAAGGCGCCGTGATAGCGGTCAACTTACCACTGGTATAAGTGAAACGAGTACGGGCATATCGACCGCCGTCTACTCGTGAATCAACCGCTGCAAGGCGCCCGCTGGAGTAGGACAGCTGCAACAACACTTCCTGATTCTGCCCCAGGACCCGCTCGAGCGATCCGCCCAGCGTATACTCCCACTTCATGCGCTCGCCGTTCTCAAACTCAATCGCCACGATCCGATAAGGCATGGAACTGCTGGTACGCTGCAACACCTCAACAGTGCCGTCTTTGTAAATTACATGCAGCGTACTCGTATCAGGCCGCCGAACGACCAGATTTTTTAGTTTGTTATCCTTAATAATTAACGTGCCGCCAACAGCGGGTAGACTTTGGGTCTTGAATTGCTCCCCGGTAAGCAGCGTCAGTCGCAAGCGTGCACTGTCGAACTCGGTATTGCTTATTCGCCATCCGGTACCGTACACGTCTGACGCCGTATTGAGCATGGAGAACGATAACGCAATATCACGACTTACCTCTAGCGGCCCCATAGGATATAACGTCACCAGATTAATTCGGACATTGTAGTGCCCCGTACGCGTGTCGACCGCACCACTTAAATAAGTATTAAAATTGAAAGCTTGAGAATAGACATCCATATTAATCACCACTCATTGAGCAATATCATTAGGTATCGACCCCCCAATGACTTCAACCATCCTTTAACCCCAGAAAATTCCCACCATCTGAGTAGTCGATAACATAAACCTGCTCACACCCATAGTTATCCCACAAGCGCCATTTGCTTTGGTGATCTAATTGCACTCCCCAAAATTGATTATCACGATACCTGACCGCGCGCATAATGGTAGAGCGCCTGTCGAACCTGACAACCTTCTGGTCTCCATCTGGATGGGTTTTAGAAATATCGGACATCACCACCTTGGGATTGGCGACATCCTTACCGTATACGATGCCGCCTTTATAAGTTCGATCGGGTATATACCCTGTGCAGTAGGACGAGGTGGAACTTTTCCCTTCCTGATGGAGAAAAAGCGGCGAATCAAGACCCTGATTAACAAGAAACCTCTCCCCCGACCTAGGGGTCCAATAATATACATCAACGTCGCAAAAATAATCTTGATATGCATCGTGATCCTCGTATTGTATGAGATCACTGACCCACAACCTATACGGGGGAACGAAGCCAATCGTTACGTACGAAATAAAGCTAATATCATCATGGACATAGTTAGTCGTATATCGAGTCCCATCTACGTCAATAACGGCCATGAACCGAACCCTTTCATGAGAGGTTCCTGCGTTAACCCGCAGGTATCGATTGATCACTTCCTTTGGCGGGCCCATTGCGTTTTGTCGTTTTGAGGTTGCCGTCTCACGCACAGCTTCAGCACCCATGCTTCTCAAACCGAGGTCATATATGTTTTTTCCTTTATCGCAACTCCAACCGCTAGGAAGCGGTTCATGATCATCCAGCGAAAAGCGTGTTAACGTCAGACTGTTGCGCTGTGCATCCGTCAATTTAGCTTGCACCGTACTTCCATCAGGGCGCCGCTGCATCATGATGACCTCCACTTCTACCTGGCACTGATGACGGCCATTGGAATAAAGAGCGTCGGTCAATGTCTGACCATTAGGGAGCACAATCTCGAAATGTTCCAAGTAGTACGACCCAACTTCCGATGCGTTCCGCAAGTACAGATTCCCTTTACTGTCACCCTCCAACGTAAACGTATGCTCTGTTCCAAAGTTGTCCAACAACCGCCAAGACCTACGTTCATGGTGTTCAGGAAAAACAAAGCGATTACTGACAACTCTGATCGCACGCATGATGGTAGGTCGCTCATTAAATCTCACCAGCGCATGTTCATCAGGCACACCCAAACCCTGATGGAGTTCTCCTATCTCCAGCGTTTGTCCCACTTCATTTTTATTGGTAAGCGTTCCTGCTTTATAGGACAACCCTACCCAGCCCTCTACCGTTCGCGACAATGAAGAGTCGAAAGCTGCTCCATCACCCGGTAAATTAATCGGTTCCGCAATACCTCTATTTTCGACAAAACACACCCCTGCTGGAGGTTGCCAATAGTAGACCGCAGCCATCACTATCGCATTCGAACTAGAAGCGAAATACGCGCCAGGATCTTCATAGACTTCAAGATCTCGAACATCCAAATAAAACGGTTGCTCGGGCACGAGGGTAACCGATGACTCAAAGGCCGCTCCGCCTTGGGAAAAATGCGTTGTATAAATTTTCCCATCAATAACTATCCGCGCCATAAAGCGCACCGGCCCCACCGCGACATCTAAATCACAACGCAAATAACGGATTACAGACTCGGCCTGTGGATGGCTGGCGAATTCAGTTACGGTATTTTTTGAATATTCATTGACCGAATCTTTCGCCCAGAGCCCAATGTCATATCGATTTTTCTGCGTATCACAACTCCACCCGCGCGGAAGTTTTTCATTATGCTGCTCAGACCATTCAACGACGGCCACACTGCTACGCTCTTCATCAGTCAAGAGGGCAACGGCCCACGTACCATCTGCGGCGCGGAGCTGCTTGACAATATCAATGATAACTTCACATTGATGGTTACCATTGGCATACAAGCCATTGGCCCTATTCGTTCTATTTGGGCGCCTGATACTGAAACTCAATAATCTGCTTGCATGCTCGTGCGCGACCATACCCTACCTTCCGCTATTGCTTGTTGGTGATGTGGCCAATGTCTCAGCGAAGTTATCTCACTTGAAAAGCACATTGGCGCCCTAACACCATCAAAGCCTATAACGGTAGCCAGCAACAACTGTCAGATCTGACAGTCTTATATACTAATTTCGAATAAACCTAACAATACCCAGTCAAAAAACAATGGATCAAAGACAAACTATTGAAAGCCGGCACTTGCATCTGCTCAGGGCTTCCAGCGGTCAGCCGCCGCATGATCACTATCACGCCCTTCCACCCACCGCGGCCCCTCCGGTGTGTTTTCCTTCTTCCAGAACGGCGCCCGCGTCTTCAGGTAATCCATCACAAACGCACAGGCATCAAATGCCGCCTGGCGATGCGCACTGGCCGTGCCGACAAACACAATCGGCTCGCCCGGCTCCAGCTCGCCAATACGATGCAGCACCTCCAGCTTGAGCAACGGCCAGCGCTGCTCGGCTTCCACGGCAATCTTGGCCAGGGCCTTTTCGGTCATGCCGGGGTAGTGTTCCAGGAACATCCCCGACACGTCGCGCCCGTCATTGAAGTCGCGTACATAGCCGACAAAACTCACCACCGCGCCCACGCCCACATTGGCCGCGTGCATGGCGTTGACTTCGGCACCGGGATCAAAGGCCTCGACCTGCACACGAATGGCCATGTTCAGCCTCCGGTCACGGGGGGGAAGAAGGCGATTTCATCGCCGGCTTGCACCGGCTCGTCCAGGCTGCACAACTCCTCGTTGCGCGCACACATCAGGCTCTCTTCGTTGAGCACCGCGAATTCCGGGTCAGCAGCCAGCGCGAGGCGCACGCCGTCAACAGTGGCAAACTCACCTTCCATCTCCAGCGAATCGAAGCCCACCGCTTCGGCGTAGCGCGCAAAAAACAGTACGTTGATACTCATTGTTCATCCGCCTTGAAATGCCCGCTCTTACCGCCCAGCTTTTCCAGCAGGCGAATACTTTCGATGGTCATGCCGCGATCCACCGCCTTGCACATGTCGTAGATCGTCAGCGCGGCGACGCTGGCGGCGGTCAGGGCTTCCATCTCCACGCCGGTCTGGCCGGAGAGCTTGCAGCGCGCCACGATACGAACCGCGTCTGCACCGTCGGCACTCAGCTCGACCTTGACGCCGGTGAGCATCAACGGATGGCACAGGGGGATCAAGTCACTGGTTTTTTTCGCTGCCTGGATCCCGGCAATGCGGGCCACGGCAAACACGTCGCCCTTGGGGTGGGCGCCGTCGACAATCATTTGCAGGGTGGCGGGCAACATGCGCACCCGCGCTTGCGCCACCGCCTCACGGAACGTCACGGCTTTGTCGGTGACGTCGACCATATGGGCGCGACCTTGGGAATCGAGATGAGTCAGCACAGGGATACTCCTGATCAGGAGCAGGGATTGTAAACCTGTGGGTCAAAATTTGCGCAGGGCTGTTTATCCCACCCTGTAGGAGCGAGCTTGCTCGCGAAAAACTCACAGGCGCCGCGTTTACCCAGGGTGCACGCGTTATCGTTGACGTTTTTCGCGAGCAAGCTCGCTCCTACATTCAAGGCTAGAACAGGAAGGTAAACCCGGCATTGATCCCGTTGTTGTTACCCCGGTTGGAGAGCAAGCCGCTGTAGTTCAACGACACAAGGGTGTCCTTGGTCAAGGCCATCTCCGCACTGGCTTTGATCACCGCACCATCCCTGGCCACAGGCACGCTGTTTACGGCGAAGGCCGTGTCACTGCCGGAAAACTTCAGAGAAGCTTCACGATCGGTATCACCAAACTGGTGCTCCCAACCCAGCTCACCGCGCAGGGTCACCGCCGAGGTGGACGTGAGCGGCAGCTGGGTATGGCCACGCACGCCCAGGGTGGAGAGTGTCGCGTCCTGGCTTTGCTGGCTGGCATGCAAGGCTGCGGCACCGCCTTTTTCCTTGAACGAGTCGCTTTGATAGTTCAGGTACGTGAGGTTGGCGAAGGGTTCAAACACGGTCCACTGGGTGTAACCGATCTCGGCAAACACTTGGTCGGTACGCGCGTTGTAGTCGGCCTTGGCATGGTCCGACTGATTGGCATAGGCCACCCGTCGCGAAGTGTCCAGACGGTGCCAAGTGCTGGCACCGCCCAGGCGCAGGGCAATCGCCTCGAAGCGTTTGCCGCCATAGACCGACAGGTGATAGTTGTCGCTGTCCGCCGACGCCGACTGGCCGTTGAGGTGGCTTTGGGTATAACCGGTCGCCGCGCCCACGCGCCAGCCGTCGTTCACCTCGGTGTCCAGGCCCAGCAGTACGCCGCTGGTGGACGAGGAGTAGCCGCTGGCGTTGTTGTCACCACTGACGTTGTTGCGTCCACCAAGCAGCTGTACCCAGCCGCCGTTGTCACGGCTGTCGATCTGCGCGCTGGAGTCCAGTGCCTGCGCCTGTTGCAGGCGAGCGTTGACCGCTTCACGCAGGTAGCGGCTGTCAGCCATTTGCGCTGCAGCCACGTCCGAATGCAGTTGCCCTGAAAGTTGTTTGAAGCCCTCCCGCGCCTGGGCAGCGGAATCCGACGCCAGCAGGCTTTCGTAGACCGGGCTGCCAGCGCCCAATGTCTCGGCTACCGTCGCCACCGACCGCTCATTGCGGGTTTGCGCGACGCTGGCGAAGGTGGTCTGGTTGCGGGCTATCGCCAGGGTCAACTGGTTCGGTTGATAGTTCAGCGCAGTGCCAATGAACAGGTAGTTGGGGGCGAACGCTGCAAACTGCCCCTGGATACCTTGGCTGGCGCTGAGGATATTGAACTGCTGGCCCAGCAAGCTGCGCGCCTCGGTGGCGGTCAACAGGTTGGGGCTGTTCTCTAGGGACACGCTCACCACACCGCCATTGAGGGTCGCCACCCCGCTGCTCTGCAACTGGTCGCTGCGGCCATCGGCCCCGACTTCGACGGCATACACCGAACCCGGGTTGAACGTGACATCGCCGGTGCGCAGTGTGCCTATCGAATGCCCAGGGGCCACTCGCCCACCGTTGTTGACGGTCAAGGCGCCCACCGTGCCGTTGCCAGCCAGGGTGCCGCCCAATGTGGTCATCACGCCGTTATCGGCATTGCGCGTGCCCACGGCGCTGCCATCTACCGTCACGGCAGAGATCAACGCGCCGTCCACCGACAATTTGCCACCGCGTACCCAAGTGCTGCCCGAATAGCTGTTCTGGCCTTCCAGCACCAACTCGCCATCCCCCGACTTGACCAGGCTACCCACGTAGGTGCTGCCAGTGAGCGCGTCCTGGCCGCGGGTGAGTGTTGCCTGCTCGCGGGCATGACCGATGTCGTATTCGAACTGATCATCGGCCGAGGCATTGGCGGGCAGACCATTGAGCCAGCCTTTCTGCGCTTTAGTGGCGGCCCAGCTCGCCTGTTCGGCAGCGTCCTCTACGCGACGGGCGCGAATGGCTTCATCGGAAATCGGGTTGGCCCAGATATCGCGGGTACCGGTGGGCAAAGCCACTGCCACCGCACCGAGGAACTGCCCCGGCCCTTGCATGGCTTTTTGCAGGTTGGGCAAGCCCCAGCCACTGACCACACCCGGCACTTGCGGCAAACCCGGCGCGGCATCATGCACCGGTTGCAGGTTGTCGTAGGTGCGGCCACCGGTCAGCGTGCCAACCGGCGTGTCCGGGCCATCCGGCGCTTGCAGGCTGGAGGTGGTCAGCAACACGTCCCGCGCCTGGCTGGCGGTCATGTAGGGGAAGCGTTGCATCACTAGCGCCAAGGCCCCGGAAACGCTCGGCGCGGCGGCCGAGGTGCCGTTGGCATTCGGGATGATTTCGCCCTCGGGGCCGGCAGATGGAATGCCCGATACGCCCATCACGCACCACCACTTGGACGTACCGCAGCGGTTGTAGACCTGGGCGCTAGTTTCGTCGTAGCCAGTGATGGAGAGGAACTTAGCTTCGATATCCGGTTTGAAGAACGGCAGGTTCGCATTGGTGTCCGGGTTGGCACCGTGGCTGTCGTTGCCCGCCGAGATGATCTGGATGAACGTGTTTTGCCGGGCCGCATCGGCCATGGCGTCCATCCAGGTTTTGTGCCCGGCATGGGCCTTGTCCCAGAACGGGCGATAGGCGGCGGTCATGTCGCGCAGGTTTTGCGCGGCGCTGTCGCCGACGTTGCCGAAGTGGTTCTCCACGTCATCGCGCGAACTCTGCCCCCAACTCTGGTTGACGATCGCCACGTTCTTCGCCGCCAGGGCGTTGTAGCTGGCCATGAATGCGTTGTAGTCGAGGTCGTTGGAGCCTTGGTAGCGGTCGTTGTCGCTGCCGCCAGTGTTGGCGACAAACAGGTTGGCGTCGAAGGCAATGCCGTGCATACCCGTGCCGTTGCGGTTGGCGGCCAGCACCCCGGACATCTCCGTGCCATGCCCGTCGTTGAACGCCGGGTCGTATTCCCCTGGGATACTGAAATGCTCACCCTGCTTGAACTCACCACTGGGCACTTCAAGGCGGTAGCGCGGATGGGTGGCGTAGTACTCGCCCGTGGAGGTCACCGCCTGCACCCGGTCTTGGCCCTGGGCATTCTTGCCCTGGAACTCGGAGTGTTCGGTGAGGATGCCCGAGTCCAGCACGCCGACATTCACCCCCTTACCGGTGATGCCCAAGGCATAGGCGTAGTACGCGTTGGTGCGGTCCAGGCCAGAGTTGACCTGAGCTTCCGGGGTCTTCCAGGTTTGCGCGTTGGCGCTCCAGTCACGGGTTGCGCCAGCCCAGGACTGGCCGGCGTTCAACTGCCCATTGAGGTTGCTGCTAACGCCTGGCTCGACGTAGGTGTAAGGCTTGGCGGCCGGCAAGTTGGCGATAATGGCCTTGGAAAAGTCCAGGATATTGGTGGTGTAGCGGCCGCTGTTGCTGAACAGCCGGCTGCGGTAGTAATCCAGGCGCGAGGCGTAGTCCAGTGGCCGACGGGTGTCGCCGAGCATGGCGCCGATGGTCAGGTTCTCGGGTTGCAGCTCATAGTTTTGCTTGAGGGCCGAATCGAACTTGCCGGACTGGGCCGCGAAGTCCTTGGCCGCAAGATCGACAATATCCGCGTAGGCAAACCTGAGGTTTTTATACACGGCAGTCTCAGGGCCGAATGAGGCGACGGCTGCCCTGAACGCCGATTCCAGTACCTGCGGGGTGTAAGGGTTGTCGTCTGCCCTGGCCATGGAACCGTGGCCCAGCCATAAGGCCAGGCCGAGTGCTATGGGTGAAAGGGGTGTGGTCTTGAAACGGGGGGTGCGATTGCGTTGCGACACAGTGAAGCCATTACCTGCTACGTCCATTTTCCTTTCCCTTTGGATATGTGCGTCATCAATGAGCGGTGTTTCGGGCTTTTGTAATAGGCAGGGTCACGGTGAAAACCCTGGACAGGTTTTCCAAGCGTTCGTCGAATCAAGGAGGTGGTGTTCCGACGGGGTCTTGCAGTGTTCTTATAGTTTTTACCGCGAGAAAAAATGTAACAAAATAATTACAGAGATCACAAGCACCCAGGACGCGTTAACGCAGGCAAATGTCGCACAAAACAAAAACCCCGGACTTCGTGAAAAAGCCGGGGCTTTTCGTCGCAGGTTCGCTGTAGTTACAGATGGGACTCGGCGTATTCAGCCAGAATCGAACGCGGTACCCCTTGCAGCGCAATGTGCACGCCGTTCGGGAAGTCTTTGAAGCGTTCCGTCAGGTAAGTCAGCCCGGAGCTGGTCGCGGACAGGTAAGGGGTGTCGATCTGCGCCAGGTTGCCCAGGCACACCACTTTGGAACCGGCGCCCGCACGGGTGATGATGGTTTTCATCTGGTGCGGCGTAAGGTTCTGGCATTCATCGATCAGAATCAGGCTTTGCTGGAAGCTGCGACCTCGAATGTAGTTGAGGGATTTGAACTGCAACGGCACTTTGCTGAGGATGTAGTCGACGCTGCCATGGGTGTTTTCGTCATCCATGTGCAAGGCTTCGAGGTTGTCGGTAATCGCCCCCAGCCACGGCTCCATTTTTTCCGCCTCGGTACCGGGCAGAAAGCCGATTTCCTGGTCCAGGCCCTGCACGCTGCGGGTGGCGATGATACGGCGATAGCGTTTGGTGACCATGGTCTGTTCGATGGCGGCGGCCAGGGCCAGGATGGTTTTGCCCGAACCTGCGGCGCCGGTCAGGTTGACCAGGTGGATGTCCGGGTCGAGCAGCGCGTAGAGCGCCAGGCTCTGGTAGATATCACGCGGTTTCAGGCCCCAGGCTTCCTGGTGCAACAGGGGTTCCTGATGCAGGTCGAGAATCAGCAGCTTGTCGACCTGGATCTCTTTGATCCAGCCCACGAAGCCCTGTTCATCGACGATGAACTCATTGATATGCACGGCCGGCAGGTTGTCGATCAGTTGTACCTGGTGCCAGGTGCGGCCGTGGTCCTGACGGGTTTCGACCTTGCTCACACGGTCCCAGAACGAGCCGGTCATCATGTGATAACCACGGGACAGCATCGACACGTCGTCGACCAGTTGGTCGGTGCTGTAGTCCTCGGCAGCGATCCCACACGCTCGAGCCTTGAGGCGCATATTGATGTCTTTGGTCACCAGCACCACGCGCAGGTCCTTGTCGCGCGCATGCAGGTCGATCAATTGGTTGATGATTTTGTTGTCGTTCAGGTTTTCCGGCAGCAGGCTGTTGGGCTCGCTGCGCTTGCTCATCAGGATCGACAGCAAGCCCTTGGGCCCGCCCTTGCCACGCTGGATCGGTACGCCGACTTCAACGTCCTCGGGCGAGGCTTCACCCAGGGTCTTGTCGATCAGGCGGATGGCCTGGCGGCATTCGGCGGCAACGCTGTGGTGGCCGCTTTTGAGTTTGTCGAGCTCCTCAAGCACGATCATCGGGATGGCGACGTGGTGTTCTTCGAAGTTCAGCAGTGCGTTTGGATCGTGGATCAATACGTTGGTATCAAGCACATAAAGGATTGGCTGGTCGGAAGAAGGGTTACGTCCATGATCATCCATACTCGGTCACCTTTGTGGGAGCCATTCGACGCAATACCTGGGCGGTGCTGCGCCTCGATTCGACCACCGATTGCACCTTGAACAAGGTCAAGTGCAGTGCCCACAGGAGGAGTCTTGGAAGACGCCACCTGTGCTGCAGGTTTCGGCGATCTGACTTCGTAATACCGCAAAACCCATGACAGGAAAAAGCACTTTGACGCTTTTTTGAAGTTTATTTTTCAGGATGACGAATAGCACTAGCCGAGTGCCATGTACCCCGTTAAAGTCGGAAGTCCGCCTGCATCGAAATGTCGCAGCAAATCGCCCCGAAAACACCCCATCCCCAGCAAAGTCGGGCACTTCATCGAAATGCCTCGCGACACTCCTGCCAACCCAAGCCACTCTGCGCCGTCGCCTGCAATACCATTGGTAATGCCACCCGCGCCTTGTCCTGAGTGTCGTGAAACACGATCACGCCTTTGCGCCACAGCAGCATCAACGTCAGCACCCGTTGCGCCGACTCATCGGCCTTGAGCTTGCTCGGCTCGTCCTGGGAATCGATGTCCCATAACGCCACTTGCAGGCCCTGTTGCTGGAAGAAGCCCTGGCTGTCCGCACGGCGCTGCCCATACGGTGGGCGGAACAAGGGCACATAGTTTTCCGGCATCAGGTTCTGTACCAGCCCGGCACTGCGGGTGATGGAGCTTTGCCAGTCGACCCAATGGCTATGGGAGCGGTACTGCCAGCCCTGCACACCCACGCACTGCCCTTGGTACAGCGCCTGCACATCGGCGGCGGAACTGCGCTCCACGCGGGTTTGCAAGCTGCT
The DNA here is from genome assembly GCF_029960685.1 of Pseudomonas sp. AL10. Lineage (NCBI taxonomy): Bacteria > Pseudomonadati > Pseudomonadota > Gammaproteobacteria > Pseudomonadales > Pseudomonadaceae > Pseudomonas > Pseudomonas sp. AL10. The sequence continues at coordinate 36,874 of NZ_JASBQZ010000028.1, forward strand.
GCCAAGGACAAAGAACGTCGCGTTCATCTTTTGCTTGCGCAGGTAATCGGTGAGCCAGTCGGTATTGCCGCTGACAGGTGCAGGGCCACCGTCGAAGGTCAGTAAAAACATCCGGTCATTGAGTTCATCACCGTTGCGCTCATGATCGCCAAAGCGCGCCACTTCACTGCTGATCTGCGGAAACAGTGCAGCCTTGCGCAACAACTCGTCCAGATAGCGTGCGTGAAAGTGCCGGCTGGGGGCGGCCCAGCCTATATAGAACGAGTTGTCACTGACCTCGAACTTGCCGGCCTGCTCACGCAGGTCGTCCATGTTCTCCACCAGGTAGCAGAACGAGGCGTCTTCTTCGCAGCTCTGCTGGGCGAACATGTAGTTCTCCAACAGCCGTTGCCAGAGCTGGCGACGCAGGTCGTCGATGGCAGCCAGGTTGATGATCTTCAGCCCCAGGCGTTGCTTGAGCGCGGCGTCGTCCAAGGCTTCGCTGGCGAGCAGGCCGTGGGCAAACATCAGGATCTCCGCACGCGAAGCCACATCGAACAGCGCCGGGCTGACGAGTTTTTCCGGCCAGGTACCACGGTCCAGGCTGGCGACATCCACCGGCGCGGCCTGGGCATTCAGGCACAGCAGGCAAGCGGACAATAAAAGCGCTAATCGCACGCGGGGTCTCCCTCTGCAGAGTCGTCGGCCACTATAGCTGATCACGTCCGCCCAGATCGCATTGGCCAGGTTCGACGGGCCTCTGGCTGGCCATCACGGATAAATCCTACAGCTATTGCCCCTCCAATAAGTAAGAGACCTCTTGATTCCCTCCACCCTATTGAAGGGCTCGCTTACGGCTTCCTAAGATCGGCCCCAACCTGCGGTTCTGCGAGCTGCATGTTCCCCATCGTGTCCCGGCTGACGGCAATTGCAATTGGCGGGGCAACAGGAAAAAAGGAAGCTCCATGCCCCGCCAAAGCGACCTGCGATTCACGTTCGAGCCCTTGAAAGGCGATGCCTTCGATGTGGTGTCCTTCACGCTTGAAGAAGGCCTGTCCCAGCCGTTCAAACTGCATTTGGAACTGGCCAGCCACAACGCCGCCATCGACTTCAATAACGTGCTCGACCTGGCGGGGCTGTTCACGATCTGGCGCGGCGAAATGCCGGTGCGCTACGTACACGGCCTGGTCAGCCTGTTCACCCAAGGCGACACCGGCTTTCACCGCACCCGCTACACCGCCGTCATCGAACCGACCCTGGCACGTTTCGACCTGCGTTCCAACTGGCGAATTTTCCAAGGCCAAACCGTGCCCGACATCATCACCAGTGTGCTCGCCGAGCACCGACTGACCGACATCCGCCGCGAAATCTGCTTCGACCACCAACGCCGCGAATACTGCGTACAGGCCGGCGAAACCGACCTCGATTTCATCGCCCGCCTCGCGGCCGAGGAAGGCCTTCTCTACACCTTCGAACACCGCGACGACGGCCACACCCTCGTCCTCACCGACCGCGTCGGCGGCCTGGGCACCATCGGCACGCACAAACATTGCCCCGTGATCTACCAACCCATGGCCGGCGGCGATGCCACGGAACCGGCCTTGACCCGTTTTCACTACACCGAACAAGTACGCACCGCCCGCCAGGTACAACGCGACTACACCTTCACCCACCCGCGCTACGACCAACAGCACACCGCCACCGGCGACCAGGACCTGAAGAACCAGCACAAGGACTACGAGCGCTACGACTACCCTGGCCGCTACAAACGCGACATCGCCGGCAAACCCTTCACCAAGACCCGGCTGACCGCCCTGCGCAATGACGCCAAACTGGCGCACCTGGCCGGTGACGACGCACGCCTGCAACCGGGGCTGGCGTTCGACCTCAACGAGCATCCCCGCGAAGACTTCAACGACCGTTGGCGCACCATCGCCATCACCCACGAAGGCAAACAGCACACCAGCTTGCAGGAAGAGGCGTTCGGCAGCGACCGCGGCACGTCTTATGAAATGACCGCCAGCGCCATCCGCTGGACCTCAGATTGGAAGGCGCCGCTGCGTGCCAAACCCTGCATCGACGGCCCGCAGATCGCCACGGTGGTCGGGCCGCCAGGGGAAGAGATTTACTGCGATGAATGGGGCCGGGTGAAAGTGCAGTTTCCGTGGGATCGCGCTGACAAAAACAACGATCACAGCTCATGCTGGATTCGTGTGGCTCAAGGCTGGGCGGGAGAGCTTTGGGGCGCTATGGCCATCCCACGTGTGGGTCAGGAACTGATCATCGGCTACCTTGATGGCGATGCCGATCAGCCTATCGCTATCGGTCGGGCATACCGGCAAACCAACCTGCCACCGTATGAGCTGCCCAAGCACAAGACACGGATGACCATCAAAAGCCGAACTCATAAAGGCGAAGGCTTCAATGAGCTGCGTTTTGAGGATGAACTCGGGCATCAGGAAGTGTTTATCCATGCCGAAAAGGACAAGAACGTCCACATCAAAAACAACAACGGTATTTTCGTCGGCAACGACCGCAAGGAGCGAGTCGAGCACAACGAAACCATCTCCATCGGCGACCACCGCACCGAGGACGTCGGCCAGAACGAAACCATCAGCATCGGTGCCAACCGCAGCGTAACCATCGGTGGCAACAAGGCAGAGACCATCAAGCTGGCCAAAGCCGAAACCATCGGTTTGGCCAAGGCGCTGACCATTGGCGCGGCCTACCAAACCAGCGTTGGCGCGGCCATGAACACTACCGTGGGCCTGAGCCAAAGCGAGCAGGTCGGCATCCACAAATCGGTGGCGGTGGGCAAGAAATTCACCATCGACGCGGGGGATGAATTCAAGGTCACGGTGGGCAAATCCACCTTGGTGATGAAGTCCGACGGCACCGTACTGATCAATGGCCGCACCTTCGATTTCAGCGCCAGCGGCGCGGTGCAGATCAACGGCAAAGACGTGGATATCAACTAGGGGGCGTCATGGAATTTCGCAATCTGACGCCTTTTGATGCGCTGTGTTTCAGTGCGCTGGGCATGGACGACCAAGAGTACCCGGTGCTGGTTTTGAAGGTGGGCTATCGGTTGTTACCCATTGACGAACAACCGGGGCAGTTTCGCGCCGAAGTGATGGACGAGGATCCGTTGGCCCTATGCACCGCTGATCGCTACTACGGCGAGGAAGGGGCAAGCAGCGTCTTCGAGGAAAGTGACCTGGCGCCATTCAAACCGCGCTGTGATGTGATCGTGGTGGGCAATGCTCATACGCCACAAGGCCAACCAGCAACGCAGTGGACCGCCGGGCTGCGCATCAGTGCGCCGCTGGCGCCGCCGCCCAGCATCGAGGTGCACCTGCCGACGCCACTGAGTCCCGGCGAACGACTGACCGAGTACCAGCTAATGGAATGGCAAGCCGCCCGGCAAGAAGCTTTTAAGCGTCGGGCCGATGCGCCGAGGCGCCATTACTTGCTGGACAAGCAACTCAAATTCACCGGCCCTCGCCAATTCCGTCACAGCTTGTTCGGCGGCTGGCAATTGTCCGAGCCTCAGCCCGCAACGTGTGTTCCGCTGCGCTGGGAATATGCCTTCGGTGGCAGCAGCGTAGTGCCTAATCCCGAGCACGCGGTTGATGAAAACACCCCGCCCTATCTGCTCAACGAAGTTTGCTACAGCAACCCACTGGGCTGCGGCTGGATCGACAAGCGTCAAGAAGACCTTGGCTATCAACTGGACAAGCCGCTGCGCGAACTGCCCGCGCCACAGATCGAGCCCATCGACAAACCGGTGTGGCGTCTGGATCGGGTCAAACACCCCGAGGATGAACCGGACGCCCGTGGCATGGCACAGCTCGCGGCCAGCTACAAAAACCAACCGGTTGGATTCGGCGTGGTTGGGCGTGCCTGGGCGCCTCGCCTGCCCTTGGCCGGGAGCTATGACGAGGTTTGGCAGCGGGAACGCTGGCCGGGCTTGCCACGGGATTTCGACTTTGCCTACTGGAACGGTGCGCCGGTTGATCAACAGATCGAATTTCCGCCGCCCGCGTTTCGTCTTGAACTGTTCAACCTGACCGCCCCGGGCCTTACGCCCGACGGCACATTGTGCGTCGAACTGCCCGGCCATCGCCCGTTTGTCCTAATGCGCCTGCACAAAGGCGCCATGCTGCCATTGCCCATGCTCACCGACACCCTGCGCATAGACACCGAAGCCATGACCTTGGCGCTGACCCACCGCATCAGCCTGCCCAATCACCTGGGCATTCGCGTATTGGAAGCGCGCTTCGAGACGGATCCGAATGCACCGCTGATCAAACGCGCAGCAAAGGAGGCGCTCTGACATGGCCGATAACGTCATCGCTCGCAAACAAGGCAAATGGAAGGTGGTCAGCATCGTCCCCGACGTGTGCAAGACGCCGATGGGCAGTGCCGTCCCGCCGGTGCCCTACCCGGTCACCGCCGAGCTGAAAACCGCTACCGGCGTGGCCAAATCGGTACGTGCCAACGGCAGGCCAGTGGTGGTGTTCGACAAGAGCCTGGTACCGACCACCAAGGGGGATGGAGCTGGCGCCGGCAAAGGTATCAAGAGCAACACAGTCGGCGGCAAATGCTACCCGTTGGAGAAGAGCAGCAGCGTACGCGCCGAAGGCAAGTTGGTAGTGCGCCATGACGACAAGTTCTGGATGAATGGGGCTTAGCGCATGGCCGAACCAATCAACTTGGCACCGGTGCGGGTGCATGCGGTCAGTGTACCCGTCCGACGTCCTGCCGACAGCATCGCCGGCCCGGACGAAATGATGCTACAGCTCGGCGAGAACGGCGGCGTGCAAGTCGACCTGTTTGGGCGGGATGCACAAGGTAATGAACTGCACGAAAGCCGGGAAATGCAGGAGTATGAATACGAGGAAATGCGCAAACGCTACTTGCGCGCCGAATTGGCGACGATGCCGCCGTTCAGTTCGTTCAAGAGTGGCAATACCATCGGGCGGGTGGTGGGTGAGACGGCGCCTGCGGCAGTTTCGGCTTCGCAGGCAAACCCAATCATAGAAACGCAAACAGAGGCAGAAAAAGGGTGGTGGACTAGTGCAAGCCCGTGGGTTCACGGCGGCCTGGATGTCCTAGGCTTCGTACCTGGACTGGGTGCAATCCCAGACTTGATCAACGCTGGCATCCATGCTGCTGAAGGCGATGCGGTGAATGCTAGCCTCTCAGCAGTTGCCGCGATTCCCTTTGCAGGCGATGCACTAAAAGGCGGTGTACTGATTGGAAAAGGCATCAACAAAGCCGGAGTTCAGGGTGGCAGGGAGGTATCCGAAAGAGCTGCACGTGCCGTTGAAACAAAGGCAGTAGATCCGGCTTTGCCTAAAGGAAAAAATGGCGGAAAATTTTTAGGTAATGAAAAGTGTTTATTGCGCCCTTACAAACCAGACACATGCAAAGCACAAGGTTTGACAGGCCACCATGTCGTACCAGATCGTGCGTTCAGACAAGGTCCACGCCAAGGCCCCAACAGAAAACAAATCCCTGGAGGTCTTTCCGAGTCAGAGGGATTAGTGATCTGTGTAAGAGGAAAAGGACTTACGGACCAACATGGAAAAATACACAAGTTTTATGACCCTCTTGAAACAGCACTTGGATTATCTGAGACCCCACCCGGAACCACTACCCTGCTAAAACTTGAAATAATGGGTGCACTTGCAACGGCACGCGTCACCGGATGCAACTCTGGCGTGTTGGCCGCTCAATTACGTACATACCATGAAACCAAAGGTTTACCTTCACAATTTAGAGTCAGGGCTGATAAATCAGGAAAACTTATAAGATCTACCCCACCAGGATCCCTTGGCACATTCGGCGCTGGTGATTTCTAAAGGAAGTTGAAAAATGCCCTCAAAACAATCCATTTCGCTGATTATGAATACTGGATCAGCGATCAACAGGGACATGTACTACATGTCATGCTCATTCACAGACCGCACTTTTGATGAACCTTATTCCCGACTTTTTTTCTACCAAGACAAAAATAAGGACAAGTGGTTCTATCATGACCTGCCAGACTTACATGTGGTCTCAACCTGCTTCCCTCCGCCAACCTCAGGAGCAACACGTAAAATCTACGCACTCAGCGAAGAAGGCTACGTTGAGTGCTTTAGCAGAGATGCAATCAGCGTTGAGAAGATACAAGATGCTGGCCTCGATCCATCCAGTAAAATGTATGGATACGTCAACAAGATAAAGCATATAGATGGTCAGTTGTATAGCTGCGGCCACAGAGGACAGATTTATAGAAGAAACGAGTCCACCTGGGAGCATTTTGATGATGGCATACTTCAAAAAAATAAGTTAATCATAGCAAACACTGACATGAGCTTTATGGAGAGCGTAAAGCTTTCCATAGACGAAACCCTTGACTTGTTTGATATAGACGGTTCAACGGGCGATATCTACGTTGTCGGAACTGATGGCTTTGTAGCAAATCACGATGGAGCCCAATGGCACAAATTACCTCGCCTAACAGCCGCTGACCTTCACTGTATCTATATTTCATCCTCTGGAATTGTCTGGGTCGTTGGTTCACAGGGGACAATAATTAATGGGAGCGCACGATTAGGCTTTAAAGTGCTCGCCCGAAAGAAAACAGATGCTGACTTTTATTCAGTAACTGAATTCCAAAACAATATCTATATCGGAGCCAATAACGGCATTTACAAAGTCATCGACAACACAATCAAAAAGGTCGACGTTACAGCCAAAGAGGTCAGCTCCATCGAATCAAAAGACGGCGTCATGTGGGCACTTTCATCTGAAAAATTACTGCGTTTTGATGGGGTTCGCTGGGACGAGTTCGTCCACATAGACAACCAACAACGTCTATAAATTTAATGCCCCCTTCAAAACTATGTATTTTTTTGGAAGATATACCGCAGGCAAACCATGAATGAAGAGCAGTTTTTCAAAGACTTCGATGCCCATCGCTGGGACTTCACCATTGTCGATGAAACAGATGAAGAGCAGCCGGTTCTGCAAGTGGGACTGGTAGCGACTTTTTACCTGATAGATGCTTACCTCCCCGTTCGCAGAAAGCATATTGCTGAAGCCTTTGAACTCTTCTGTAAGCACTTTGGTAAAAAGTTGGTATGGGGCTACACAGGAGGCGAAAATATGATTAAGCAAAATTTCACCCCCCAAACCATGCAAGACTGTATTTCATATATACAATCGGATGGCTTCGCAGAGTCAGCTGCACTTATGTGGTCCTCTAACAAAAGCTTTCAAAACGTTGGCACCTACATGTTTGACGCGTACTCGCCTGCCGGATGGTACGAAAAAGTGCATAGCTCAATAACAACCGTAAGACTGTACCTTCCTATTGAAGAACTCAAAGGTTCAGGTAAAAAGAATTTTGACGAACTGATAGTCGAAATGTGCAACATTTTACGCCCATTGCACGGGGCCGCAGGATTAGGTATTCAACACAGTTATGAATGGGAAAATTATCAGCATGTTGAATATGAACTGGTACAAGAGTACCGAGGTGCAGACCTGTGCATTCCCAGCGGCAATAAGAAATGGCGCACCGGCTACAGCAACCTCAACTGGTATTCCTACCTTGCCCACCATTGGGTAAGCAAATTAGGGACAACCGCGGATTTGCTCGAACAACTCAACGACATACGCATAGGCATTTTGCCTTACGAATGGGGCACCATTTTTCGTGCGGGAGACTGGCCTGCCTTGGGCAAAGCGGATGTCGACCCTCGGCCCGAGCTATATGTGATGGTCAATGAAGTGCTCAAACCCTTGCGAGTCAGCAATATTGGCTCGCTGCACTACGGCTCGATTGCCGGTGAAGTGCGCCTCAACGAGCGCACCAGCAACCAATGGATGCGCCGTTTTGACCTTCCCAACGACTCCCCGAGGCCCCCGCCTTCACCGCTTTATCGCCGTATATCAGCAGCGGAGCAACAGCAGTTGAACGCTAGCAGGCAGATGCTTGATGACCTTTTCAGCCCAGCCCCTGACGATAAATTCAAATTGTAATCAACCCCTTCTGGCTTCAGCTATTTCCGGCTCTATCGCCTTCACTGGCAAAGCCTGATCATCGGCAACGGTGTCGACGTCAACCTCAGTATTAGTTGCCGGAATTGGAGCAGTTGTGCACGACTGGAGAAAAAAATGAGTGAGCCCACACCCAGCAAAAACATACCTACAACAGGACATAACAATCAGCTCTTCAACTACTTGCCACAGGACGCCAGTAACGAAGCGGCCGCCCTCGCCGTGGAGCAAGCCAAGCCGAAGCCGCCCGTACTGCTGGCAGACCCTGAATACGATATACGCGGCGTGGCCTGGAACCCGCTGTGCGACGCCGCCACGCCGCTGATCGGCCTGGTCATCCGCCTGCGCCGTCTGGACCACCACGATGACGTACCGGCGCTGTACCAAAGCGTCAGCAACCAGATCATCGCGATCATGGAAGAAGTCCGCCAGCTCGACTACGACGCCAGCATGCTCAAGGCCTACTCCTACAGCCTGTGCCTGTTGGTGGACGAAGTGGTCATGCGCACCACCTGGGGCAGGCTCTCTACCTGGAGCGCCCGCTCATTGCTCAGCCAATTCCACAGCGAGACCCAAGGCGGCGAAAAATTTTTCACCATCATGAACAACATGATTCCCGAAGCCGCCAAGTACCAGCATGTGCTGGAGTTCATGTACCAGTGCCTGATCTCCGGCCTCAAAGGCAAATATGGCGCCCATAGCAAGGGCGATGACGAAATACACAAAATCATCGACCAGTTGCATGGTCTGCTGCGCCCTCTTCGCGGCGAAACACCCAAGCGCCTGACCGACCCACTGACCAACGTCGCGCCGCGCAACTACCGGATCAAACGCGCCTGGCCATTGTGGACGCCGTGGGCCATGGCTGCCGTAGTACTGACGGTCGCCTACACAGTCTACTCAATTCGCTTGAACACCATCACCCAGCAAGTATTGGCGTCTCTGGAGAGGATCCTCAGCCTCTAGCCGTTTTCCAGAGCACTCGTCCAATTGTCGTATCAGCGCCAACATGTGCCTATCACCATCATAGGTGGAGTCAAAACGCCCAACCCCCTAGAATCGCGCCCACGCTACACGCCACGATTCCAGGAGCCAACTTCATGCTGATGGTGATTTCCCCCGCCAAAACCCTCGACTTCGAGTCCAAGCCGGTCACTGCGCGCTTCACCCAGCCGCAGTACCTGGACCACTCTCAGGAACTGATCGAGCAACTGCGCGAACTGAGCCCGGCGCAAATCAGTGAGCTGATGCACGTCTCCGACAAGATCGGTGGCCTCAACGCCGCGCGCTTCGGCAGCTGGACGCCGGCCTTCACTCCGGACAACGCCAAGCAGGCACTGCTGGCGTTCAAGGGCGACGTGTATACCGGCCTGAATGCCGAGACGTTCAGCGATGCCGATTTCAGCTACGCCCAGGATCACCTGCGCATGCTCTCGGGGCTCTACGGCCTGCTGCGCCCGTTGGATTTGATGATGCCGTACCGCCTGGAGATGGGCACCAAGCTGGCCAATGCCCGTGGCAAGGACCTCTATGCTTTCTGGGGTACGCGCATCAGCGAGTGGTTGAATGAAGCACTGGCCGAGCAAGGCGACGATGTGCTGCTCAACCTGGCGTCCAATGAGTATTTTTCGGCGATCAAGCGCACGGCGTTGAAGGCGCGGATCATCAATACCGAGTTCAAGGACCTGAAGAACGGCCAGTACAAGATCATCAGCTTCTACGCCAAAAAAGCCCGGGGCATGATGAGCCGGTTTGTGATTGAAGAACGCATCAACGATCCGGCGAAGCTCAAGCAGTTCGATGTGCAGGGTTACCGCTTCAATGCGGAGCAGTCCAAGCCGGACAACCTGGTGTTTTTGCGCGATCACGCACCGGAATAAGGCCTGCCAGCCACCAACATCAACTGTGGGAGCTGGCTTGCCTGCAATAGCGGTGGGTCAGCCGACTCATGTGTTTCTGCTAGAGCGCTATCGCAGGCAAGCCAGCTCCCACATTTTTGTCTGCGTTTCAGCCTCGGAATCGTCATTTATTTGGCGTCAAAAAACATCCTGACACATCCCTAACATTTTCTTCACTCGACACTCGTCGGTTTTTTTCGTAGTGGCACCACTTTTTTTTAACGGTAGTGGCACAAAACTATCCTCTCGCACCAACTCCCCATAACTACTGGCCTAAATAGCAAGTGCTATCAATATAGTACCAGTGCCATCTTTTCTAATATTTCAAAAAATTTCCGGAAAGGGGATGAGTGGCCCGGAACTTCGTCCTGAAGCACCGCTCATACCACCGGTAACGAAATTCTCTGCTTACGTAAGAGATGACTTACATACCGACCAATGGAAGTAGCCAAGTTGTCATAAAGCACTTTGGCTCGAGGGTCATATCATCAACTGATTGAGTTGAGGGCGGCGATAAGGACTCATTGCCAACCCCCTAAAGGCCAAGGCAGCGCTGACCTAAATGAGCCAGTGTTAACACCCAAGGCATTGATATCAAAAGGCTTCTTGCCTGTATCAAAGCCCAGCGGCACTGGCGCCGGACCCTTCCGCCACGGAAAACCGGCTGCATTTCAGGGCAAGCCCCAATAACAAGGCCACGTTGCGCACAACTTGAGTGCAATAGTTAGTCACTCGCTATTTAACATGCCTGCACGCGGTAAGTCGGCGTCTATTCGCCTAACTTTCGCGGCATCAGTGACGCTTGCAAACATGAACTCCGGCCATCTAATGGCATGATTTAAACATAGAGGTAATTGCGATGCGCATCAGCATATTTGGTTTGGGTTACGTTGGCGCCGTGTGTGCCGGTTGCCTGTCTGCCCGTGGCCATGAAGTGGTCGGCGTAGACATCTCCAAGGAAAAGATCGACCTGATCAATGCGGGTAAATCCCCTATCGTTGAACCGGGTCTGGGCGAACTGTTGAGCCAAGGCATCGCAACCGGTCGACTGCGCGGTACCACCAACTTCGCCGAAGCCATCCGCGACACCGACCTGTCGATGATCTGCGTCGGTACGCCGAGCAAGAAAAACGGCGACCTGGAGCTCAACTACATCGAATCGGTATGCCGTGAGATCGGTTTTGTGCTGCGCGACAAGACCACTCGCCACACCATCGTGGTGCGCAGCACCGTACTGCCAGGCACCGTGGCCAACGTGGTGATCCCGATCCTCGAAGACTGCTCCGGCAAGAAAGCCGGCGTGGATTTCGGCGTTGCGGTCAACCCGGAGTTCCTGCGTGAATCCACCGCCATCGCTGACTACGACCTGCCGCCGATGACCGTCATCGGTGAGTTCGACACCGCTTCCGGCGACGTCCTGCAGTCGCTGTACGAAGAACTCGATGCGCCGATCATCCGCAAGGACATCGCCGTCGCCGAAATGATCAAGTACACCTGCAACGTGTGGCACGCCACCAAAGTCACTTTCGCCAACGAGATCGGCAACATCGCCAAGGCTGTCGGCGTCGACGGTCGTGAAGTGATGGAAGTGGTCTGCCAGGACAAGACCCTCAACCTGTCCCAGTACTACATGCGCCCAGGTTTTGCTTTTGGTGGCTCGTGCCTGCCAAAAGACGTGCGCGCCCTCACCTACCGCGCCGGCTCCCTGGACGTGGAAGCACCGCTGCTCAACTCGCTGATGCGCAGCAACGAGTCCCAGGTACAGAACGCCTTCGACATCGTCTCCAGCCACGACAAACGCAAAGTTGCGCTGCTGGGCCTGAGCTTCAAGGCCGGCACCGACGACCTGCGCGAAAGCCCGTTGGTAGAGCTGGCAGAAATGCTGATCGGCAAGGGCTACGACCTGAGCATCTACGACAGCAACGTCGAGTACGCCCGTGTACACGGCGCGAACAAGGACTACATCGAGGGCAAGATCCCCCACGTGTCGTCCCTGCTCAACTCGGATTTCGATGATGTGATCAACAACTCCGACGTGATCATCCTCGGTAACCGTGACGAGAAGTTCCGTGCCCTGGCGCATAACGCTCCGGAAGGCAAACAAGTGGTCGACCTGGTGGGCTTCATGTCCAAGGCCACCAGCGTGAGCGGCCGTACCGAAGGTATTTGCTGGTAACAGCAACGGCAAGTTTCAGGCTGCAAGTGGCTTTATCCCCAGCGCTTGCAGCCTGAAGCCTCCTCACCTTGCGGATGACGCTTATGTCCAAGTTAAAACATGTATTTCTGCAATCGGCCGGCTGGCTGTTCTTTCTCAGCCTGCTGATGGGCCTCGCCCTGCTGTTGCCGGCGAGCACCTTCGATTCGCAATCGAAGAATTTTATTTTCCTGATTGGTGCCGTGGGTATCTGGCGCTACTCGATGGGCGCGACGCATTTCTTTCGCGGCATGCTGTTCCTGTACGTGGTGTACCCGCACCTACGCCGCAAAGTGCGCAAGCTGGGCAAAGCCGCCGACCCGTCCCATGTGTTCCTGATGGTCACCAGTTTTCGTATCGACGCGCTGACCACCGCCCAGGTCTACAGCTCGGTGATTCGCGAAGCCATCGACTGCGGCTTTCCCACCACCGTGGTGTGCTCGCTGGTGGAAATGTCCGATGAGCTGCTGGTCAAGAGCCTCTGGGAAAAGCTCAACCCGCCGGCTCACGTCAAGCTCGACTTCGTGCGCATCGCCGGTACCGGCAAGCGCGACGGCCTGGCGTTCGGTTTCCGTGCCATCTCCCGCCACTTGCCGGACGACCGCGCCGTGGTTGCCGTGATCGATGGCGACACCGTGCTGGCCGAAGGCGTGGTGCGCAAGACCGTGCCGTGGTTCCAGCTGTTCGGCAATGTCGGTGGCCTGACCACCAACGAATTCTGCGAAGTGCGCGGCGGCTACATCATGAGCGAATGGCACAAACTGCGCTTCGCCCAACGCCACATCAACATGTGCTCCATGGCCCTGTCCAAGCGCGTATTGACCATGACCGGGCGCATGTCGGTGTTCCGTGCCAGCGTAGTGACTGACCCGGGCTTTATCGCCGACGTGGAAAGCGACTCGCTGCAACACTGGCGCCTGGGCCGCTTCAAGTTCCTCACTGGTGATGACAAGTCCAGCTGGTTCAGCCTGATGCGCCTGGGCTACGACACCTTTTACGTGCCGGATGCGGCGATCAACACCGTGGAACACCCGCCGGAAAAGAGCTTTATCAAAGCCAGCCGCAAGCTAATGTTCCGCTGGTACGGCAACAACCTGCGCCAGAACTCCCGTGCCCTGGGCCTGGGCGTGCGTCGCCTCGGCTTGTTCACCAGCGTGGTGCTGTTCGACCAGCGCGTGTCGATGTGGACCTCCCTGCTCGGCCTGACCGTCGCGATGATCGCCACGTTCAAGTACGGCGGCGCGTTCATCCTCGCCTACCTGCTATGGATCGGCATTACCCGCCTGATCCTCACCCTGCTGCTGTCGTGCTCCGGCCACAAGATTGGCCCGGCCTACCCGCTGATTCTCTATTACAACCAGATCATGGGCGCGTTGGTGAAGATCTACGTGTTCTTCCGCCTTGATCAACAGTCCTGGACCCGCCAGGACACCAAACTGACCCGCGATTTGGCCAGCTTTCAACGTTGGTTCAACACCTGGTCGTCTCGGACCATGACCTTCTCCGCCGGCAGCATCTTCGTTGCCGTGTTGCTGATGATGGTCTGACCCTGCCAAGCCTGAATTAACCTAGGAATTACACCCGATGAATAGCCAAGTAAACGCCAACGTTGTCCACGAATCCGAAGCTCAGCGCCAACACGCCCGGGTGAAAATCCCGGCCAAGCTGCGCTTCTTCAACAGCGACCGCACGCCGACTGAGGCGAAGGTTATCGACCTGTCCGCCGGCGGCCTGGCCTTCACCGCCACCCAGCCGCTCACCATCGGCCAAGTGCACAAAGGCCGCCTGCAATTCGTGATCGATAACCTCGGCCTGGCCATGGACGTGGAGCTGCAGATTCGCTCCTACGACCGCCAGACCGGCCGCACCGGTTGCCAGTTCCAGAACCTCGATGCCCAGGATATTTCCACCCTGCGCCACCTGATCACCTCGCACCTGTCCGGCGACATCGTGACCATGGGCGACGTGCTCGCGACCCTGCAACGCGACAACTTCACCAAGGCACGCAAGGTCAAGGACGGCGGCAGCGGCATGACCGCGTTCGGTCGCCTGCGCGCCGTGACCTTCAGCCTGGCGATCTTTTTGGTCGGCCTGGCGGCCTTCGGCTTTGTGGTCAAGTCGCTCTACGGCATGTACTTCGTCAGCCACGCCCAGGCCGGCCTCGTCAGCGTACCGGGCATGAACGTGACCATGCCCCGTGACGGCACCGTGCAAAGCTTGCTCAAAGGTGATTCGGTAGCGGCCAAAGGCGCGCCACTGGCGACCTTCAGCACCAGCATGCTCGATGTGCTCAAGGGCCACTTGGACGAAGACCAGTTGCAACCGGCCAAGGTTGAAGAGCTGTTCGGCAAGCAAATGACCGGCACCCTGACCTCGCCCTGCGATTGCGTGGTAGCCCAGCAATTGGTTGCCGACGGCCAGTACGCCAGCAAAGGCGATGTGATCTTCCAACTGGTACCACGCGGCAGCGAAGCCAATGTAGAAGCGCGCTTCAGCTATCGCCAGTTCGGTGACGTGCGCCCAGGTACGCAGGTGAACTTCCAGGTCGCCGACGAAGAACAGATGCGCACCGGCACCATCGTCAGCAGCACCAGCCTGAACAGCGCCGACCTGTCTTCTGACATCCGCGTGCAGATCAAGCCTGACGCACCGCTGGACAGCACCTACGCCGGTCGCCCGGTGGAAGTCACCAGCGACCGTGGCCCATCGCTGAACTGGCTGATCGACAAAGCCATGGCCCACGGTCTGTAAGCGAGGACATGCCTGTGACTCTTCCAAATACACCGTTGACCCATGTGGGAGCCGGGCTTGCCCGCGATGCAGGCGACTCGGTGCATCAGTTGCACCGCAGCGATGCCATCGCAGGCAAGCCAGCTCCCACACAGAGCAGATTTCACTTGGCCTCTGCGTACTGCGCGCTGGCACTGGCCGTGAGCCTGGCCGGTTGCGCCGGCCTGCCCGACCAGCGCCTGGCCAACGAAGCCCTCAAGCGCGGCGACACCGTCACCGCACAGCAGAATTACCAGCAACTGGCGGAACTGGGCTACAGCGAGGCCCAGGTGGGCCTGGCCGATATCCAGGTCGGCACACGCGACCCGGCGCAAATCAAGCAGGCCGAAGCCACCTACCGTGCGGCGGCAGACACCTCGCCCCGCGCCCAGGCACGCCTGGGTCGCCTGTTGGCGGCCAAGCCGGGCGCCACTGAGGCCGAGCACCATGAAGCCGAAAGCCTGCTGAAAAAGGCCTTTGCCAATGGCGAAGGCAATACCTTGATCCCGCTCGCGATGCTGTACCTGCAATACCCGCACAGCTTCCCCAATGTGAATGCCCAACAGCAGATCAGCCAATGGCAGGCGGCGGGTTACCCGGAGGCCGGCCTGGCCCAGGTGCTGCTGTATCGCACCCAAGGTACCTACGACCAGCATCTGGATGATGTGGAGCGCATCTGCAAAGCCGCGCTGAACACCACCGATATCTGCTACGTCGAGCTGGCCACGGTCTATCAGAAAAAACAGCAGCCGGAACAACAGGCCGAACTGCTCAAGCAAATGGAAGCAGGCGTGAGCCGTGGCACCGTCACCGCCCAGCGCGTCGACAGCGTCGCCCGCGTACTCGGCGATGCCACCCTCGGCACCCCGGACGAAAAAACCGCCCAGGCTTTGCTGGAAAAAATCGCTCCCGGCTACCCGGCGTCCTGGGTCAGCCTGGCGCAACTGCTCTACGACTTCCCTGAACTGGGCGATGTCGACCAGATGATGAAGTACCTCGACAACGGCCGCGCCGCCGACCAGCCACGCGCCGAATTGTTGCTGGGCAAGCTCTACTACGAAGGCAAGTGGGTGCCCGCCGATGCCAAGGCCGCCGAGGCGCATTTCGAGAAAGCCGTGGGCCGTGAAGTGGCCGCCGATTACTACCTCGGCCAGATCTACCGCCGTGGCTACCTGGGCAAGGTTTACCCGCAAAAAGCCCTGGACCACCTGCTGACCGCAGCGCGCAACGGCCAGAACAGCGCCGACTTCGCCATTGCCCAACTGTTTTCCCAAGGCAAGGGCACCAAGCCCGACCCATTGAACGCCTATGTCTTCAGCCAGTTGGCCAAGGCCCAGGACACGCCAGAAGCCAATGACCTGGCCACCCAGCTCGAAGCGCCGCTGACGCCTGCGCAACGCGCCGAAGGCCAACGCCTGGTGCAACAAGAACTGGCCGCCCGCGGCACCCTGGCCCAAAGCACGCTGCAACTGCACGCCCTGCAAGAAGAAGACGGCGAGGAATCCCTATGAAGCTCAACCCATTCGTGAAGGCCGGCATCGGCCTGACCTTCGCCCTGCTGTGGTCGTGCCCGACCCTGGCCGCGCTCACCGAAGCCAAGAACTTCGGCCTGGAAGTCAAAGCCACCGCGCAGTCTGAAGATGACCGCGACCTCGGCACCCAGAAAGGCGGCGACGTCAACGGCATCGGCCTCGACCTGCGCCCCTGGATCTACGGCGAAAGCGGCGCGTGGAGCGCCTACGCCATGGGCCAGGCCGTGGTGTCCAGCGACATCATCGAGACCGACACCCTGCAACAGTCGGCCGATGACACCACCGAGCAGCAGTCGAGCAACGACGACCGCAAGGCCAAGAAAAACTACCTGGCCCTGCGTGAGTTCTGGGTCGGCTACAGCGGCTTCACGCCCTACCCCGGCGAGATCCTCAAGTTCGGCCGCCAGCGCCTGCGCAATGACGACGGCCAATGGCGCGACACCAACATCGAAGCGCTGAACTGGACCTTCGACACCACCTTGCTCAAGGCCAATGTCGGCGCCGCCGAACGCTTCAGCGAATACCGCACCGACCTCAAGGAACTGTCACCGGTCGACAAAGACCGCCAGCACTTCTACGCCGACGCCGCCTACCAGTGGACACCGGGCCAGTGGATCGGCGTGCGCGGCCACCACACCCACGACGACGGCAAGCTCGACTACGCCGAACCGGGTGTCGCCAGCGACCCGCTGGACAAGCGCGAAAACGGCGACCTGACCTGGCTGGGCATCGAAGCCAACAGCGACGCCTACAACTGGCGCAACACCAACACCGTCAACTACTGGGCAAGCATCACCGGCATGCGCGGCGACCGCGACAAGGTCAACGCCTTGAACGCCGACGGCACACGCCCCACCAGCGCCAAGCGCAGCGATGACCTGAGCGGCTGGGCCACCGACATCGGCGTGCGCCTGCGCCTGGATCCGCAGTGGCAAGTGGGTGCCGCGTACTCGCGCGCCAGTGCCGAGTACGAACAGAACGGCCTGCAAAGCAACCGCTCGAACTGGACCGGCACCCAGTCGCGTGTGCATCGCTTCGGTGAAGCCTTTCGCGGCGAGATGAACAACATGCAGTCCATGAGCCTGTTCGGCTCCTGGCAACTGCGCGAGGACTACGACGCCAGCCTGGTGTACCACAAGTTCTGGCGCGTGGACGGCAACAAGCCGGTGGGCAGCAACGGCATCGACGCGGTGCAGAACAACACCGATGACGTCACCGGCGCGATCCTCTCCAGCACCTCCCTGCCTCTTGAAGACGGCAAGAAAGACCTCGGGCAAGAGATGGACCTGGTGGTCACCAAGTACTTCAAGAAAGGCTTGCTGCCTGCGGCGCTGAGCCAGTCGATCGACGAGCCATCGGCGCTGGTGCGTTTGCGTGCCGGCGTGTTCAAGCCCGGCGATGCCTATGGCAGCCAGGTCGACTCCTACATGCACCGCGCGTTTGTCGACGTGGTCTGGAAATTCTGATGGGAGCCTGCGCCATGAATGCTCAAAGCCTACTCGTCGCGGCAATGCTGATGGCCAGCGCCACAGCGTTCGCCGATACGGCGGCCAAGGCGCCGACCATCGCCAAGGAACTGCAACAGGCCAAGACCTATACCATTTCCAGCCCGCCCACCGCGCCGCTGGAAATGGCCAAGCCGGCGCTGCCCGACCTGTCGGGCTACACCGCGCAGGCGATGGAAAAGAAAATCGTCAAGACCAAGGCGGGCAAAATCAGCATCCGCCGCATGATGCAGGAAGACGCGCTCAAGGACTTTATCGGCGGCGATAACAAGATGGCCGAATGGGTGGTGCGCCAGCATGGCATTCCCCAGGCGATCTTCGTCGACGACGGCTACATGAACCTCAAGGACCTGCTGGGCAAAGTGCCCAAGCAGTACTTCAGCGAAACCTCGCAGGGGGTGTTCCTGGCCAAGTTGCCGATCGTGGTGGGCCGTAAAGGTATCCTCGATATCGACAAAAACACCCAGGAGCTGCGCCTGTCCCAGCAAGCCGGTTCGTTTTTGATCAACGACGGCCAGCTGTTCGTGCGCGATACCAAGGTCACCGGCTGGGATGAAAAAGCCAACGGCCCGGCGCTGTTCAAGTCGGCCAAGGAGTTCCGCCCGTTCCTGCTGGCCTGGGGCGGCACCGAGACCTATATCTCCAAAACGAAGATGGCCAGCTTCGGTTACGCCAACAGTAAGTCGTACGGGGTGAGTATTTCCCAGTACACGCCGAACATGGCCAAGGTGCTCAAGCGCCCCGAGCCGACCGGTTGGATCATCGATTCCGAGTTCTCGGACATGTGGTACGGCTTCTACTGCTACGAGACCACAGGCTTTGTGATCAAGGGCAATACCTACAAAGACAACATCGTCTACGGCATTGACCCCCATGACCGTTCCCACGGCCTGATCATCGCGGACAACACCGTCTACGGCACCAAGAAGAAGCACGGCATCATCATTTCCCGGGAGGTGAACGACAGCTTCATCTTCAACAACCGCAGCTATGACAACAAGCTGTCGGGCCTGGTGATCGACCGTAACAGCGTCAACAACCTGATCGCCGACAACGAGATCTACCGCAACCACACCGACGGCATCACCCTCTATGAGAGCGGCGACAACCTGCTGTGGGGCAACAAGGTGATCAGCAACCGTCGCCACGGGATCCGCGTGCGTAACAGCGTGAACATCAAGCTCTACGAAAACACCTCGATGGCCAACGGGCTGACCGGCGTGTACGGCCACATCAAGGACTTGACCGACACCGACCGCGACATCGCCCTCGACCCGTTCGACGCCAAGGTCTCGCTGATCGTGGTCGGCGGTGAACTGGCGGGTAACGGCAGCGGGCCGCTGTCCATCGACTCGCCGTTGAGTATCGAGCTGTATCGCGTGTCGATGCTGGCGCCGACCAAATCCAGCGGCATCAGCTTCTCCGGCATCCTGGGTGACCGCCAGGAAGAAATTCTCGACCTGCTGGTACGCCAGCAGAAAGCCGTGCTGATCGACCCCGTCGAACGCCAGACCGAATTGCAGGACTGAGGATGACCCTTATGCACCCACACATGATCAAACTGCTGAGCCTCTCGGGTCTGACCCTCGGCCTGCTGGCGGCCAGCCAGGGCGTACGCGCCGATGAAGTCAAAGCTCCTACCTTCACCGCTGAACCCTGCTGCAGCCTATGCCCCGCCGCCCATGACGCGAAGAACTACACCACGCGCTACCAGCAGAACTTCACCACCCTGGTGCAAGCCCAGGGCGACTGGCTGTTCCGTACCCAGGAAGACCTGCGCACCGAGTTCGACACCACCCCGGCCGGCTACAAGCGCATGCAGCAGTTGCACGATGCGTTCAAGAGCAAGGGCGTGGAACTGGTGGTGGTCTACCAGCCGACCCGTGGCCTGGTGAACCGCAACAAGCTCAACCCGGCGGAGAAAGCCTCGTTCGACTTCGACAAAGCCCTGGGCAACTACAAAACCATGCTCGGCCGCTTCGCCAAGATGGGCTACGTGGTACCAGACCTGTCGCCGCTGACCAACGAACAACTGCCGGATGAATTGCCGGCCCACGACTTTTACTTCCGTGGCGACCAGCACTGGACCCCTTACGGCGCCCAGCGCACCGCGAAAATCGTCGCGGCCAAGGTCAAGCAGATGCCGGAATATGCCGAGATTCCCAAGCGTGAGTTCGAGACCAAGCGCTCGGGCCGCATGGGCAAGACCGGCACCCTGCACAACATGGCCGGGCAACTGTGTGGCACCAGCTATGCGATCCAGTACATGGACCAGTTCACCACCGAGCCCAAGGGCGAAGCCGGTGACGGCGACCTGTTCGGCGATTCGGGCAACCCGCAGATCACCCTGGTGGGCACCAGCCACAGTGGCAAGAACTACAACTTCGCAGGTTTTCTGGAAGAGGAAATCGGTGCCGACATCCTCAACGTCGCCTTCCCCGGCGGTGGCCTGGAAGGTTCGATGCTGCAGTACCTGGGCAGCGATGAATTTCAGAAGAGCCCGCCGAAGATCCTGATCTGGGAATTCTCGCCGCTGTACCGCCTCGACCAGGAAACCATCTACCGCCAGATGATGGCGCTGCTGGACAACGGTTGCGAAGGCAAGACCGCGCAGATGTCGGCCAGTACCACGCTCAAACCGGGCAAAAACGAACTGATGGTCAACAGCGCGAACAAAGACCTGCGCAACGCCAACCATCAGGTCGATATCCGCTTCGCCGATCCGTCGGTGAAAACCTTGCAAGCCACCCTCTGGTACATGAACGGGCGCCACGAGGACATCAAGATCGAGAAACCCGAAACATCCGATACAGACGGGCGTTTCGCCTTTGAACTGCGCACCGATGAAGACTGGGCCTCGCAGAACTTGCTGGCCGTGGAAGTGCAGGGCCCCGAAGCGGGCGCTGCGGCGCAGAAGGTTGAAGCGAAAATTTGCACACGCAACGTATTCCCCGCCGGTGGTCAACAGACCGCGTCAACGGGGCAATGAGGTTACTTATGCAGAAGTTACTGATTCCATCGTTGCTGGGCCTGGCGATCTTCGCCGGGGCAGCCAACGCCGCCGCGCCGCTGCGTCCGCCCCAGGGTTACTTCGCACCGATCGAAGCGTTCAAAACCGGCGACTTCAAGAATGATTGCGACAGCATGCCAACGCCCTACACCGGGCCGTTGCAGTTTCGCAGCAAGTACGAAGGTTCCGACAAGGCCCGTTCGACCCTGAATGTGCAGTCGGAAAAAGCCTTTCGCGACAGCACCGCCGATATCACCAAGCTGGAAAAAGACACCAGCAAACGGGTGATGCAGTTCATGCGTGACGGCCGCCCACAGCAGCTCGAATGCACCCTGAACTGGCTGGTGTCATGGGCCAAGGCTGATGCGTTGATGTCCAAGGACTTCAACCACACCGGCAAGTCCATGCGCAAATGGGCATTGGGCAGCATGGCCTCGGCCTATGTGCGCTTGAAGTTCTCCGAGTCGCAGCCGCTGGCCAAGCACCCGCAGCAAGCCCAGCAAATCGAAGCCTGGTTCAACAAGCTGGCCGACCAGGTGGTGAGCGACTGGGACAACCTGCCCCTGGAAAAAACCAACAACCACTCCTACTGGGCCGCCTGGTCGGTGATGGCAACGTCCATCGCTACCAACCGCCGCGACCTGTTTGACTGGGCGGTGAAGGAATACAAGGTCGGCGTGAACCAGGTCGATGACCAGGGTTTCCTGCCGAACGAATTGAAGCGCCAGCAACGCGCCCTGTCGTACCACAACTACGCGCTGCCGCCGCTGTCGATGATCGCCAGCTTTGCCCTGGTCAACGGCGTGGACCTGCGCCAGGAAAACAACAGCGCGCTCAAGCGCCTGGGTGACAAGGTGCTAGCCGGGGTGAAAGACCCGGACATCTTCGAGCAAAAGAACGGCAAAGAGCAGGACATGAAGGACCTCAAGGAAGACATGAAATTTGCCTGGCTTGAGCCCTTCTGCACCCTCTACACCTGCGCGCCGGATGTGATCGAACGCAAGCATGGCATGCAACCGTTCAAGACCTTCCGTCTGGGTGGTGACCTGACCAAGGTCTACGACCCGGCGCATGAAAAAGGCAACAAAGGCAGCTAGTCGCTGATCGTTCCCACGCTCTGCGTGGGAATGCAGCACGGGACGCTGTGCGTCCCAAAGCGTGGCGCAGAGCGCCACAAGAGGCATTCCCACGCAGAGCGTGGGAACGATCACAACCTCCCCCGACATCGTGGGGGGTTTGGGGGGGCTCTGGCCCTTGACTGTTGGTTAAACATGGAGAGATCGGGATGGTTTTCTCGTCCAATGTGTTCCTGTTTCTGTTCTTGCCGATCTTCCTCGGCTTGTACTATTTGAGCGGGCAACGCTATCGCAATCTGCTGCTGCTGATTGCCAGCTACGTGTTCTACGCCTGGTGGCGAGTGGACTTCCTGGCGCTGTTCGCGGCCGTCACGCTGTGGAACTACTGGATCGGCCTCAAGGTCGGTGCCGCGGGCGTTCGCACCAAGCCGGCGCAGCGCTGGCTATTGCTCGGCGTGGCGGTCGACCTGTGCATCCTCGGCTACTTCAAGTACGCCAACTTCGGCGTCGACAGCATCAACGTGATGATGAAGTCGGCGGGCCTGGAGCCGTTCATCCTCACCCACGTGCTGTTGCCGATCGGGATCTCGTTCTACATTTTCGAGTCCATCAGCTACATCATCGACGTGTACCGTGGCGACACCCCGGCGACCCGCAACCTGATCGACTTCGCGGCGTTCGTGGCGATCTTCCCGCACCTGATCGCCGGTCCCGTGCTGCGTTTTCGCGACCTGGCCGACCAGTTCAACAACCGCACCCACACCCTGGATAAATTCTCCGAGGGCTGCACGCGGTTCATGCAGGGTTTCATCAAGAAGGTCTTTATTGCCGACACCCTCGCGGTGGTGGCCGACCATTGCTTCGCCCTGCAAAACCCCACCACGGGCGATGCCTGGCTCGGCGCGCTGGCCTACACCGCGCAGCTGTACTTCGACTTCTCCGGCTACAGCGACATGGCCATTGGCTTGGGCTTGATGATGGGTTTCCGCTTCATGGAAAACTTCAAGCAGCCCTACATCAGCCAGTCGATCACCGAGTTCTGGCGGCGCTGGCACATCAGCCTGTCCACCTGGCTGCGTGACTACCTGTACATCACCCTGGGCGGCAACCGTAAAGGCACGCTGACCACCTACCGCAACCTGTTCCTGACCATGCTGCTCGGTGGCCTGTGGCACGGCGCGAACATCACCTACATCGTGTGGGGCGCCTGGCACGGCATGTGGCTGGCGATTGAAAAAGCCATCGGCCTGAACACCGCGCCGCGCAGTTTCAATGTGTTGCGCTGGGCCTTCACCTTCCTGCTGGTGGTAATGGGCTGGGTGATCTTCCGCGCCGAAAACCTGCACGTTGCCGGGCGTATGTACGGTGCGATGTTCAGCTTCAGCGAGTGGTCGCTGTCGGAACTCAACCGCGCCAACCTTACCGGCCTGCAAGTGGCAACCCTGGTGGTGGCCTATGCAACACTGGCGTTCTTCGGCCTGCGCGACTTCTACACCAACCGCCCGGCCGACAAGGCCAAGCCAGCCGACCCGAGCCTGATCAAGGCCGTACCCGGCGACAACCCTGGCAGCATCCACGAGCCGGGTTTCAGCGTGGGCCGTGACGCTGCCGTGCAACCGGCCTACTGGACCGCTGACTGGCCACGCTACGCCATGCGCGCTGCGGTGCTGCTGCTGTTCGTGGCGTCGATTCTCAAACTGTCGGCGCAGAGTTTCTCGCCGTTCCTTTACTTCCAATTCTGAGGGAGCCGACCATGACCCGTTCATTACGCGTCCTCTACATCAGCCTGTTCCTGGTGCTGTTGCTGGCACTCGGCGCCTGGTCGCTGCGCAGCTTCTTTGGCTTCAGCACCAATGCCGATGCCACTGTGCTCAACGGTCGCTGGACCAAAGCCGTCGAGACCCATTACGACGACGAGTTCCCGATCAAGCGCCTGGGCACCAACCTGTGGGCGGCGCTGGACTACAAGCTGTTCAATGAAGGCCGCCCTGGTGTGGTGCTGGGCCGTGATCACTGGTTGTACAGCGACGAGGAGTTCAACCCCGCCGTCAACGAAGACCAGAACCTGCAAGGCAACTACGCGCTGGTCGAAGGCGTACGCCAGAAGCTCAAGGCCCAGGGTATCCAACTGGTGATGGCGATCGTGCCGGCCAAGGTGCGCCTGTATCCGGAGCACCTGGGTGAAGTGAAACCGGCCAGCGTGCACGCCAATCTGTACCAGGATTTCCATGCTCGAGTGGCGGCGGACAACATTCCGGCCCCGGACCTGCTCGGCCCGCTGCAACAGGCCAAGCTGAGTGGCAAGCAAGTGTTCCTGCGCACCGACACTCACTGGACACCGGACGGTGCCGAAGTCGCCGCCAAGCAATTGGCCAAGGCGATTGCCGACAAGACCCCACTGAGCGGCGAGCCGCAGCGCTTTGTCACCGAGGCGGAAAAGACCGAGCCGCATAAAGGCGACTTGCGTTTGTTCCTGCCCCTGGACCCGCTGTTCGAAAACCTGATGCCGCCTAAAGAGCCGCTGGAAAAACGCGTCACCCACCTGGCCGAACAGAAAGGTGATGACGCGCTGTTCAGCGACAGCGAAACCCCGGTGGCACTGGTAGGCACCAGCTACAGCGCCAACCCCAACTGGAACTTCGTCGGTGCGCTCAAGCAAGCCTTGCACAGCGACGTGGTCAGCTATGCCGAAGACGGCCACGGCCCGATCCTGCCGATGCTCAGCTACCTCAAAAGTGATGACTTCAAGAACAGCCCGCCGCAGGTGCTGATCTGGGAGTTTCCTGAACGTTATCTGCCCGTTAACAACGAAATCGGTGATGCCGACCCGGCCTGGGTTGCGCAGCTTAAACAAGCCGGTTCGCGCCAACAGAACATGGCAATCAACACATCTGAATCCGAGACGCCCGACCGGGCGCAAAACTGAAAGAGAGGTAACTCACAATGACTTTCACTACTACTCCTCGTCGTCTCGCTAAAACCCTGGCAATCGCTGCGGGCCTGAGCTTCGTATCCCTGTCGGCCTTCGCTGGCGGTGACGCCGCCCTGTACGGCCCGACTGCGCCAAAAGGCTCCAGCTTTGTGCGCATCTACAACGCCAGCAACCAGGAAGTCAGCGCCACCGTTGGCAGCACCAACCTCAGCGACGTTGCGCCACTGGCCAGCAGCGACTTCAGCTTCATGCCCGGCGGTGACTACAGCGCTAAGGTCGGCAGCCAGACCCTACCGGTCAAGCTGGCTGCCGACCACTACTACACCCTGGTCAACAGCGGCAGCGGCCAGCCGCAGTTGATCGAAGAGCCACCGTTCAAGAACAAGCAAAAATCCTTGGTGCGCGTACAGAACCTCAGCGACAAGGCCCTGACCCTGAAAACCGCCGACGGCAAGACCGATGTGGTCAAGTCGGTGGCTGCCAAGGGCCGTGGCGAGCGTGAGATCAACCCGGTGAAAGTGAGCCTGGCGTTGTATGACGGTGACAAGAAAGTCGGCGATGTGAAGCCGGTTGCGTTGGAACGCGGTGAAGCGGCGGTGCTGTATGTCACCGGCTCAGGTTCAAGCCTGTCGCCAGTGTGGGTGAAACGCCCCGTGTCGACCCGCTAACTATTTCCCTGAGTTGACACGCCCCCTTGTGGGAGCTGGCTTGCCTGCGATGGCGGTCTTGAAGGCGCCATCGCAGGCAAGCCAGCTCCCACACTGAACGGGTTTCAGCTCAGGACCGAGACAAAAACAAGAGTGAAACGACAAACCTTCGTAGCTCTGACCCATATCGATTCAAGGAGAAACACCATGATCCCAGTAATCCTTTCCGGTGGTAGCGGCTCACGTCTTTGGCCGCTTTCGCGTAAACAGTTTCCCAAGCAATTCCTGGCCCTGACCGGCGAACACACCTTGTTCCAGCAAACCCTGGAACGCCTGGTGTTCGAAGGCATGGACGCCCCCATCGTGGTCTGCAACAAAGACCACCGTTTCATCGTCAACGAGCAACTGAGCGCACGCAAGCTCGACTGCCAGCGCATCCTGATGGAACCGTTCGGCCGCAACACTGCGCCGGCCGTGGCCCTGACCGCGATGATGCTGGTTAACGAAGGCCGTGACGACTTGATGCTGGTGCTGCCCGCCGACCACGTGATCGACGACCAGAAAGCCCTGCAACGCGCACTGGCCCTGGCCACCGTGGCCGCCGAGCGTGGCGAGATGGTGCTGTTCGGCGTGCCAGCCACCCGCCCGGAAACCGGCTACGGCTACATCAAGTCCACCAACGATTCGCTGCTGCCTGAAGGCGTGAGCCGCGTGCAACAGTTCGTGGAAAAGCCCGATGAAAAACGTGCGGTCGAGTTCGTCAAAAGTGGCGGCTACTTCTGGAACAGCGGCATGTTCCTGTTCCGCGCCAGTCGCTTCCTCGAAGAGCTGAAAAAGCACGACCCGGACATCTACGACACCTGCGTGCTGACCCTGGAACGCAGCGAGCAGACCGCCGACACCGTGACCTTCGACGACGCCACCTTCGCCTGCTGCCCGGACAACTCCATCGACTACGCCGTGATGGAAAAAACCCAACGCGCCTGCGTGGTGCCATTGGCTGCTGGTTGGAGCGACGTAGGCTGCTGGGCCTCGCTGTGGGCGGTCAACGATAAAGACGCCAACGGCAACGTGAGCAAAGGCGACGTGGTGATCCAGGACAGCCGCAACTGCATGGTGCACGGCAACGGCAAACTGGTGTCGGTGATCGGCCTGGATAACATCGTGGTGGTGGAAACCAAGGACGCGATGATGATTGCCCACAAGGACAAGGTCCAGGGCGTCAAGCAGATGGTCAACACCCTCAACGAGCAAGGCCGCAGCGAAACCCAGAACCACTGCGAAGTCTATCGCCCGTGGGGTTCCTACGACTCGGTGGACATGGGCGGGCGCTTCCAGGTCAAGCACATCTCGGTCAAGCCGGGCGCGTGCCTGTCGCTGCAGATGCACCACCACCGCGCCGAACACTGGATCGTGGTGAGCGGCACCGCCGAAGTCACCTGTGACGAGAACGTGTTCCTGCTCTGCGAAAACCAGTCCACCTACATCCCGATTGCCTCGGTGCACCGCCTGCGCAACCCGGGCAAGATCCCGCTGGAGATCATCGAAGTGCAATCGGGCAGCTACCTGGGCGAGGACGATATCGAGCGCTTCGAAGATATCTACGGGCGCTCGACACCGGTTGAACGTGGCGTATCGGTGAAAACTATCGCGCAGTAAAACAGTCGTACAAGAAGCCCTCGTCCAGCCCATTGCGTCCCCTATCCGCAGTGGGTTGGGTGGGGGCTTTTTCCTACTTGCTCACCACGCTTTCAAGACGCCTTCAACCAAAATAGTCTGGAAACTTATTCGGCCCCAGATACAGGAAGTTCGACGGCGTCAGCTTGATTTCTTTGTCCATCTTAAGCTCGATAATCGAGCTGCCTGCCGTGACAGGGCCTAACTCCCGCGGGACTTGGTCAGTGCTGAATATCACCTTGTACTCCCCCCTTCCGGCATAGCGTTCGTTGCCCAGAAACAAAAGGGTTTCAACGTTTTCACTGTTGAGCTGCTGGCCTGGAGGGTTAACGTACACACCGCCCTTCGAACCCGCGCGCGTTTCATTACGCGTTAAGTCATTGATGCCCTGGGCCCGGGCTATCGCTTCTGCGCCTTCCTTGCTGGTGTAATGAATGTAAACAGGTTGCCCGTTATGAAAGCCCGAATCCAACACCGACTGCCAATTGTGATGATTGGCCAATACCTGACCGGGGGGTACCACTGCAGGCGAAGGAGGATTACCTTTGCGCCCCGGTTTTTGTTGTGGTGCAAGCCTGACACTCTCCGCATTCGCAGTTTTTTTGCCACCGCCGGCGTTGCCAGCCAATCGCCATTCGCCGTTGCCGGTCGGAACCAGCATCATTACCTGCTTCTGGCTATTGGGGTCGATAACACGCACAGGCTTGCCCGCGCCCTTGTAGTGCCGTTCAACCTGAAAGGTCCTGTCCTTTCCCGTACCATCAGTGAAGCGCACATAGAACTCTTCGCCGACTTGATACGTGCCATCCCCCCTTATCGTACGACCTTCAAGAAAGCCGTCAGGCAGTGCGTGCTCGCTGTAGTCGGGCAACTGACGTCCGGTCCCTGCTCCGTTTGATGCTGCGTTCGTCACCTGGGTAGGGTTGCCCACCTTGGACGATTGCTTGTGCAATATCTGTTGCAGCTCGCGATAGCTACTCTTGAGCAGCGACTTCCCCCCTTTTGCCAACCCCTCGACCAGATCCCCCAGCCCATCGGCAGGGTTCAAGCCGCCGGCCAATGACCGCACGACACTGTCGGAGGCTTTGAACGCTCGCGTTCCGAGTTTTTCGCTCAACTTGCTCAGCGCCCTGCCCGCCTGACCAACCCCTTTGGCGAATGGAACGATGAAACCGAAAATATCCAGTGCAAAGTCCAGAATCGCCGCGCCAGTATTGCCCTTGACTGCGTTTTCGATCGCATTTTTAAAGGGAATCAGCCCGGTCACAAAATCATGACCCGCCTTGATGCCAGCCTCCTCCTTCTCCACTTCGGTGACGCCCTTGGCCCCGGCCTCCATCGCCTCCCGATCATGGAGCAGATGGCCGGCTACCACCTCGGCGATCCTATCAAAACGAGGGTTCAGGTCGGTGACGGCATCGGCGTGCTGTCCTGCGCGAGGTTCAGGCATGTTTGGAGCGCTGATCGGAGCTGTCAGCAACCCGTCGCTGTACTGCTCAGGTCGCGCCTGCGTGCCATTTTCATAGGCCGCATAATCGACCCATATACCGATCCCCTTGGCCTGCGTCGTTTCGTAGGTCTCGGCATTTGCGACTCTCGGTGGGGGGTTGGGCAAATGCCTGGGCAGGTCTTCGCGTCGACGAATAACACCTTGCAGAGGGAACACTTCGTAATAAACATGGCGGATGTTTTTAGGGTCTTGATCGCTGCCGTTCTTATCAATCTTGGTTTGCACGCGCATCAACAGCCCGTAACGTGCTTTGGCGGCTCGTGCTTCGTCCGCAGACTCCGTTCCCTGAGCTTCGGCCGTGCTGGATTTACGTAAGGAAAAAAACTCGACCTTGCCCGACGCGATGGTTTGGCGATCTTCCAAAGGAAGCTGCGACAACTGATGCTTGACTGTCGTCGTCAGCCCTTCCTTCATATTTTTGAAGTAACTATCAAATTCGCTCTTGAACTGCTGATTCACATCAGGCAACGGCTTGACCCTGGGGAAGCGGTTGCCGAGCTGGAAATCGTACCGCTCCCCTCGGGGAATACGGTTCATTTTGCCGGCCATGTAGATCTCTTCAAGCGAGTGCTCCTTGCTCTCGCTGGCATCGATATTGGCAATCTTTATGTTGCGCACATTGAATGAATATCCAGCACCATAGGCCGCTGTCAGATTTTTATTGGCGATGTCCCGGCGAGTCGGCATGGTGGCGGCCAGTTGGTCGTGGGCTTTTTTCAAGGCATTGAGTTGCGCATTAAAAGCCTCGTATATCGCGGCCACATCTTCCGGTGTATACGCGTCATCAGTCTTTTGAACCATCTTGTCCTGGGCAATTGCCCATTGAATCAAGGCATGGGTCTGGGCCTTGGCCTCGATTGCCGCCTGTGTGTCCGTGACAGGGCTATGCTCGGCCAAGCGCATAAACGTTTTGAAATCGGTATGCGTCGCTATACCCGGCGCCCAAAACTCCTGGGCTTGCACAACTGCCGAGAGCCTGGCAAATGTCGTCGACTTGAGCGTCAGGTTGTCGGGTAACCCCTTGACGATAAAGGAAGGCTCAGACCCCGCGAGTAGCAGGCGGGCGGCGGCGGCAGCCATTTCGGCAGGCACTTTGCCCTGTTCTACCAGGTGTTGCTCCAGACGCGACACCACTACCGAAGGATGTACATCCCTGTTGGCTGCCTGATAAAGATCATAGCCGGCCACCACACCACGCTGGTTGCCGGCCAGTGGGTCCAGCTCCAGTACCATGGCCGCCATCGCCCAGTTCGAGGGGTCAGTTGAAAGCGATGCATCGTCGACAGTTAGCGCAGTTTTCAGCGTTTGGCCCAAACCCGTAATCTGCGTACTTCCCATCATGCTGTCGAGGACTTGTGCGGCGCTCTTGCCCTGGAGCGAAGCGCCATGCTGCTCATAAAATGCGCTGAAAATGCCTTTCCCGGGCGACAGCCGCGCCATTTCTGCCTGTGTTATTTCGCTGACCTTCTTGCGTTGCTCACTGTCCAGTGTCGCTGACTCAGACAACAATCCCCAGTGGTTGCCGTGCTCTGCGGGCTCGGGCAAGGGTTCTTTGAGCACTGCAATCAAATTTGCCAGTTGCCCGATGTCTTTCGGAATCAGCAACTGATTTTCCCGCAAGAACCAGGCAACCGAATCTTCATCGCCCGCTTCAATTCCATAGGCGCGCGCGAATGCGGAATACTCATGAACGGAAAACTTTTTCGTTTCCAACAACGTCGTAATATCCAGATTCGACTCCTTGACCAAGGCATCGTGAATTTGCTGCAACGCCCCGACCAAGCGATAGTTGGTCTGGATGCTCCCCGTCAGCTCTTGCCAATAACTGAGGGGCTGCCCGGCGATAAGCGACGCGTCGCCAGTAGCAGGGTTTTCCAATTCAGTACTGCGTCGAAGCCGAGGTAACCCGCGCGCATTCGATGGCGAATAGGGTTGAGTGTCTTCATGGCCCATTGCCGGTGGTACCACCGGCGCCAAGGGCGTTGTAGGAAGCCGCGGCGGTTGCAGGAAGGACGTACTGGAAGCATGGGTGATCATGGGTTTCTATCTCACGCAAGATGACTGGGACTTGGACTTGTCGATGTAATCGTTCCGACAGGTTTAAGTGCGTCTTGAGTGTCGATTCATACAAAAAAACGCCATAAAAACTTATTTAGGTTTATGTCTAAAAACGATGCTGCCACTCGATTGTCTTGCTTGCGATGACGTCATCCAGTCCCAACACATCGCTCAAGGTAGCCAATCCCACCTAAGCTTAAGTTAGGATGCTGGTTACTTACTTGAGGTGGCCTCCATGTTCTTCGGCGTTCTCCTGATCATCACCTGGCTGATCCTGCTGCTGCGCTACCCGGCCAAGGCTTTGCCAGTATCGCTGGCCGCCGCCGTCGGCCTGGGGTTTGTCGCAGTGTGGGTGGTATGGCTGGACAACCGCGAAGCGTCGCAACTGGCGCGCCTTGAGCTGCGCATCACCTACGCCCCGCAAGACTGCCCCGCCGACCGACCGCTCAAACTGACCCTCAACAACGGCAACGACGTACCGCTCACCGAACTGCGCTGGCGCGTCGCCGCCTATGCACCGGGCGATACGGTCAACCTGGCCGACAACGTCTACGCCGCCCCACGCTATCGCGGCCCCGGCGAATTGCAGGCGGGCGCCACCTGGGAAGACTGCCTGCCCACGCCGCCGCTGCGCCCTGGCTATCGCCCACAAACCCTGGAATTTCGCGCCGAGCACCTGCAAGGCAGTTTCTCGGACTGACAAAGGATGGACCCATGCCCAATGTACTGATCACCGGTTGCTCCAGCGGCATCGGCCGTGCCCTCGCCGATGCGTTCAAAGCCGCAGGCTTTGAGGTATGGGCCAGCGCCCGCCAACCCGATGACGTCGCCGCGCTCACCGCCGCAGGCTTTAATGCCCTACCACTGGACGTCAACGACAGCGCCGCCCTGCAACGCTTGTCGGAGCAATGGAGCGAGCTGGATGTACTGATCAACAACGCCGGCTACGGCGCCATGGGCCCGTTGCTCGACGGCGGCACCGAAGCGATGCAGCGCCAATTCGAAACCAATGTGTTTTCCATCGTCGGCGTGACCCGGGCGCTGTTTCCCGCGTTGCGTCGCAGCAAGGGCATTGTGGTGAATATCGGCAGCGTTTCCGGCGTATTGGTGACACCGTTCGCCGGCGCCTACTGCGCGTCCAAAGCCGCTGTGCATGCCTTGAGCGACGCCCTGCGCATGGAGCTGGCACCCTTTGGCGTGCGCGTGATGGAAGTGCAGCCTGGTGCGATCAATACCAGCTTTGCAAAGAATGCCGGCGCCCAGGCCGAGTTGCTGATCCAGGAACAGTCGCCATGGTGGCCGTTGCGCGAGGGCATTCGTGCACGCAGCCAAGCATCCCAGGACAAGCCAACCCCAGCCAGTGAATTTGCCGCAGACGTGCTCAAGGCGGTGCAGCAAGGGCAACCACCGCGCCTGCTGCGCTCGGGCAACGGCAGCCGGGCGCTGCCGTTGATGGCGGCGCTGTTGCCCAAGGGGTTGTTGGAGAAGGTGTTGAAGAAGCGCTTTGGCTTGAGTGGCGTGTTGTAAGCAAGCGTGAAGCCTACCTGCCAAAAACCCGGATGAGTGCCATAATCGCCGCCTGCCTCTAGAAACTGACTGGCCCCACAAGGGTAATGCGATGGAAATCAGAAAAATTCGACTGAATAACGTCGGTCGTTTTACCGACTTGGAAGTCGCCTTTGCGCCTACCGAAAAGCATGCCTCGAAGGTGACGGTGTTTGTGGGGAATAATGGGGCGGGGAAGACGACGATTTTGAAGTCATTGGCGACTTCTCTCAGCTGGTTTGTAGAAAGCCTTCGGACAGAGCACGGGCGCGGAGAACCGATTGAGGACGAGCTCATTCATAATGACGCTGGTACAGCGATCATGGAAATTGAGGTTGCTTACTTCGATAATAAAAATTCGCTGTGGGTTTTGACTCGTACACAGAGAGGACTAAAACCCGTAGGTCGCAACGACCTAACTGATGTTCGAAATTTGGCGGACAATATTAGAGACGTTTTAACTTTCTCTGATCGCAACGTGTCTTTACCGCTTATTGCCTATTACCCAACAGAACGCTCAGTATTGAAAGTCCCGCTGGAAATCAAAAAACGAAGAACCTTCTATCAGCTGGATGGCTACGATAAGTCACTCAATCTTGGCGTGGATTTCGGTCATTTTTTTGAATGGTTTCGAGACCGTGAAGATATAGAAAATGAAGGTGCAATTTCTCGTTCCACGATGGAAAAATTATCAATTAAATTAGGTAGAAACAACGCATTCTGGAAAGAAATTGAATCGGTCAACGCTCAATCTCAGGATAGTCAGCTAACCGCCGTGCGAACCGCCATCGCCACCTTTATGCCTGGTTTTAGTAATCTTCGTGTTGTACGCCAGCCAACATTACAGATGATGATAGACAAGGCCGGCAGCCCACTTAGTATTTTGCAACTGTCTCAAGGAGAAAAGTCCCTGATGGCACTGGTAGGCGATATTGCCCGTCGCTTAGCCATTATGAATCCGTCACTGAGCAACCCGCTTCATGGAGAAGGCGTCGTGCTGATCGATGAGGTAGACCTGCACCTGCACCCGCAATGGCAGCGCCGCCTGATACACCAACTCACCGAAACCTTCCCCAACTGCCAATTTATCCTGACCACCCACTCCCCCTTGGTAATCAGCGATACCAAAGACGTCCTGTGCTATGTCCTCGACGATGGCGAATTGGAAGAACGCAACGGTCTCTACGGCCTCGATGCCAATCAGGTACTACTCAGCGTCATGGACACAGATGTGCGCAACAGCGAGGTTCAGTCTCGACTGGATCGCTTGTTGGAATTACTGCAAGACAAAAAACTGAAAGAAGCTAAAGCCCTATTCGAAGAGCTGTCCACCGACCTACCCTCAGGCCATATAGAGTTGGCCAAGGCCGCTCTTCTGATTCGCAAGCTGGAGTTGCGCAGTGCGTAAGATAACCAAAGGACATGAGCCGCCAGCACTGACGAAATGGATACGCGACAACCCGAAAGGTCGCTACTGCGATTTGACCCACGAAGAAAGAAACAGTATTCGCCTGGCCTGTATCGAAGAGCAACACGGCTTGTGTGCATATTGTTGCCATGCAATTACCCAAGAGACTGCCCATAACGAGCACGTTGCGGCCAGGGACACCACTCCCCAGCGCGCGCTCGATTATTCAAACATCGTTGCCAGTTGCAACCGCACTAAACAGTGTGGCAAAGCCCATGCTCATCAGACGTTGCCACTAAACTCTCTGATGGATGAATGCGAAACCGAGCTGAAATTTTATCTCTCTGGGCGTGTTGAAGGTTTGAGCCCCAGGGCAATCAAGTCCATCCAAGTCCTCAATCTTGGCGATTGTCGTGAAAACAATCGCACACTGTTCAGTGCCAGGAAGTCCATTTTGGATACGCTGCTTTTCGATTACGGTATGGAAGGCAATGACCTTCAAGCCGAAAACGGCGATCTTCTGCAGGCGCTACTGGAAGACTTGAGGTTGCCAGATACGCAGAATCGTCTAAAACCTTTCTCTCCCGTTCTGGTAAATGTCCTCCGCCAGCTCACCAGCTAACCCTTCATAAAATCAATAAACGCCCGCACCTTCAGCGGCAAATGCCGCGTGTCCGGGTACATCGCGTAAACCCCTTGCGGGGCAAAGCGATGGTCCGCCAGCACGCGTACCAAGCGTCCCGCATCCAGATCTTCCTGCACCAGCCACTGCGGCAACACCGCCACACCGTGGCCACGCACGGCAAATGCCTTGAGGACCGCCGCGCTGTCGGCCACCAACGCGGACGGGCCGGCTCGATAAGAGTGTTCGAGACCTGCCGGGTCGGTGACGCTCAGCTCGGTCAAGCGGCCATGGCCCAGCCTGGGCAGTTGCTCCAACTCAGCCAGAGTTTGAACTGCGGCAAATTGCGGCGCCGCGACGGCAAACACCTCGAACGTCGATAACTGCACCGCCCGATGATTGGAGTCCAGCAAGCGCCCCAGCCGTATCGCCACGTCAAAACGCTCGGAGATCAGATCCGCGTGGGTGGAGGATGTGGATAAGTGGATATTCAGGTCCGGATGCAGGCGCCGAAAGGCTTCTACCGCCGGGGCAACGACGGCCAGGGCATATTCGACAGTGGTGGTGATGCGCAGGGTGCCCTTGAGCTGGGCATGTTCGCTGCGGGCTTCTTCTACCGCCAGGCGGGCCTCTTCAAGCATGCGCGTGCAGCGCAGATAAAAGCGTTCGCCGGCATCGGTGAGCGCCAGTTGGCGGGTGTTGCGGGTCAGCAGGGTGACGCCAAGTTCCGCCTCCAGACGCTTGAGGTTGAAGCTGACCACGGCGCGAGTCTGGCCCAGCAAATCTGCCGCAGCGGTGAGCGAGCCGGCCTCGACCACGGCCTTGAAGGTGTCAAAACGGTCCAGACTGACCATGCTGGGCGCGCTCCTTTGTCAAAATATTTTTGACAAACTAGCAGGCAAACCGGCGTATCCCAAACCCTGCGTGCGGCCTACCCTGCCGGCTTCACTCGCAGGAACGCGTTCATGACCTATCGCTCGAAAGTCGCCTGGATCTTTTTATTGGGTTTTGCCCTGGACCTGGTAAACATGTTTGTCGCCACCGTCGCCTACCCGGACATCACCCGCGAGCTGCACGCCTCGGTCACGCAACTGGCGTGGGTCAGCAACGCCTACATACTCGGCCTGACCCTGATCATTCCCTTGAGTGTCTGGCTGGCAGCGATCATGGGCGAACGCACGCTGATCGCCACCAGCCTGCTGCTGTTCGCCGGCGCCTCGGTGATGGTGGGCCAGACGGGTTCCATTGAGGCGTTGATAGGCTGGCGCGCGGTGCAAGGGCTCGGTGGCGGCTTGCTGATTCCCGTGGGCCAGGCCATGGCTTACCGGCACTTCCCCGCCGCCGAGCGCAGCCAGCTGACGGCGCGGGTGATGTCGGTGGCGTTGCTGGTGCCAGCGTTATCGCCAGCGTTGGGTGGGGTGATTGTCGACAGTGTGTCCTGGCGCTGGATTTTCTACGCCAACCTGCCTCTGGCCCTGATCACCCTGCTGCTGGCCTTGCTGTGGATAAAACCCGACGCGCCCACCCGCGTGCGCCCACCTCTGGACCTGAGCAGTATTTTCAAACAGGTTGCCAGTCCGATGCTGCGCGTGGCGATGCTGGTCTACCTATGTATCCCCGGCGTGTTTATCGGCACCAGCCTGATCGCCATCCTTTATGTGCGCAGCCTGGGCTATGACGCCACCCAAACCGGCGCACTGATGTTGCCCTGGGCGCTGGCCTCGGCAGTGGCAATCTACCTGAGCAAAAAACTCTTCAATCGCTGCGGCCCCAAACCCTTGCTACTGGCGGGCATGGCGCTGCAATGCGCTGGCATCCTGTTGCTCAACGAGCCTGCGCTGATTATTGCGGCCTACGCCTTGATGGGCCTGGGCGGCAGCCTGTGCAGCAGCACCGCGCAAACCCTGGCCTTTCTGGATATCCCCGCCGAGCGCATGGGCCACGCCAGTGCGTTGTGGAACATGAACCGTCAAGTAAGCTTCTGCGTCGGCGCCGCCGTACTCAGCGCGATACTGTCGGCCTTGGATTCCTTCGCCATAACCTTCACGATGGCGGCAGCTCTGACCCTGTTGCCGCTTTTCGCAGTGTTGCGCCTGGATGCTTCCAGAGTTCGCATGCTGCTTCACCCTTGCAGCGAGCCCAAGCATGATTGACTACAGCGATTTTTTTGAAGAAGTGATCCAGACCCACGTCGAGATCGAGCAATGGTTTGCCGGGCTTGCGCCTCCCGGAACGCTGGAGAGTTTGCTCGCGCGCTTCTCACCCGAGTTCAGCATGATCGCGCCCGCCACCGGTACGCGGGTCAACAGGGCCGGAGTCAATGCGTTGTTTACGCGCCTGGGCGGGATGCGCCCAGGATTGAAAATCACCCTGAGTGAAATGACCGGCATCGACCACCATGCGCGCGGCGCCACAGTGACGTATCGCGAGCATCAGATTGACAACAGCGGCACCCAGACCGACCGCCGCGCCACGGTGATATTTGAGAAACAGGCCAGTGGCGCACTGCTTTGGCGGCACTTGCACGAAACCTTTATCAAAGCCTGACGCAGTCAAATGTGGGAGCTGGCTTGCCTGCGATGGGCGACGGTAACCACGATGCGAAGCGAGTCGCTCTTGATCTTGATCTGCTTTTGATCT
>NZ_JASBQZ010000029.1:0-68661 GCF_029960685.1 Pseudomonas sp. AL10
TTGCTTACTTTGCCGCTTTTGCAAAGTGAGCCGCCGTCAGGGCGGAACCCTAAGTAGCCGTTACCGCAGCAATGGATATGTACACAATCCAGCTGTGTTGGCTGCCAGGCCGCCTTCGCGAGCAAGCGCGCTCCCACAAGTTTGACCGCGGGGTGTCAGGTAGATAGATATCGACTGACAGGCCGCCATCGCAGGCAAGCCAGCTCCCACAGTTGGATCGCGGGGCGCCAGGTAGATAGCCATCGTCGCACCGCAGTTGCGGCCCGTTTAAGGGCACAGCACATCACATCATCAGCCCGCGTGCACCAGCGCAGACCACAGGTAAACGTCCGTAGCCCGCCTGTCTTTGCCAACCAAGCGGTTGTCTCACCGAACAAAGCGCGCCCTCCTCTGCCGGCCTAATTTCCACCTCACAGCAGCTCATACCCCGCTGATGAGGTACGCCATGCATCGACATTCTTCACCACGATTGGCTGATTGTTCATGGCTTCTGCAACGGCGCGACCTCGCGCCTGAGGAGTCGGCTTATTGGTTGATTGAATGGGGAACCATGCAGCTGCTGCACCGACGGCAGGTCGCCAAGCGCACCCTGCCGCCGACGCGCTGACGCCCACCCGTAGGCCTGAACCAAAATAACGAGGAGCTCAAGATGGAATCTGCAATCGACACACATCTCAAATGCCCACGCACACTGTCCCGCCGCGTGCCCGAGGAGTATCAACCGCCGTTCCCGATGTGGGTGGCGCGCGCTGACGAGCAGCTGCAACAAGTGGTGATGGCTTATCTGGGCGTGCAGTATCAAGGCGATACCCAGCGCAAGGCTGCATTGCAGGCGATGCGTCACATCGTCGGCAGTTTCAGCCAGGTCGACGGCCCGCA
The DNA here is from genome assembly GCF_029960685.1 of Pseudomonas sp. AL10. Lineage (NCBI taxonomy): Bacteria > Pseudomonadati > Pseudomonadota > Gammaproteobacteria > Pseudomonadales > Pseudomonadaceae > Pseudomonas > Pseudomonas sp. AL10. The sequence goes on from NZ_JASBQZ010000029.1 coordinate 880, forward strand.
GAACTACGATTTGACTCAGCACACTGACAGCAGCGGCTTTGATAATCTGATCGTGGTCGGGTACTGGAAAGACCCTGCCGCCCATTGCCGCTGGTTGCGTTCACCCCAGGTGAATGACTGGTGGAGTTCGCCGGATCGCCTGGGTGAAGGCCTGGGTTACTTCCGCGAAATCACCGCGCCGCGCGCCGAGCAGTTCGAGACGCTGTACGCCTTCCAGGAGAACCTGCCGGGTGTTGGCGCAGTCATGGATGCCACCAGTGGCGAGATCGAAGAACACGGCTACTGGGGCTCGATGCGCGACCGTTTCCCCATCTCCCAGACCGACTGGATGAAGCCCACGAGCGAGCTGCAAGTGGTCGCGGGCGACCCAGCCAAGGGCGGACGCGTGGTGGTGCTGGGGCACGACAACCTCACACTGATTCGTTCCGGCCAGGACTGGGCGGATGCCGAGGCAGAGGAACGCTCGCTCTACCTCGACGAAATTTTACCGACGTTGCAGGACGGCATGGACTTCCTGCGTGACAACGGCCAGCCGTTGGGCTGCTACAGCAACAGGTTCGTGCGCAATATCGACCTGGACGGCAACGTTCTCGACCTGAGCTACAACATCGGTCACTGGCGCTCAGTGGAGAAACTCGAACGCTGGGCCGAATCCCACCCGACCCACCTGCGTATTTTCGTGACGTTCTTTCGCGTGGCCGCGGGCTTGAAGAAGTTGAGGCTGTACCACGAGGTGTCCGTATCCGACGCCAAAAGCCAGGTCTTCGAGTACATCAACTGTCACCCGCACACCGGCATGTTGCGCGACGCCCTGCCGCCCACAGCCTGAGCGCCCTAGGCGTTTAACCCCCCCAGCTTCTGCCGCCTTGCCACCTTTCACGGGTGGCCCGGTCCCCTGTGCGAGGAATAAACGATGAATAAGATCCGCCTGCTGACCCTCTCCACCCTGTTGCCCGCGCTCCACGCGAACGCGGGTGAAGTCGCGCCTGGCGACTACGAGCAATATCCGATCGGCGCCACTATCGGGGCGATTTATTACCAGCACGCCACTACGGACTCGGCTTACGCCAACGGCCACAAGGCCAGCTCTGACTTCAGGGTGACCTCGGACGTGGGCATCCTGCGTCTGCTCCATGTGTATGCCCTCAGCGACACGGTCACCATCGACCCGCAATTCCTTTTGCCTTTCGGCCACGTCTCCGGCGCAGGTGACGCCTCAGCACTGGGCAGTACTCGCGGCGTGGGCGACTTGATCCTCACCGCGCCGGTGAAATGGCGGTTCAACGAAGCCCGCGACACCCTCAGTATCGCCCCCTATGTGTATGTGCCTTCGGGCACGTATGACAAGGACGATGCGCTCAATCTCGGGGAGAATCGCTGGAAATTCGAACTGCAGAGTGCCTACGTCAAGCACTTCACAGAGAAATGGGCGATGGACCTGGTCGGCGGCGCGACCTGGTATGGCGACAACACCGATTACGGTGCAAATGCCGACCGCCTGAAGCAGGACGTGTCCTACGCAGCGCAGATCATGGGCCGTTACATGCCGGACGCCACCACCACCTTTGCTATCGGCTTGGGGCGCACCTGGGGAGGCGAGACAAACATCGAGCATGTCAATCAAGACAACGAGTTGGGCACCACCAACGTGCGTCTCACCGCCACCAAATTCGTCACCCCCACCGACCAGGTGCAACTGCAATTGGGCAAAGACCTCTCGGTGGACAACGGCACCCGCGAAGACTTCCGCATGAACCTGCGTTACGCGCACATTTTTTAACGCCAGAAACTGCGACCGCGCGCCCCTGGCGCCAAGGTGTCCCGCTCAGCCAAGTCGATGTCTTTCTCAACCAAGCCACCGCCTGGATGCGCGGACTATCTTGAGCCCCAGGCCCGCTGATAGTGAGCATGCAGTGCTCTTCGGCCATTTACGATAAGGACAGCCAACCATGGCAATCGCTCGCCCCACCCTTGAACAGCTATTGGCTATTTCGAGCAGCCTGCACATGCAACTCAGTGCGCAGCAAGCCGATGAATACCTGGCACTTATGCAGGCAAGCTTCGACGCCTATGACCTGGTTGACGAGCTGCCGGACTTCATCCCGCCGGTGCGTTATGAACGCAGCTCAGGCTACCGTCCCTCGGCCGCACACAACCCGCTCAACGCCTGGTACTTCCGCACCGAAGTCAACGGTGCGCGCGAAGGCAAGCTCGCAGGTAAAACGGTCGCCCTCAAAGACAATATTTCACTGGCTGGCGTGCCCATGATGAATGGTGCCAAGCCGCTTGAAGGCTTCGTCCCCGCCTTCGATGCCACGGTTGTCACCCGCTTGCTGGATGCCGGCGCGACTATTCTCGGCAAGGCAACGTGCGAACACTACTGCCTGTCCGGCGGCAGCCACACTTCCGATCCTGCACCGGTGCACAACCCCTATCGCCAAGGGTTTGCCTCGGGTGGTTCGTCTTCCGGCAGCGCAGCGCTGGTTGCCGCCGGCGAGGTCGACCTGGCTGTCGGCGGTGACCAGGGCGGCTCAATCCGCATCCCTTCCGCCTTCTGCGGCACTTACGGCATGAAGCCGACCCACGGCCTGGTGCCCTACACCGGCATCATGGCCATCGAGGCGACTATCGATCACGCCGGCCCCATCACCGCAAACGTACGCGACAACGCCTTGATGCTGGAGGTCATGGCCGGCGCCGATGGGCTTGATCCGCGACAAGCCGCGCCGCAGGTCGACGCTTACAGCGATTACCTGGAGCGCGGTGTCAGCGGGCTGAGGATCGGCATCCTGCGCGAAGGTTTTGAACTGGCCAACCAAGACCCGCGTGTGGACTCGTGCGTACGCCAAGCCATTGCAGCGTTTGCGCGGCTGGGCGCGCAGGTCGAGGAGGTGTCGGTGCCTGAGCACAGCATTGCCGGTTCGCTGTGGCACCCCATCGGCTGTGAAGGTTTGATGATGCAGATGATGCACGGCAATGGGGCCGGTTTTAACTGGCAAGGGCTGTATGACCTCGGTTTGCTGGACCAGCAAGCCGGGTGGCGCGATCAGGCCAATGAGCTGTCCGCCTCTCTCAAGCTGTGCATGTTCGTCGGGCAATACGGGCTGGAGCGCTACAACGGGCGGTTCTACGCCAAGGCACAAAACCTCAGGCGCGTGGCACGCGCCGGGTATGACGCCGCGTTGGCGCGCTATGACCTGCTGGTGATGCCCACCGTGCCGATCGTCGCCCAGCCCCACCCGCAGCCGGGTTGCTCGGTTACCGAGTACGTGGCCCGTGCGCTGGAAATGATCGGCAATGCCTGCGCCCAGGACATCACCGGCCATCCGGCCATGTCGATTCCCTGCGGCCTGGTAGACGGTCTACCTGTCGGGCTGATGCTGGTCGGCAAGCACTATGCCGAAGGCACGATTTACCAGGCTGCCGCAGCGTTCGAGGCGTCGGTTGACTGGAAAAACTGTTAGCCGGTAGTCCCGCGCAGCGCAAAAAGAATAAGCCGCCAGGCGCTGCCCAGAAGCTCAACGATGAGGAGTCAACTTATGAGCGCACACGAAGCAAGCACATCTACACCGGGCGAACGCGCGCAAGCGTTACTGCAAGTGCTCAAGCAGAAGGATCTGATCCCCGGCGGTTACATCGAACACATGACACAGCTGATGGCACACCAATGGAGCCCGGAGAACGGGGCTCGGGTGGTGGCCAAGGCCTGGGTAGACCCGCAGTTTCGCGAACTGCTGCTCAAAGACGGCACCGCGGCGTGCGCCCAATTTGGCTATACCGGCCCGCAGGGTGAATACATTGTTGCGCTGCCAGACACGCCCAGCGTGAAAAACGTGATTGTGTGCAGCCTGTGCTCCTGCACCAACTGGCCTGTCCTGGGCTTGCCGCCGGAGTGGTACAAGGGCTTCGAGTTCCGCGCCCGACTGGTGCGCGAAGGGCGCACCGTGCTGCGGGAACTGGGCACCGAGCTGCCGGCCGACGTCATCGTCAAGGTCTGGGACACCAGCGCCGAAACCCGCTATCTGGTGCTGCCTGTACGGCCCAAGGGCAGCGAATCGATGGATGAAGAGGCCCTGCGAAAACTGATCACCAAGGATGTCCTTATCGGCGTGGCGCTGCCTTAGGTGGCGTAACCGGTGCCCTTTGTTTTTTGCACTTTTCAGAGGTATTCACAATGGATGGCTTTCACGATCTCGGTGGGTTTCAAGGCTTTGGCAAAGTCCCTCACACCATCAACAGCCTGAGCTACCAACCCGTGTTCAAGCAGGACTGGGAGCACCTGGCCTACAGCCTGATGTTTGTCGGCGCCGATCACTTGAAAAAGTTCAGCGTGGACGAAGTGCGCCACGCCGTCGAGCGCCTGGATGTGCGCCAACATGTCGGTACCCAATACTACGAACGCTATGTCATCGCCACCGCCACCCTGCTGGTCGAAACCGGAGTGATCACCCAGGCGGAACTCGATCAGGCCCTGGGTTCGCACTTCAAGTTGGCGAACCCCGCGCATGCCAGTGGGCGCCCAGCGATCAGCGGCCGCGCGCCCTTTGAGGTGGGCGACCGGGTGGTGGTGCGAGACGAGTATGTGGCCGGGCATACCCGCATGCCGGCCTACGTACGCGGCAAAGAAGGCGTGGTGGTGCACCGCACCGCGCAAAAGTGGCCCTTCCCTGACGCGATCGGCCACGGTGATCTGAGCGCGGCGCATCAGCCGACCTATCACGTCGAGTTTCGCGTGAAAGATCTCTGGGGCGACGCAGCAGATGATGGCTTCGTGGTGGTCGACCTGTTCGAAAGCTACCTGGACCACGCCGATGGCACGGTGAACGCATGATGGACGGCGCCTTGACAGGCCGACTGCCGGTGACGGTGCTTTCCGGCTTCCTCGGCGCCGGCAAAACCACCCTGCTCAACCATATCCTGCGCAATCGCGACGGCCTGCGCGTGGCGGTCATCGTCAATGATATGAGCGAGATCAACATCGATGCCGAGCAGGTGCAGCGCGACGTGGCGCTGCACCGGGGCCGCGATGAGTTGATCGAGATGAGCAATGGCTGCATCTGCTGCACGCTGCGCGCCGACTTGCTCGAGCAGATCAGCGCCCTGGCACGCCAGCAACGTTTCGACTACTTGCTGATTGAGTCCACGGGGATCTCCGAGCCGATGCCGGTAGCCGAGACGTTCGCCTTCCTCGACGCGCAGGGCTTCAGCCTCAGCGAACTGGCGCGGCTTGACACCTTGGTGACGGTGGTCGATGGCAGTCGCTTTGAAGCATTGCTCGAATCGCCGGGCATCGTGGCCCGCGACGACGCACCCACGCGCCATCTGACCGACCTGCTGATCGAGCAAGTGGAATACGCCAACGTCATTCTCGTCAACAAACTGGACCTGATCGACGAGCCCGGCTACCAGGCCGTGCACGCGATCCTCGCCGGCCTTAACCCGAGCGCGCGGATCATGCCGATGGCTCAGGATAACGTGGAGTTATCCGCAATACTCGGTACCCACCTGTTTGATTTACCTAGCCTCGCGGCCTCGCCCGGCTGGATGAAAAAAATGCAGGCCGACGACACGCCGGCCTCTGAGTCGGACACCTATGGCGTGACCTCCTGGGTGTACCGCGAGCGTGCCCCGTTTCACCCGCAGCGATTGCTCGATTTTCTCCAGCAGCCCTGGCACAACGGGCGCCTGTTGCGCAGCAAAGGTTACTTCTGGCTCGCCAGCAGGCACTTGGAAACCGGCCTGCTGGTGCAAAGCGGCAGTCAGTTCCAGTGGGACTACGTCGGGCACTGGTGGAACTTCATCGAGCAGTCGCAATGGCCGCAGGATGAATATCGGTTGCAGAGCATCATGGCCAAGTGGGACAGCATTGTCGGCGATTGCCGGCAGGAGCTGGTCTTTATCGGCCAGGGCCTGGACACCCAAGCGCTGCAGCGCGCACTCGACAACTGCTTGCTGAGTACTCAGGAAATCGCCGCCGGCCCCTCGGCCTGGCAAGCCCTGCCGGGGGCAGCAATCTTTGACTCCCAGGCCTTATCGGCGCCGACGCCGTCCTTGCAGGCTGACCCTATTTGACCGAGGTAGAGGTGCCCCATGCTCTTTTTCAACCGAACCACCCGCTGCGTATTGGCGCCGCTCGCCGACCGACTGGAGCAGCCTGACCAGCCAGGCACACCGCTGTCGTCAAGCCACCCGTTGTTACGCCGCATCCTGGCAAGCGTCGAACAACTGCTGCAAGAACGGCGAACCCTCAAAGAGCAGTCCCGCGCGCTGACGTTGGAAATCCGCCAGTTGGAGGAGCGCCTGGCCCGCCGTGACCAGCTGGTGCGGCAGTGGGAGGCGCGCTGGACCCTGATCACACAGGGTGCAGGTGAACGGTTCTGGGAGCTGGAACTGGATGGCGCCGCCGCCCCCGCCCCGGGTGCTGCGATGACGTGGACGGGGTCTGCGTCTGCGTCGAACCTGGCCCAGGCGATTGACCAGTTTGGCGGCTGGAGCGAACAACTGCATCCGGATGACCAGCCAGCGCATCGGAAGGCGCTCGCCCGGCACCTTGCCGATCGCAGCGGGCGTACGGCCTTTGCGCTCGACGTGCGGATGAAGTCGGCACTCGGCAATGACTATCGCTGGTGCCGGATCAGCGGAGCCGCCCGACGCGATGCGCAGGGCACAGCGCTTGCCATGGGGGGAACCGTGCGTGACATTCATGAACAGTACCTGCACCACGAGGCGCTCGAACTGGCGGCCACACGTTTCGACATTTCCCGAGAAATGCTGCACGACGGGCTCTGGGATATCGAGGTGGTGGCCGGCGACCCGGCGAACCCGAACAATACCATTTGGTGGTCTTCGCAGATGCGCCGGCTGCTGGGCTGCAACACGGTGGAAGAGTTCCCCAACACCCTGGAAAGCTGGACCTCGCGCTTGCATCCCGAGGATAGCGCACGAGCCATCGGCGCGTTCGTCGCCCATGTGGACGACCGCAGCGGCAAGACCCCATTCGATGTGGAGTATCGACTCAAACACACCAATGGCACTCACCGTTGGTTTCGCGGCCGGGGGCAAACCCGCCGCGCACCGGACGGCTCGCCGCAACGGGTGGTGGGTGCCATCACCGATATCCATGCCCACCATGAAGAAAGTGCGATGCGCGAGGCGCAGGCGCAACAACACCAGGTGATGCAGGAAACCCTCACCAAGCTGACGCAGATTGTCGCCACGATCCAGGGCATTGCCAGCCAGACCAACCTGTTGGCATTGAATGCCGCCATTGAAGCGGCGCGAGCTGGCGAAGCCGGTCGCGGGTTTGCGGTGGTCGCCGATGAAGTGCGTAAGCTGGCCACGCGGACCAGCCACGCGACCCAGCAAGCGGCCCAGATGATGGACCACTAGCGACATCCAGGCGCCCGCGCAGCCTGCGTGGGCACAGGTCATATTCCAACAATAATAATCAGGTACGTTATGCGCGATTACGACTCAGCAGTCTCATCCTTCGATTATCTACAGCTGGCTGCCCAGGACTTGCGCGGCGAACCCGGCGCCTTGAATGCCTGCATTGAATGCTGCGACCGGCACGCCGATGGCCATGCCGTGGCGTTGTATTGCGAAACGTACGATGGCCGCGCCACGCAGTACACCTTCAGCGAACTGCAGGCGCACGCGGCGCGTTTCGGCAACTTCCTGCGGGCCCATGGCGTGCAGCCGGGGGATCGGGTCGCCGGCCTGATGCCACGCACGGTTGAACTGGTGATCGCCATCCTGGGAACCTGGCGCATCGGGGCGGTCTACCAACCGCTCTTTACCGCATTCGGGCCCAAGGCCATTGAACAGCGACTGGACTGTTCCAACGCGCGCTGGATCGTGACCGACGCCCACAACCGTCCCAAGCTGGACGAGCTCCTCGACTGCCCCCACGTCATCGTGACCGACGCCACCTCACAGCGCCCCAGCGACTACGCGTTTTGGGATGTGCTGGAGCATCAACAACCCGACTGCACACCTGAGCTGCTGGACGCCCGTGCGCCGTTCCTGCTGATGTGCACCTCGGGCACCACAGGGCCGGCCAAGCCGCTGGAGGTGCCTGTGAGCGCCATCCTAGCCTTCAAAAGTTATATGCGCGATTCAATCGACCTGCGCGAAGACGACCGTTTCTGGAACCTCGCCGACCCCGGCTGGGCCTATGGCTTGTATTACGCCGTGACCGGGCCACTGGCATGCGGCCGGGCCACGCTGTTCCATGACGGCCCTTTCACCGTGCAAAGCACCAGCCGGATTATCGCCAAGTACGGGATCAGCAACCTGGCCGGCTCGCCTACGGCCTTTCGCCTGCTGATAGATGCCGGGGCCGAGTTCGCCGACGCGGTGCGTGGCCAACTGCGTATCGTCAGCAGCGCCGGCGAACCGCTCAACCCGCAAGTCATCCGTTGGTTCGCCGAACAGCTCGGCGTGGTCATTCACGACCATTACGGCCAAACCGAAATCGGCATGGTGTTATGCAATCACCATGGGTTACGCCATCAGGTACGTGAGGGTTCTGCCGGTTATGCGGTGCCGGGGTACCGGATTGTCGTGCTGGACGATGCGCAGCGGGAATTACCGACAGGCCAGCCGGGCGTACTGGCGGTGGATCGCGAGCGCTCGCCCCTGTGCTGGTTCAATGGCTACCTTCACATGCCCACCAAGGCGTTTGTGGGCCGTTACTACTTGAGCGGCGATATCGTGGAGCTCAATGAGGACGGCAGTATCAGCTTTGTCGGCCGTAACGACGATGTGATCACCACGTCCGGCTACCGCGTGGGGCCTTTCGATGTAGAGAGCGCGCTCATCGAACATCCGGCAGTGATCGAAACCGCGGTGATCGGCAAACCCGACCCGCAACGTACCGAGCTGATCAAAGCGTTTGTCGTGCTCAACCGTGAGTACCTGCCCAGTGTCGAGTTGGCGGAAGTCTTGCGCCTGCATGTCCGACAGCGCCTGGCTGCGCATGCATACCCACGGGAAATCGAGTTCGTTGAGCAACTGCCCAAGACCCCCAGTGGCAAGTTGCAGCGGTTCATTCTGCGCAACCAGGAAATTGCCAAACAGCAGGCACTCGACACATGACTCACGGGCGTATGGCTCCCCCGCTCAGCCGCTCGGAGTTCCAGCGCAGAGCCCTGGAGCTGTTCAAGGAGCGTAGTTTCAGCCAGGTCAGCATGCGCGAATTGGCCGCGCATGTTGGCATCAGCCCGGGCGCGATTTATCACCATGTAGAGAGCAAGGAAGCCATGCTGTTTGAGTGGCTGACAGAGCTGTATCAGGCGCTGTTGTCGCACGTCGATCGGATCAACACCCGTAGATTGACGGCCGCGCAACGCCTGGCAAAGCTGATCGAAGGCCATCTTCAATTGCATGAACAGATGACCGGGCACTTCAAGTTGGCGGTCATGGATGCCAATTGCCTGGGCGCCCCGATGCAAGCGAGCGTTGAGCGATTGAGGCTAGCCTATGAGTCGGAACTCATGAAGGTGGTCGGCCAACTGGGCCATCAGCCCGGCGGGCCGTTGCGCGAGGGCGCGCTCACGGCGATTCTGCCCGTGCTGAACAGCCTGCCCACATGGCTGAGCCCAAAGATTGATCACCGTCAGCGTCGGCTTATTACAAAGACCATCGCCGATGCGGTCATAAAGGCCATTAATTCCCTACCTTGAGTGACTACACCCAACGGTAACCACGACGCGAAGCGAGCCGCTCTTGATCTGCTTTTGATCTTGATCTTAAGCGCCCCGTTAAACCACGCTGGCGGATTACGGGCACACCGAGCCCAAGCGAGGTGCCGAGTAGTAGGGCAAGAGCCTTTTGCTTACCTTTGGGCTCTTTTCAAAAGTGAGCCGCTGTCAGAGCGGAACCCTAAGTGGCCGTTACCGCAGGAATGGATATGTACTCAGTGTAACGGTGTCGACTGTGAGGCCGTCTTCGCAGGCAAGCCAGCTCCCACAGTTGGATCGTTAGGGTGTCAGGTAGATGTCGGCTGTCAGGCCGTCGCGGGAGCAAGCTCCCTCGCCACAGGCTCGGCGTCATGCCGAAGTTGTGTAGATACCTATGCATATAGCGGTTTTTCGAATTTTGAACACCAGAGCCCCGCCAAAAATGTTTCTGACGACGCGAATAACCTCTAGCAGGCGTTGCTCCGACTGTTCAGCCTGACGCCTCTCGCCCCGCACGCCCCTGAACTAGCCGAGCTACGTTCTCATCAATGCGGCCCTGAATCAGGCGCAAGGTGTCTCGCGTAATATCCTGAGGGTATAAGTTCTCAGCGATCGCCGAAAACCGGCGCGCCACCTCGCAAATGCCATCAATCATGCTGCCAGCCACGTCCGGTGGCACCTCGGCCTCCTCGGCGAGTCGAAGCAGTTGTGTGCGGGAAATCGACAGGGCTTCTCCCATCACATCCATCTGGTGATAACCACCTGGCCCCTCGCAGAAGGTCACGTCGTAAGCCGGCGATAATCTCCACTGACCGCCTTGCGACATGATGTAGGCAAAGTTCTTGGGGTGATCGTCTCTGTTGTTGAACGCCACATTGAAGACGGCACGTTCGAAGGCCCGCGCCATCTCGCGCACGTCATTTGTACACATCTGCGTTGCCCGCAGGAAGTTGACGTAGTCCAGCACTCCCGGGGAGCGGTAATTGGCGCCCGTAAACGCCGCGAGGCTTTGCATCGGGACGCGCAGACCATCGCGTCGGTCAAATCGCTTACTGGCAAACGCTGCCAACCCATCAGGCAGACTGAAGTACTGCGTGTCGGGGGTGTCTATACCGCACAAGCGCAGGCATTCGGCGTAGACCATTTCGATGGCACATACCTCGGCATGCTCTTCTTTGGCAGGGAACTTGATCAACCACGCTTCAAAGCCTGGCGTGACGGCGGTGGTAAAACCACCGGTTACGGGGTCGCGATACACGAGGGCCTTGGGCCGTGCTCCTTGAGGCGAGCCACCCACCAGCAGCAACGTGTGCAGGAACTCGCCCCCGTCTCCGTGGAGTACTTGCTGCACCTGGGCGGCAAGCTGTTCCAGCGGGATGTGGGCTTCAGACGCCTGCCCTTCGGGCGCCACGGGCTCAAACGTCATGGCGCCCATCGCGTTGCTACCGATGTACGCCAGCCGCTCCAGTGGTCCGATGCGCGCCGTGGTGAGCCCTCGGCGCCTGAACATGCGGTCCATCAACAACATGCCCCAGCCATCCGGCAACGCATCGTAGATAGGCCCTGGCAAATGCAGTTGGTGGTCTGGAAAATCTCTACGCAACTGAGCCCCCTCCAACGGCAGCATGTATGAGCACAGTTCCAAACCCTTTTGTCTGGCTTCGTTACTGTACTCGAACACGATCAGCGGGCGACCGGTCAAGGCGGTGGTGGAGACCAGCGAGCCCCATTGCCATCGCTCGCCCCAGCCTTCGTAGAAGACATTTACCTGCTCAAGCATTGCCGGGCTTCCTCTTTGTGCGCAGACGATTGGCGCTGTTTTCGTAGCGCCGAATATCCTCGATGCTGTCTAGCTTAGGCAGAAACAGGCCTTCGAGCTCCTTGGTTCGGCCAAGCGCTATGGCCACCCGAACGACGTTCTCGAACCCCACATTTCGCCCGGCTTCAAGGTTGGACACGGTGTTGGTGCCAATGCCAGCGCGCCCGGCCAGTTCGGCTTGTGTCATGTCCAGCGCCAAGCGCTCTGTGCGCAAGCGATCACAGAGGCGCTTGACGACTTCGCTCGGCTTGCTGAAGCTTAAATCCAACATAACCTGTACTTATCCCTTGTTGCGCCAGTTAGTGCCCAAAATTATAGAATTAGCAGCAACGCCTATCAAGCCGATAACTCCCTGAGTTAGGGCCTTAGTCACCAAAATGTACGTCTTAGCCACAACATACTGGATTTATCTGACATTAAGTCAGACGACGCTGCCGACGGCGGTTTCTCCGACCAGGCGCACCTGGCCCGCATGGGCACGTCAGGCCTACCTGCAAGTCACCAACGGCATGAGCCAATATCAGGCACTCAAGCAGGCCTTGAACTCCAGCCAGATCAACCTTGGCGCCGTGACCCACGGCTTCGAAGCCGGCTCGCGTATCAACACCGATGTACTGGATGCCCAACAGAAAGTCACCGATACCCAGCAACGCCTGGCCCAACAACGTTATGCGATCCTGATGGCCCAGTTGCACCTGTTGGCCTCCACCGGCAACCTGAGCGACGCGCGCCTGCGGGATATCAGTCATACGCTGAACTGACGCACTGGTCAGTAGTGCGCTGACATTCGCTCAACGTGAGGGCTGATTTGGATTAAGCTTGGGCATCTCAAAAATGGAACACTGCCCATGTTCGACCTCAACGAACTCTTCCTCTACGCCAAGGTGGTCGAGCACGGCGGCTTTGCGGCGGCGGGCCGTGCGCTGAACCTGCCCAAATCGACCTTGAGCCGCAGAGTCAGCCAGCTTGAAGCCAGGCTGGGGGCACGACTGATACAGCGCTCGACGCGCCAGTTCCAAGTCACCGATATCGGCCAGGCCTACTACCGCCACTGCGTGGCGATGATTGCCGAGGCCGAGTCGGCCGAAGATGTGATTGCTTTCAACAAATCAGAGCCGCGCGGCGTGATCCGCTTGAGCTGCACCACTGCGCTGCTCAACTATTGGGTGGCGCCGATGCTGGCCCAATTCATGGCGCAATGCGCCAGCGTCGAACTGAACGTGAAGAGTTTCAACCGCAAGGTCGACATCATCAGCGAAGGCTATGACATGGCCTTGAACCTGTGTTTCCCGCCGCTGGAAAGCAGTGAGCTGGTCATGAAGGTATTGGCTAAAAGTCCTCAGGTGCTGGTGGCGAGCGCGACTTTTTTGCAGGGTGCTCCCCTGCCCTCGCTACCAGCTGACCTTGCCGGGCTGGCGACTATCCATTGGGGCAACCCGTTGCTTCAGTACCTGTGGGACCTGACCGGGCCGGACGGCGCCACGGCGCAGGTAGTACACACGCCACGCCTGGTCAGTGATGACATGTCCACCCTGAAAAACGCAGCACTGGCGGGCGTGGGCATCGCCAACCTACCGCAGGTCGTCGTGAAAGACGAACTGGCCGATGGCCGCCTGATTGCCGTATTGCCTGAATGGCAACCCGCTGAAGGCGTGATCACCGCCGTGTTCCCTTCCAGGCGTGGGCTGATGCCGTCGGTGCGGTCCTTGATCGACTTTCTGGGCGAGGCGTTTGAGGCGCCGTGATGCGCCCTCGCGTTGCTGGGAAAGTTCCTTGCACCCTGAGCAACAGTCTTTTGTCATCAATCACATTGATAGCTCCCTAACAAAACCCCCATGCTAGAGGGCTGACTCCGCGCTTATATCATTCCGAATGATAGTTACCTTTGCTTCATTCGATTCGTGACCTAGCACCTCCCCGCGCATGATCCGCCCATCTCAAATACATTGGCGGATGCACCTCATGGAACAGTCACTTAAACATTTGCGCTTCCCCTTGGCGATCTTGGCCGTGGTGGTGATGAGCGCGTGCGGCAAGTCCCCGGAACAAGCGGCCGCCATGCCTCCTGCCAAGGTCAGCGTGGCCAAGGTGTTAGAACAACCGGTCAACGAATGGGACGAGTTCACCGGGCGCCTTGAAGCGCCGGAAACCGTGCAGATTCGTCCGCGAGTGTCCGGCCAGATTGACCAGGTGGCGTTCACCGAAGGCGCGCTGGTGAAGAAAGGCGACCTGCTGTTCCAGATCGACCCTCGCCCGTTCCAGGCCGAAGTGCGCCGCCTCGAAGCCCAGCTTGCACAAACGAAAGCCGCCGCCACCCGCAGTGAAAACGAAGCGCAACGTGGCGAGCGCCTGCGCCAGAGCAATGCGATCTCCGCCGAACTGGCTGACTCGCGCACCACCGCCGCCCAGGAAGCCCGCGCGGCCATGGCCGGGATCCAGGCGCAGTTGGACCTGGCCAAGCTGAACCTGAGCTTCACCCGCGTGACCTCGCCCATCAGTGGCCGCGTCAGCCGTGCCGAAATCACCGCCGGCAACCTGGTGACCGCCGATACCACTGCACTCACCAGCGTGGTCTCCACCGATAAGGTCTACGCCTACTTCGACGCCGATGAGCGCGTGTTCCTCAAGTACACCGAACTGGCCCGCGAAGGCCGGCGTGGCGCAACCACCCCTGTGTACCTGGGGCTGTCCAACGAAACCGGCAACCCGCACCTGGGCCAGATGAACTTCGTCGACAACCAGGTCAACCCGGCCACTGGCACCATCCGTGGCCGTGCGGTGTTCGACAACAGCAAGGGCGAATACACCCCTGGCCTGTATGCGCGCTTGAAGCTGGTCGGCAGCGGCACCTATTCGGCCGTGTTGATCAATGACGAAGCGGTCGGCACCGACCTGGGCAAGAAATTCGTACTGGTGATGGACGGCGACAAGCCGGCTTATCGCGCGGTGGAACTGGGGCCGAAAATCGAAGGTTTACGCATCGTGCGCAGTGGCCTGACCAAGGACGACACCGTGATCGTCAAGGGCCTGCAACGTGTGCGCCCAGGCTCGCCGGTCGCGCCGGAAACCATCCCGATGGCCAGCAAGGAAACCCTCGCCGCCTTGGCCCAACAACGACAAGCGCTTGAAGCCAGCAACCTGGAGCAAGTGGCGCCGGAAAAACCCGCGCCCAAGCTCGCAAGCGTCGCGACTCCACGCGGTTAAGGGATACTCAAGATGAATTTTTCCAAGTTCTTCATATCAAGGCCGATCTTCGCAGCGGTGCTGTCGCTGTTGATCCTGATCGCCGGTGCGATCTCGCTGTTCCAGTTGCCGATCAGCGAATACCCGGAAGTGGTGCCGCCGACCGTGGTGGTGCGCGCCAACTTCCCGGGGGCCAACCCCAAAGTCATCGGTGAAACCGTGGCCGCGCCGTTGGAGCAAGCCATCACTGGCGTCGAGAACATGCTGTACATGTCCTCGCAGTCCACTGCCGACGGCAAGCTGACCCTGACCATCACCTTCGCCCTGGGCACCGACCTGGACAACGCGCAGGTGCAGGTGCAAAACCGTGTGACGCGCACCCAGCCCAAGCTGCCAGAGGAAGTGACGCGCATCGGTATTACCGTGGACAAGGCCTCCCCCGACCTGACCATGGTGGTGCACTTGACCTCCCCGGATCAGCGTTACGACATGCTGTACCTGTCCAACTACGCGATCCTCAATATCAAGGATGAACTGGCCCGCCTGGGCGGCGTCGGTGACGTGCAGTTGTTCGGCATGGGCGACTACTCTCTGCGCGTCTGGCTCGACCCGAACAAAACCGCTTCGCGCAACCTGACGGCGACCGACGTGGTCACAGCGATCCGCGAGCAGAACCGCCAGGTGGCTGCCGGTGCCCTGGGCGCCCAGCCCGCGCCGAGCGACACCAGCTTCCAGTTGTCGGTCAATACCCAGGGCCGCCTGGTCACTGAAGAAGAGTTCGAGAACATCGTGATTCGCGCGGGTGCCAACGGTGAAATCACGCGCCTCAAGGACATCGCCAGGGTCGAGCTGGGTTCCAGCCAATACGCGCTGCGCTCGCTGATCGATAACCAGCCCGCCGTCGCGATTCCGATTTTCCAGCGTCCCGGCTCCAATGCCATCGACATCTCCAACGATGTGCGCAGCAAGATGGCCGAGCTGAAAAAGAGCTTTCCGGCGGGCATGGATTATCGCATTGCCTATGACCCGACCATCTTCGTACGCGGTTCCATCGAAGCGGTGGTGCATACCCTGTTTGAAGCACTGATCCTCGTGGTGCTGGTGGTGATCCTGTTCCTGCAGACGTGGCGCGCCTCGATCATCCCCTTGGTGGCGGTGCCGGTATCGTTGATCGGTACGTTTGCGGTGATGCACCTGTTCGGGTTCTCACTCAACGCCCTGTCACTGTTTGGCCTGGTACTGGCCATCGGTATCGTGGTGGACGACGCCATCGTGGTGGTGGAGAACGTCGAGCGTAATATCGAGCTGGGTCTGGAGCCCTTCCCGGCGACCGAAAAAGCCATGAGTGAAGTGACCGGCCCCATCATCGCCACGGCGCTGGTGCTGTGTGCGGTGTTCATTCCGGCCGCCTTTATCAGTGGCTTGACCGGGCAGTTCTACAAGCAGTTCGCCTTGACCATCGCGATCTCAACCGTGATCTCGGCGTTCAACTCCCTGACCCTGTCTCCTGCACTGGCCGCTGTGTTGCTGCGCGGTCACGACGCGCCGAAGGATCGGTTCTCGAAGTTCCTCGACAAGGTCTTCGGCGGCTGGCTGTTCCGTCCCTTCAACCGCTTTTTCGAAAAGGCCAGCCATGGCTACGTAGGCACCGTGCGCCGAGTGATTCGCGGCAGCGGTATTGCGTTGTTCGTCTACGCAGGTTTGATGGTGCTGACGTTCTTCGGGTTTGCCCACACGCCGACCGGTTTCGTCCCGGCCCAGGACAAGCAATACCTGGTGGCCTTCGCCCAACTGCCCGACGCCGCGAGCCTGGACCGTACCGAAAACGTGATGAAGCGCATGTCGGAGATCGCCCTGAAACAACCCGGCGTGGAAGCTGCAATTGCCTTCCCCGGCCTGTCGATCAACGGGTTCACCAACAGCCCGAACAGCGGCATCGTGTTCGTGACCTTGAAGCCCTTCGATGAGCGTAAAGACCCAAGCATGTCTGCCGGTGCGATTGCCGGTGCACTGAACGGCCAATACGCCAATATCGAAGAAGCCTACATGGCGATCTTCCCGCCGCCGCCGGTACAAGGCCTGGGCACCATCGGGGGCTTCCGTCTGCAGATCGAAGACCGTGGCAACCTCGGCTATGACGAGCTGTATAAAGAAGTGCAGAACGTGATTGCCAAGAGCCACAGCGTGCCTGAACTGTTCGGCCTGTTCACCAGCTACACGGTCAACGTGCCGCAAGTGGACGCGGCTATCGACCGCGAAAAGGCCAAGACCCACGGCGTGGCGATCAGTGACATCTTCGACACCCTGCAGGTCTACCTGGGCTCGTTGTATGCCAACGACTTTAACCGCTTCGGGCGCACCTATCAGGTCAACGTGCAGGCTGAGCAACAGTTCCGCCAGGACTCCGACCAGATCGGCCAGCTGAAAGTGCGCAATAACAGAGGCGAGATGATCCCCCTGGCGACCTTTATCAAGGTCAGCGACACCTCGGGCCCGGACCGCGTGATGCACTACAACGGCTTCATCACCGCAGAAATCAACGGCAACGCCGCGCCGGGCTACAGCTCTGGCCAGGCCCAGGCCGCGATTGAAAAACTGCTCAAAGATGAACTGCCCAACGGCATGACCTACGAGTGGACCGACCTGACCTATCAGCAAATCCTCTCAGGCAATACCGCGCTGTTCGTGTTCCCGCTCTGCGTACTGCTGGCGTTCCTGGTGCTCGCGGCCCAATACGAAAGCTGGAGCCTGCCACTGGCGGTGATCCTGATCGTACCGATGACGCTGCTGTCGGCCATTACCGGGGTGATCATCTCGGGCGGCGACAACAATATCTTCACCCAGATCGGCCTGATCGTACTGGTGGGCCTGGCGTGCAAGAACGCGATCCTGATCGTCGAGTTCGCCAAGGATAAACAGCAGGAAGGCCTCGACCCGCTCGCTGCGGTACTGGAAGCCTGCCGCCTGCGTCTGCGGCCGATCCTGATGACCTCATTCGCGTTCATCATGGGTGTGGTGCCGTTGGTGCTCTCCAGCGGTGCCGGTGCCGAGATGCGCCATGCCATGGGCGTGGCGGTGTTCTCCGGGATGATCGGTGTGACCTTCTTCGGTCTGTTGCTGACGCCAGTGTTCTACGTACTGATCCGTCGCTATGTCGAGCGCAGTGAAGCGCGCAAAGCGGCCAAGGCCTTGAAGCTGGAGACACAGCAATGAGTGTGAAAATATTCCTGCCGAGCCTGCTGGTACTGGCGCTCGCCGCCTGTGCCGTAGGCCCGGACTACAAGACCCAGCAACTGGAGGCGGCCAACATCACGGCCGCCGCCGACACCAAAAGCTACGACCACGCCAAATACGAAGGCATCTGGTGGCAGCAGTTTGACGACCCGACCCTCAACCAGTTGGTGACCCAGTCCCTGAGCGGCAACCGTGATTTGCGCGTGGCCTTCGCCCGTCTGCGGGCGGCACGGGCCATCCGTGATGATGCGGCCAACGATATCATGCCGGTGGTCACCTCCCGGGCCAGCAGCGATGTGGGCAAGGGCCAGATTCCAGGGCAGACCACCAAGCGTGTCAACAGCGAGCGCTACGACCTGGGCCTGGACATGGCCTGGGAAGTGGATTTGTTCGGGCGTATCCGTCGCAACCTGGAAGCCAGCGACGCCGACCAACAAGTCGCCGAAGCCGACCTGTACCAACTGCAAGTCACCATGATTGCCGAACTGGTGGATGCTTACGGTCAACTGCGCGGCGCGCAACTGCGTGAACGCATCGCCCTGGACAACCTGAAGAACCAGCAGGAATCGCGCACCATCACCGTCAGCCTGCGCGACGCCGGCGTGGGTGATCAGCTCGACGTCGAACGCGCCGACGCCCACCTGGCAGCGGTTGAAGCCAGCGTGCCGCAACTGCAGGCCGAACAAGTGCGCGAGCGCAACCGCATCGCCACCCTCCTCGGCCAGCGCCCCGACAAGCTGAGCGTGGACCTGAGCCCGAAAGACCTGCCAGCGATTGCCAAGGCGTTGCCGATTGGCGACCCGGGGCAACTGCTGCAACGGCGCCCGGACATCCTCAGCGCCGAACGCAAACTGGCCGCCGCCACCGCACGTATCGGCGTGGCCAAGGCCGACCTGTTCCCACGGGTGAGCCTCAGCGGCTTCCTCGGCTTCACTGCCGGGCGCGGTTCGCAGATCGGCTCGGCCGCGGCGAATGCCTGGTCCCTGGGCCCGAGCATCACCTGGGCCGCGTTTGACCTAGGCAGCGTGCGTGCGCGTTTGCGCGGTGCGAATGCCGAAGCCGATGGCGCCTTGGCAACCTATGAACAGCAAGTGCTGCTGGCGCTGGAAGAGTCCGAGAACGCCTTCAGCGATTACGGCAAGCGCCAGCAACGCCTGGTCTCGCTGATCCGCCAAAGCGAATCCAGCCGCGCCGCCGCCGACCTCGCCGCGATCCGCTACCGCGAAGGCACCGTGGACTTCCTGGTACTGCTCGACGCCCAGCGCGAACGCCTGGCCGCCGAAGACTCCCAAGCCCAGGCCGAAGTGGACCTGTATCGCGGCATTGTGGCGATCTACAAGGCGTTGGGTGGTGGCTGGCAGCCGGATACGGTGGTTGCCAGCAGCAAGTGAGGTAAAGAGCTCCTTTGGTTGGTCGCATCCAGCCAATTTTTAGCCCTGCGGTCCATTCGGTCGTGGGGCTTTTTTTTGCCACCGATCGTCCCACGCAGAGCGTGGGAACGATCAAGTGAGAAACATCCTAATCCCGCAGGGTGGAAGTTAGAGGCGACTCGTCTCGCTCAAAATCAAACTCCGATAATGCCCCGGATTCGATCCCACCCACTTACGAAACGCCTTGTAGAACGAACTCGCATCGGCAAACCCCAGCCGCGTGGCAATTTCGGCAAAACTGATCTGCGGTTCAGCCAGCCATACAATCGCCAACTCCTTGCGCACGCTGTCCTTGAGGCCCTGATAGGTCTGCCCTTCTTCCGCCAGGCGGCGGCGTAGTGTGGACGCAGAAATACACAACCTGGCGGCAAGAGCCTCGGTTTCCGGCCAGGTGTCGGGGGGCATCTGCCGAAGGTCGTGCTTGATGCGCGTGGCGAGGCTTTCGGGGTCGCGATATTTGACCAGAATGTTAGCCGGTGCATGGGCCAGGAAGCGTTGGAGCTCCTGCGGGCTGCGCTTGATCGACAGGTCCAGGCAATCGGCGGAAAAGATCATGCGGGTGCGTGGTCGATCAAAGCGCAGGTTGTCAGAGAACATCACCTGATAATCGTCACAGAAGTCCGGCTGCGCGCAACGCAGCTCAATGGCGAGGATCGGAATACGCCGCCCCGCCAGCCAGCAGGCGACGCCGTGGACGATCATCCAGTAGGTGAAGTAGGTAAACGCACGCTTGGGTTCATGCTCAGGTTCGAGCAGGACGATCTCCGCCAGGCTCTGTTGGCGCACCAGCTGGGCTGGCAGGTGCTCCAGCATCAGTGAGAGAAACCCCAAGCCGGTTTCCAGGCCCGCCGCCAGGCTGGGTTGTGCCATGGCGGCGCGACACAGGAACGCCAGGCTGCCGGACTTGAGCTTGCGCGGGTCCATGCCAAAGAACTCATCGTCCCTGCGCCGCGCCAGCAAACGCCACAGGCGTGCATAGGCGGTGGCCGCCACGCGAGCGTCGGGCTGCTCAAGCAACGCCGGGGCAATCCCGACTTTGCTCAATGCCTCAACGGTGGCGGCTCCCGGCGCGCAACTGTGCAACAACGCTTCGCGCACGAGGTGGATGGAGATGGTGTCTTTTTCCGACATGGGGCGTTGAGCTGTCCGGCTGCGGTGTGGTTGGCCTGCATCATAAGGGCGGTTGCGCTTCGCCACCACTGTTCAGCCCACGTTCAGCAAAGGTCAATATTTCTTGTTTAGCAATGAGTATCATTATGTTACAAATTAGCTCCCTAACTAGTTGCGCCTGGGTGCCCGATGCTCGTTCCTTTTTTAATCATGCTGCGCGAAGGCATTGAAGCCGCCTTGATCGTTGGCATCATCGCCAGTTACCTGCAACAGACCGGGCGTGGCCAGTGGATGCCTGCGGTTTGGATCGGCGTATTCCTTGCGGCAGCGCTGGCGCTGCTGGTGGGCGGCGGCCTGGAATTGGTCAGTGCGGAATTCCCGCAAAAGCAGCAGGAATTGTTTGAAGGTGTCGTCGGGTTGGTGGCCGTGGGCATCCTCAGTTCCATGGTGTTCTGGATGCGCAAAGTGGCGCGCTCGATTAAACACTCGCTGCATGAATCCCTCGACCATGCGCTGGCCGGCTCCAGGCATCAGGTGTTCGCCCTGATTGCCATGGTGTTTTTCGCCGTGGCCCGCGAAGGGCTGGAGACGGTGTTCTTCTTGCTGGCCGTGTTCCAGCAGAGCGAGGGTCCAGGCGCTCCGATTGGCGCCCTGCTCGGCCTGGTCCTGGCCATTGTCGTGGGTTTGCTGATCTATTCCGGCAGCATGCGCCTGAACCTCGGCGCGTTTTTCCGCTGGACTGGCCTGTTCATCCTGGTGGTGGCGGCCGGCATTCTCGCCAACTCGGTGCAGGCCCTGCATGAGGCCGGCGTTTGGAATCACTGGCAGACCGTGCTGTTTGATTTCAGTGCCGCATTGCCCATGGACAGCCCGCTCGGTTCGGTACTGGCCGGCATGTTCGGTTACCAGGAGGCGCCGACTGTCAGCACCCTGGGCGCCTATGTGATTTACCTGGTGGTGGCCCTGGTGATGTTCTTCCTGCCCTCGGCCCCTAGCCAGCCCGCTGCCAACACCTCTTCCGTTTCCAGCCAGTAAGGACCGTCTCTTGTCCAACCCAACCCCTCAATCGGCCCCGCCGTCCCGCGCCTTGCGCTGGGGCGTGGCTGGCTCGGTGGTGGTGATGATCGCCGCCGGTGGCCTGTTCTACTACGCCTCGCAATTGGCCGCGACCAAGCGCCAGACCAACCACAATGAAATCGCGGTCACGATTCACAGTCACGCCTGCGAGCCCAACGCCCTCACCGTGCCGGCCGGGCGCGCAAGCTTTCGTATCATCAACCGCTCCGACCGTGCGGTGGAGTGGGAAATCCTCGACGGCGTGCTGGTGGTCGAGGAACGGGAAAATATTGCCCCAGGCCTGAGCCAGGTGATCAACGCCAACCTGTTGCCCGGCGACTACGCCATTACCTGTGGCCTGTTGAGCAACCCGCGTGGCACCTTGCATGTCACGCCCACGGCAGAGTCCGACGCCCAGGCTAAGGCCAAGCCGTCGATGGTGGCCTTTATCGGCCCGTTGTCGGAGTTTCGCGTATACCTGAGCGGCCAAGGCAGTGCCCTGGTCAAGGCCGTAACGGCGCTGCAACAGGCCATCGCCGCCGGTGATCTGGCCCAGGCGCAGGCCATGTATGTGCCGGCCCGTGAGGCGTATCAGCGCCTGGCGCCTGCCTCTCAACGCCTGGCCGAATTGGATAACGCGATCAACGCCCGCGCCGACTACTTTGAAAAGCGCGAGCAGGACCCCGCCTTCAGCGGCTTCCACCGCCTCGAATACAGCCTGTTCCAGCAGCACAGCCTCGATGGCCTGGCGCCGGTCGCCCAGCGCCTGGTTACCGACGTCACCACGCTCAAGCAACAGTTACTGGCCCAGTCCCTGCCACCGGAGCAACTGGTGAGCATTGTGGTGCGCGTCCTCAATAGCCTGGCGGACGTGCGTGCGGCGAGCGGTGAAGAGGAACGCTACAGCCACATCGATTTGAACGGCTTTGCCGCCAATCTGCAGGTAGCGCGCAAAGTGGTCGACCTGATGCGCCCGTTGCTGGACAAGTCCGCCGCCGACCTGCTCCCCACTATAGACAGCGCGCTCAACGCCTTCGACACCGAACTCGACGGGCTCAAGGTGAATGACCGCTACCCAACCTACGACAAGGTTACAGCCGATCAGCGCAAGCAGATCGCCGACAAGGCCAAGGCACTGGCCGTTGCACTCGATGGAATCGACCCCGCCCTTGGCCTTTCCGGCCTGCAGTGAAGACGACCGCATACATGAGTGATACAGAACAGTTTGACCTCCAACGTCGCCGCGTCCTGTTGGGCATGGCGGCCACCGGCGCTGCGATTGCCGGCAGCAGCCTGTCCTGCCCGGCGATGGCAGCAGTGGCCGAGCAAGTCACCACGGCCCCGCGCAGCGACAAGACCCAGGACCACCAGGCGTTTTTCGGCAAGCACCAAAGCGGCATCGTCACCCCGCGCCCGGCCTGCGGCATGGTCGTGGCGTTCGATGTACTGGCCAGCGACCGCGAAGACCTGGAACGCCTGTTTCGCACCCTGAATGAGCGCATCGCGTTCCTGATGACGGGCGGCACCGTGCCCCAGGTCGACCCGAAATTGCCGCCCACCGATTCCGGTATCCTCGGCCCGGTGGTCACGCCGGATAACCTGACCATCACCGTGTCGGTCGGCGAGTCGTTGTTCGATGAGCGTTTCGGCCTCGCGGCGGCCAAACCCAAGCGCCTGAGTCGCATGGTCGGTTTCCCCAACGATGCGCTGGAGCCCGCGCAGTGCCATGGCGACCTGAGCCTGCAGTTCAGCTCCAACACGCCGGACACCAATATCCACGCCCTGCGTGACATCGTCAAAAACCTGCCCGACCTGCTGCTGGTGCGCTGGAAGCAAGAAGGCAGCGTGCCGCCCCAGGCACCGTCCAAGCCCGGCGAACCGGCGCAGAGTGCGCGCAACTTCCTGGGCTTTCGCGATGGCTCGGCCAACCCCAATTCCAACGATGACAAGGCCATGGACCAAATCGTCTGGGTACAGCCCACCAGCGACGAACCGGCCTGGGCCGCCCATGGCAGTTACCAGGCCGTGCGCATCATCCGTAACTTTGTCGAGCGCTGGGATCGCACCCCGCTGCAAGAACAGGAAAGCATCATCGGCCGTATCAAACCCACGGGCGCGCCCATGGACGGCCAGCATGAAACCCAGGTCCCGGACTACAGCAAGGACCCGGAAGGCAAGTTGACCAAGCTCGATGCCCACATCCGCCTGGCCAACCCGCGCACCCCGCAGACCCAGGCCAACCTGATCCTGCGGCGGCCGTTCAACTACTCCAACGGCGTCAACAAAAACGGTCAACTGGACATGGGCTTGTTGTTCATCTGCTACCAGGCTGACCTGGAGAAAGGCTTTATCAGCGTGCAAACCCGACTCAACGGCGAGCCGCTGGAGGAGTACCTCAAGCCCGTGGGTGGCGGGTATTTCTTCACGTTGCCCGGGGTCACCGGCCCTAAGGATTTCATCGGGCGCACGCTGCTCGCGGCAACGCACTCTCAAAATCCTGCCAAGACCTAAAACACACCAGAGCGGAATGTCTCCCATGAAGAAGTCGTCTATCGCGTTGTTGTTACTCAGCCTTTCGCCACTGGCAAGCTTCGCCGCTACTGCGCCGTTGGACCTGGTGGGCCCGGTGTCGGATTACAAGATCTACGTCACCGAAGAAATCGGCGAACTGGTCACCCAGACCCAGGCGTTCACCGACGCCATCAATAAGGGCGACCTGGCCACGGCCAAGAAGCTCTATGCGCCGACTCGCGTACATTATGAGTCCATTGAGCCGATCGCCGAGCTGTTCAGCGACCTCGACGCCTCCATCGACTCCCGTGTGGACGACCATGAAAAAGGCGTGACGGCCGAAGACTTCACCGGCTTTCACCGCATTGAATACGCGCTGTTCTCGCAGAACTCGACCCAGGGCCTGCAAGCGCTGACCGCCAAGCTCAACGCCGATGTGAATGACCTCAAGACCCGCGTCGATGGCCTGACTTTCCCGCCGGAGAAAGTCGTCGGTGGTGCTGCTGCGTTGCTCGAAGAAGTCGCGGCCACCAAGATCTCCGGTGAAGAAGACCGTTACAGCCATACCGACCTGTACGACTTCCAGGGCAACATCGACGGCGCGAAAAAAATCGTCGAGCTGTTTCGTGGCCAGATCGGGCAGCAAGACCAGGCCTTCCTGGCCAAGGTCGACAAAAACTTTGCCAGCGTCGACAAGATCCTGGCCAAGTATAAAACCAAGGATGGCGGCTTCCAGACCTATGACAAGGTCAAGGACAACGACCGCAAGGCCTTGGTCGGCCCGGTCAATACCCTGGCCGAAGACCTCTCGACCCTGCGCGGCAAGCTGGGTTTGAACTAACGGCCGCGCACAAAAAAACACCCAGTCCCTGTCCAAGGGCCCGGGTGTTTTTTTGCCGATAAGTTGCTCGGCTAGAGAATGCGGTACAGCAAGCGCTCGATCCGCACCCGGCTGACACGCCGCAGGAATTTGCCGACAGCGGGCGGGTAATCCACCAGTGTCTGCAATTGCTGGTAACCCTGGATACGCGTGGTGTGCTGGAAAATATTCGCAAGCTCGGCGCTTCGCGGCTCCAGCCATTGGCCTTGAGGGTCGTCGATCAGCAAGCCGTTTTCCAGGTCGAGGCGAAACGCCCGAGGGTTGAGGTTGTTGCCGGTGAGCAAGGTGTAGCGCTCATCCACCCACATGCCCTTGAGGTGGTAGGTGTTATCGCCGTCGCGCCATAAGTGCAGGTTCAACTGGCCGCTGTTGATCATCGGCTGGTGCCGCTTGGCAAAGCGCCGCAGGCTGATCTCGTACAAGTACGGCAACGCCGCAATCACCTTGAAAGGCTCGGTGGGCGGAATGTAGAAGTCGTTGGCAGTCTTGTCGCCCACCACGATGTCGATCTTCACGCCGCGTGCCAGGGCGCGGTTGATCTCACGGGTCACCGGCAATGGCAGGTTGAAATACGGCGTGCAGATGGTCAGTTGCTGCTGGGCGCTGGCGATCAGTTCGAGGATCACCCGGCTCAACGGGTTGTTCTTGCCGACGCCCAGCAAGGGGCTGACCGACAGATGGCCATTGGGCAACTGCCCGGCTGTGGTGTCGTAGGTCGCATGCTTGAGACGGCTGCGCAGGTCGCCGATATCGTTGCGCAGGCTGCGGGTGGTGGGCGGGTTCGGCAGGTCCAGGCGATGCACGGCCTTGGACGCTACCAGGCCGTGCTCCACCAGATGCTGCATCGAATCGGCCAAGGGTTGGCTATGGATCAGGTGGTAACGGTCGAAGCGGTATTTGTCGAACTTGTGCAGGTACACGTTGTTCAGGCTGGCGCCGCTGTACAGCACGCTGTCATCGATCACGAAACCCTTGAGATGCAACACGCCGAACAGCTCGCGGGTTTGCACCGGCACGCCGTACACCGGCACTTCGGTAGCGTGGCGCTGGGTCATCGCCTGGTACCAGGCGCTGTTGCCCGGTTGCTTGCCCGCGCCGATCAACCCGCGCTGGGCGCGCAGCCAATCCACCATCACCACGATCTCCAGTTCAGGCCGTGCGGCCTTGGCGGCGTGTAGTGCGTCGTAGATTTCCTGCCCCGCCTCGTCCTGCTGCAAGTACAACGCAACGATGTAGATACGCCGCGTGGCCTGGGCGATTTTCTCCAGCAGGCAGCGACGATAGGCGTCGGCGCTGGGCAGCACCTCAATGGCCTCGTTGGACAACGGAAAACCGCGCAGCTTGGGCAACAGGGAGCGTTTGAAGAACGACGGCATAGGGCTCGCAATGGGTCGAATCCGAAGAGGCCCAAAGCTTACACCATGAGGCTGCTCAGGTCTCGCGGTGGGTAATTTAAAAAACGCTGTTGACCATGAAGAACGATCGTTCTACTGTACTCGACATGAACGATATAACCCAGAATGAAACCCGCGACATTATCCTCGACGTCACCGAGAAGTTGATCTATCGCCACGGCATCGCTGCCACCGGCATGGACTTACTGGTGAAAACCGCCGGTGTGTCGAGAAAAAGTATCTACCGCTACTTCGCCAACAAGGATGAGTTGGTGGTGGCCGCCCTGCAACGCCGCGACGAACGCTGGATGCAGTGGCTGCGCAGCGAAGTGGAACGCCGCGACGACAGCGGCGAGCGCCTGCTGGAGCTTTTCAGCGCGCTCAAAGGCTGGTTCGGCTCGGCAGACTTTCGCGGCTGCGCCTTTATCAACACCAGCGGTGAAACCGGTGACGCCCAAGACCCCGTGCGCCTGTTGGCCAAGGCCCATAAACGCAAACTGTTCGAGTACGCACTTGAACTGTGCCAAGCACATGGCACCCCCGACCCGGAGCAGCAGGCCGCGCAACTGCTGATCCTGATCGATGGCGCCATTACCGTTGCCCTGGTCATGGGTGATTCAACAGCTGCCGATAATGCGCAATGCATGGCGCGAACCTTACTGCAACTGTGAACCCACAGCCCAGGCAACTTTCGACCCAACCTTTATTGCTTTGAGGAGACGCCCATGTCAGCCCAAGAAGAAGTCCGCCCGCCCCTGCCGCCGTTTACCCGCACGTCTGCCATCGAAAAAGTCCGTCTGGCCGAAGACGGCTGGAACTCCCGCGACCCGCAGCGCGTGTCCCTGGCCTATACCCTGGATACGAACTGGCGTAACCGCGCCGAATTTGCCCATAACCGCGAAGAAGCCAAGCAGTTCCTGACCCGCAAATGGGCCAAGGAGCTGGATTATCGACTGATCAAGGAACTGTGGGCCTTCACCGATAACCGCATCGCCGTGCGCTACGCCTATGAATGGCACGATGATTCGGGTAACTGGTTCCGCTCGTACGGCAATGAGAACTGGGAATTCGATGAGAACGGCTTGATGGCCAACCGCTTTGCCTGCATCAACGATATGCCGATCAAGGAAAGCGAGCGCAAATTCCATTGGCCGCTGGGGCGGCGCCCGGATGAGCATCCGGGCCTGTCAGAGCTGGGGCTATAACCCCGATTCTGCAGACAGCGTGAGATCCAATGTGGGAGCTGGCTTGCCTGCGAAAGCGGTGGTGCAGTAACAGATTCAGCGCCTGACACACCGCCTTCGCAGGCAAGCCAGCTCCCACACTTGGATCGCGGGGCATCAATTGGATCAACCTCTGCTAACAGCGCCCTCCCACACGTTTAGTCCTGATTCAGCCCCACCCGATACAACACACCGTCATCCTCATCCGTCAGCACATACAGAAAGCCATCCGGCCCCTGCCGCACATCGCGGATCCGCGCTTTCAATTCGCCCAACAAGCGTTCCTCGTGAACCACCTTGTCACCCTCGAACTGCAAGCGAATCAGCTCCTGGCTGACCAGCGCACCGATAAACAGGTTGTGCTGCCAGGCCTTGAACCGGTCGCCGTCATAGAACGCCATGCCACTGATGCCCGGCGACTTCTCCCACACATGATGGGGTGCCACTGTGCCCTCGGCCGTTTTGCCCTTGGCTTCGGGAATCGGCAGCAGGGAATAGTTGATGCCATGGGTCGCCAACGGCCAGCCGTAGTTCTTGCCGCGCTCGATGATATTGACTTCATCACCGCCACGGGGCCCATGTTCATTTTCCCAGATCGTGCCGCTCCAGGGGTTCAAGGCCAGCCCTTGCGGGTTGCGCTGCCCATAGGACCAGATCTCCGGACGCACGCCGGGCTGACCGACAAAGGGGTTGTCATCCGGCACGCGCCCATCCGGGTAGATGCGCACCACTTTACCTTGCAGCTTGTCCAAGTCCTGGGCCGTGGGGCGGTCGTTGTTCTCACCCAGGGTCACGAACAGGTAGCCGTCACGGTCAAAGGCCAGGCGCGAACCGAAGTGATTGCCCGTAGATAGCTTGGGCTCCTGGCGCAGAATCACCTTGAAGTCCTCCAAGCCGCTCAAGTCAGCCGCCAGGCGCCCACGCCCTACGGCAGTGCCGGCCTTACCGCCCTCACCACCGCCTTCGGCGTACGACAGGTACACCAGGCGGTCCTGCTTGAAGTCTGGCGACAGCACCACATCCAGCAACCCGCCCTGCCCTTTGGCCCACACCTGCGGCACGCCCTTCAAGGGCGCAGAGAGCTTGCCGTCCGGGCTGACAAACCGCAGGTTTCCAGGCCGTTCGGTCACCAGAAAACCTTGCTGGTCGGGCAAAAACGCCAGCGCCCACGGATGGTCCAGACCCTTGGCGATCGGTGTTGCGGTGATGCTGCCTTGCTCGCTGGGGAACTGTTGGCTATCGGCGGCATACACCGCGCTCAACGGCAGTAACGCGGTGGCGCACAGGGCGGCCATCAGGGTTTTACGTACAAACATAAGGCGAAATCCTCAGCGGCGATTGCCGTTGGCATCATAGGTGGGCGCTTTGGGTGCGGTGGCCGGGCGGCTGGGGGCCGCCTCCTGCTTGGGGTAGCGGTTGCCGATGCCGCCGTTTTCCAGGGTCGGCCGCGGGTTGGCCGGGACAGGCTGAATGCTGGGAACCGCAGGTGCATTGGGCTGGGTGCCCTGCATGCTGTTGGGGTTGGCCCGGTGAATCGGGCCGTGGTCGCTGCTGCGGCCCGGCAGGTTTTGCGCCTGGACCCATGGCCCAACGGCCAGGCCCAGCGCCAATGCTGCAAGATGACGTACACAAGGGTTCATGGCCAAACCTCTCTATGCCAGGTACTACGTGCTTTCGATAACACGCTACGCCGTGGGTTCGGGTGGTGACACTAAATAGTTTCTCATCAGGTGTAACACGATCTGTCCGAGCATCTATCCGCCGAAACTTTTGCCCTGCGCTGCGAGTCACCAGCACACAGGCTCTTCGTTGAGGAATCACACCTATGCCACGGGCAATCTGGAAAGGCGCCATCAGTTTTGGCTTGGTTCACATCCCGGTATCGCTGGTCTCGGCGACCTCTTCACAAGGCGTCGACTTTGACTGGCTGGACAAGCGCAGCATGGACCCGGTGGGCTACAAGCGCATCAACAAAACCACCGGCAAGGAAGTCACCAAGGAAAATATCGTCAAGGGCGTGGCCTTTGAAAAAGGGCGCTATGTGGTGCTCAGCGAAGA
This sequence comes from Pseudomonas sp. AL10, assembly GCF_029960685.1. Taxonomy (NCBI): domain Bacteria; kingdom Pseudomonadati; phylum Pseudomonadota; class Gammaproteobacteria; order Pseudomonadales; family Pseudomonadaceae; genus Pseudomonas; species Pseudomonas sp. AL10. The sequence goes on from NZ_JASBQZ010000029.1 coordinate 30,461, forward strand.
CGAGATTCGCTCGGCCCACCCCAAGTCCACCCAGACCATCGAAATCATCGCCTTCGTCGCCAGCGACCAGATCCCCCTGCAAAACATCGACACGCCCTACTTTCTCGCCCCGGATAAACGCGGCGGCAAGGTCTATGCACTGCTGCGCGAAGCGCTGAAAAAAACCGGCAAGGTCGCGCTGGCCAACGTGGTGCTGCACACCAAGCAACACCTGGCTGCGTTGATGCCACTGGAGTCGGCCCTGGTGCTGGTCATGCTGCGCTGGCCCGCCGAAGTGCGCAGCCTGGACGAATTGGAACTGGGCAGCGATGTGACAAAACCGACCCTGGCCAAAGGTGAATTGGACATGGCCAAGCGCCTGGTGGAAGACATGAGCGCCGACTGGCAGCCCGATGAATACCGTGACAGCTTCCAGGACAAGATCCGGGCGCTGGTAGCGAAAAAGGCCAAGGCCGGCAAGATCGAAGACGTGGAAACCGCCGAAGGCGGCGAAGAGCGCAAATCTGCGGATGTCATCGACCTGACCGAACTGCTCAAACGCAGCCTGGCGGGTAAACCTGCGGCGAAAAAGAGCACCGCGAAAAAGTCCAATAACAAGGCCTCTTGAGCCTGCCATTGACGGGAGAACAACATGGCAAAGCCCCTGAGCGAGTACAACCGCAAGCGTGATTTCAAGATCACCGCCGAACCCGCCGGCAGCTCATCCAGCAAACGTAAAGCCTCGGCCTTAAGCTTTGTGATCCAAAAGCATGATGCGCGCAACCTGCATTACGACTTTCGCCTGGAACTTGATGGCGTGCTGTTGAGCTGGGCGGTGCCCAAGGGCCCGAGCCTGGACCCGAGCCAGAAGCGCTTGGCCGTGCATGTTGAAGACCACCCGCTGAGCTATGGCAGTTTCGAGGGCAGCATTCCCGCCGGCCAATACGGTGCGGGGGATGTGATCGTGTGGGATCGAGGCATCTGGCAACCCCACGATGACCCGCGCAAGGCCTACGCGGCGGGCAAACTCAAATTCACCTTGGTCGGTGAAAAACTCTCCGGTGACTGGGCGCTGGTACGCACCCGGCTCAAGGGCAGTGGCGACAAAGAGCAATGGCTGTTGATCAAGGAAAACGATCAGCAGGCGCGCCCGGCCTCTGAGTTCGATATTGTCGAGGCCAAGCCCGCCAGCGTGCTCAGCGATGCGGTCGTGGGCAAGCAAAAAGCCAAGGCCAAACCCAAGGCCGCGCCAAAATCCAAAGCGCCCAAGCGCAACGCTGCCCTGCCTGACGAGTTTGCCCCTCAACTGGCAACCTTGGTCGACCGCGCCCCCGAAGGTGACTGGCGCTACGAGATCAAGTTCGACGGCTACCGCATCATGGCGCGCATTCGCGACGGCGAAGTGCGCCTGTTCACCCGCAACGGCCACGACTGGACCGAGCGCCTGCCGCGTCAGTGCAAAGCCTTGCAAGCCCTCAAGCTCAAGGACAGTTGGCTAGATGGCGAAGTGGTCAGCCTCAATGGCGACGGGCTGCCGGATTTCCAGGCGCTGCAAAACGCATTCGATATCGGCCGCAGCCTGGACATCGTCTATTACCTGTTCGATGCCCCGTTTTTGAACGGTCGCGACCAACGCGAAGACCCGGTCGAAGAGCGTCGTGCTGCGCTTAAATCCGCGCTGTCCGGCAGCCGAAGCAAACTGCTGCGCTTCTCCGAAGCCTTTGCCGCCAGCCAGCGCGATATTTTCGAAAGCGCCTGTGACCTGGCCCTGGAAGGGGTGATCGGCAAGCGTGCCGGCAGCCCATACGTGTCGCGGCGCAGTGACAACTGGATCAAGCTCAAATGCCGCCTGCGCCAGGAATTCGTGATTGTGGGCTATACCCGCCCCCAAGGTTCGCGCAGCGGCTTTGGGGCGCTGCTGCTGGCGGTCAACGATGAGGCAGGCCTGGTGTATGCCGGGCGCGTAGGCACGGGATTTGATCAGGCGGCGCTGAAAAGTATCTATGCCAAGCTCACCGCGCTTGAGCGCAAGGACTCGCCACTGCAAAAGCCGTTGACCAGTGCCCAGGCCCGAGGCGTGCACTGGGTTGAGCCGAGCCTGGTAGGCGAAGTGCAATTTGCCGAGTGGACCCGTGAAGGCGTGGTGCGCCAGGCCGCGTTTGTGGGCCTGCGCACCGACAAGCCAGCCTCGCAGATCATTCATGAACAGCCGCGCGCGGCCAAGTCCGTCAAGGCACCCGAGGCATCGAAAGCCGGTAAAGCCCAGGCAACGGTGAAGAACGTGAAAATCACCCACCCCGAGCGCATTATCGACAAGCACAGCGGCACGCAAAAACAGCAACTGGCGCAGTTCTACACCGATATCAGCGAATGGATCCTGCCCTTTCTGCGCGGGCGCGCCGTGTCATTGCTGCGGGCGCCAGAAGGCATTGAAGGTGAGCAGTTCTTCCAGAAGCACTCTGAGCGCATGACCATCCCCCACATCAAGCAATTGGACCCGGCGCTGGACCCAGGCCATGCGCGCCTGATGGAGGTAGATAGCGTGGACGCCCTGGTGGGTGCCGTGCAAATGGGTACGGTCGAATTTCACACGTGGGGCGCCACCACGGACAAGATTGAGACGCCTGACCTGTTCGTCCTCGATCTCGACCCGGACCCGGCCCTGCCCTGGAAAGCCATGCTGGAAGCGGCCCAACTGACCCTGTCAGTGCTGGATGAGCTGGGCTTGCAGGCTTTCGTCAAGACCAGCGGCGGCAAAGGCTTGCACCTGATCGTGCCGTTGGCGCGGCGCGATGGCTGGGACACCGTCAAGGCATTTGCCAAAGCCATTGCCCAATTCATGACCCGGCAACTGCCCGAACGCTTTACCGCCACCAGCGGCCCCAAGAACCGCGTGGGCAAGATCTTTATCGACTACCTGCGCAACGCCCGTGGCGCCAGTACCGTGGCGGCGTACTCAGTGCGGGCACGCCCGGGCCTACCCGTGTCGGTGCCGGTGAGTCGAGACGAGTTGAAAGGGTTGCGCGGCGCCCAGCAGTGGACGGTGGCGAACCTGCACCAGCGGTTGCAGGCCTTGAAGGACGACCCGTGGGCGGGGTATGCCAATCGGCAGAAGATCAGCAAAAAGATGTGGGACAAGTTGGGCGCGCAACCCCCTGGGTGATCCGCGCCCTGAGCCAGGTCAGATAAGAATGAAGATCAGCGCCAGACCGGCAAAGATCGCCCACTTTTCCAGGTAGTAGCGCGTGCGATTGCGCTTCTTGAGCTCTTTGCCACGCAGGCGAATCTTATACAGACGGGTAAAGGCACGGTTGAGACCGCCGGTCTTGTCGCCCGCATCGTTGGGCGAACCCGCGGCCGCCATCACATTGCGGCTGAACCAGCGGTTGAACGCAGCCGCCCAGCGGTACTTCATCGGCCGTTCGATATCACAGAACAGAATGATGCGGTTCTGTTGGGTGGCGTTTTCCGCGTAGTGAATGTAGGTCTCGTCGAACATCACCGGCTCGCCGTCGCGCCAGTAATAGCTTTCGCCGTCCACATTGATGTAACAGCCTGGATCGTTAGGCGTATCCAGCCCCAGGTGATAGCGGTACGAGCCAGCATACGGGTCGCGGTGACGCACCAGCTTGGAGCCCGGTGGCAGTTCGGCGAACATCGCGGCCTTGATCGAGCCGATGCTTTGCACCAACTCGGTGGTGCGTGGGCACAGCTTCATCGCCGAGGGGTGACTGTCGCCGTACCACTTGAGGTAGAAACGCTTCCAGCCGGTCTTGAAAAACGAGTTGAACCCTACGTCGTTGTATTGCTCCGAGCGTTTGATCTCACCCGCCCGCATCAGATTCTGGCCTTCTTCGCGGATCTCTTCCCAGTGCTCCTGCAATGGGCTCAGGTCTGGAAAGTCGCTGGGCGAGAGGTAGGGACGGCTGGGCTGCTTGGAGAACAGGTACAGGAAACAGTTGATCGGCGCCAGGAACGTCGAGTGATCACTAAGCTGGCGACCCAGCTTGTGTCGCACCCGACCACGCAGGTGTACATACGCAATGGAAGCAACGTAGAGAGCAACAATGATGAGTTTCAAGGGATTCGTCACACGTCAGGGAGAGAACAGGCTGCTCCTGCGGGCCCACAACGGCCGAGGATGGATAAGCAGCACCTGAAATCACAATTCACATACAGGCGACACGCCCGGCGGATAATCGCCTGCGTGCGTCCATTGGCAGTTATTTAGCCACACTTTGTAACCAAAGGTTAACTAAGAATTGTGAAAAGCTGTCTACTGAGTGTGCTGGGGGTAGGCGCAGGCAGGCCCGTGAGCCTGCCTGTTTGAAGGGTTACAGCGGTGTGTCTTTATCCTCGCGGCGATCGCCTAATGCCGTATAAGGGACGGCCTGAGTGCGGCTGCGAACGAAGTAGCGGATCAGCGCAATCATCAGGCCCAGCAACAGCCCGCCGACCAGGCTCAGCGCGATGACCAGCGGTTTTTTCGGCTTGATCGGCGACAGAGGCTCCTGGGCTCGACGGTCAATCGTCACCAGCTTGAGGTTGCTCATGTCGATGTTCAAACCACGCAACCTGGCGACTTCAGCGCGAAGCGGCTCGACGTCCTGCAAGAAGATGTCTTCATTGCCACGCTTGCGCAGCACCTCAACCTCGCGGTTGCTTTCCAGCAGTTGCAGCTCTTTGCCGATCTCGGCAATGCGCGGGTTGGTAAAGTCATCACTGGTACGCTGCTGCAATGCAGCGCGCTCGGCTTCCAACGCCTCGGTCCCCATGAAATACAGCGGGATCTTCTGGTTGTTCACCTCGGTACGCATGACCTGGCTCGAACCCGTGCGGGTGGAGTCGGCCATAGAGGACGGCGTTGTCGGCGTACGAATGCCCATGGACTTGGCAATGCTGATCGCTTCGGCCAATTCGGCCAGGCGGTTGGTGCGCTCCATCTTCATCTGCAAGCGCAAAGCGCTGAGCTCGTCCTGCAGTTGGGCACGCTTGAGCCGGTCGGCTTCCAGCAGCTTGGCGATTTTCGATTCTTTATCGGTATCGTAGTTGGCGCGGGCGGCGTCGATCTTGCCCTTGAGCTCGCTCAAGCGGTTATTGACGATCACCTTCAGGTCAGCACCCACCTGCTGACGCTCGGCGGCAATGGCGTAGTCCACAAAACCGTTGAGAATCGCAACACCGTCGACGTCGGTCGGGTATTGCAGCTCCAGACGAATATAGCTGCTCAACGAATCGGATTTCTTCGGATCGGGCAAAATCAGATTGACCGAATTGCGGTTGAACGCCTCAAAGCTCTGCTCAAGGGTTTGCCCCGGTTTCTTGAACGCCTTGAACAACTCCTCATGGTCCTTGAAGAACCCCAGGCGCGCATCATAAGAGTCCAGCTGTGCACCTACTTTGAGCAACGCATCGGCAGGCGGCAACTTATACACTTCCGAACGGTTCAAGGCGTCTAGCTCGTTGATTGCAGCAGGCCGCAACACACTGCTGACTTCATAGGTCTTGGGTGCCAGAAAGGCATAACCTGCGCCTAATACCCCGGCCAGAAGCGTACACCCGACCACCAGCTTTTTTTGTCGCCAGATGGCGTGAAACAATTCAAATAAATCAATTTCATCAGACGCTGCGGAAGGTGGAAGCGGGGAAGTACGATTCAAAATAAGAACACCTTAAAATAATACTAAAAGGCCATCATTCTCAGAAGTCTAAAAGACTTCAAAAATCAGGGACAACGCCCTGGATACGGCAGACCAATGGCGATGTGACCACTCAGTCCCCTGAAATATCCCACAAACTTAGGGATTATTTCGGTTTCATTTCGGTGAGTAAGCCAAATGACACAGCCATGTCAGACTGATCTGGTTGCAAGCGTAGTCAATACAACATGAAAAAGCTGTCAAATACCTGTCTTATAAAGAAAAAAATTTCGCCTGCAGGTGGAACAGTGTCAGCCTCACTACAATTGAACATTTTTTTGAACAGCAATAAGGAGTTTGCATGTCACCGCTTTCAGCCTCGGACTTTCACGCACTGCAAGGCACTTGGGAACAAACCGCCCTTGAAGACAGTGGCGTGCTCAACCCCGTGGATGCCCACAGCGCGCCGGGAGCGATAACGACAATTGCAGGGGATCGCTTCGAAGTGACCACGGTCGGTGGCGAAGTATTATTGGCAGGACGCTTCGTACTGGACGCCAGTACCACGCCCAAAAGCATTACCTGGACGGACGACATAGGTGATGACGCAGGCAAGCAGCTCCCCGCCAGTTACCGGCTCGACGGCGATGATTTCGTATTTATCGCAGCGGATGAAGGCATGCCTAGGCCCACCGTGTTCAGCACCGGCCCGGGGCAAACCATGCGCACCTTCGTACGGCGCTCTTGATCAAATGTGGGAGCTGGCTTGCCTGCGATAGCGGTGGGTCAGTCAACTAATCTGTCACTGATACACCGCTATCGCAGGCAAGCCCGCTCCCACATGTTGGAACGAGGGGCGTCAGGCAGATAGGCGGTGGCTGGCAGGCCGTTACGGGAGCAAGCTCCCTCGCCACAGGTGGACACATAAGACGTGATTATCCGATTTGATCACGGCATTTTCACAAGGCCTTCACTTTTCCACCTATAGGGTGAAGCCTACCTACTCCAGTGAATCACTTGGCCCGCCCTCTCCTCGCGGGCCTTTTTTTGCCTGCGCAAACCTTGATCAGCCATCACGCTTGATCGCTGTCAGGGTAAAGCACAGGGGCATTTGCGCGACCTGATGCTCATACTGTTCGTAAAGTTCTTCCCGGTTGCAATGCGGGTACTCCTGCAAATGAGCGATCCGCAACTGCGCTGCGATAGCTCCGCTGACCACGCTGCCCAGGGTATGTACGTACCAATAGGAGGTCGGCCCGGGCCGCTCATCCTTCCCTTCATAGACAATTGCCTCCTGCAGCACAACGGGTTCACGCTGAAAGTAAGAACTGGCAGGCAGCATCGGGTTGGCCCCACAGGGGTCAAACACCTCGAGAAAGGGATGGGTTTCGTACATGACCAGCGTGCCGCCGGGCTTCAGCACACTGGCAACCTGGCGCATGAACAGCGCCACATCCGGCATCCAACCCAGCACGCCAATGGTCACCAGGGCAATATCGAAGCGTGCCTGCAAACGCTCGGGCAAATGGTGGATATCGGTCTCAATGAACTCAGGGCTATGCGGCGAGACCTCGGCCAATTCCCGTGCCTGTTCAAGAAACGCCCGGGATTGATCAACCCCCACCACCGAACGGGCGCCCAAGCCATACAGCGATAGGCTTTCGCGTCCGTTGTTGCAACACAATTGCACCACATCCTTGCCCATTACACCCACCTCTTGCAGCAAGGTGGTGATGGTCGGGTCAAGGCAGGAAAAATCAGGCTCGGCGACCGAGGCCAGCAGTGCCGTCCAGGTCGGAGTATCTTTGTGCAACCCGGCAGATTCATCCCAGGCATTTTTGTTGCTGGCGATCGCCTCTTGCGCTGAGGGCATGTCCATTGCTTCTCCAGAAACTCATTACAGTGGGCTTTGGAAAGTAAGTTAAATGCACGCAGGAGAAAAGCCTCCCCGACCGCGAAACTTATCACTCAGCCCACAGGTCACTAACCCAACGCGCGTTCAGCCCCTGAACGCCGCTCTTGAAGGTCGCATCGTGGCCCGTCATTCAGACCTGCGCATCGCTTTATCCCTGGACAGCCTGAACTTCTTTCTCGCCGATGTGCGCGACGGTCTCGGACCGTACCTGGCGATCTACCTGCTGGCCGTGCATCAATGGGAGCCGGCCAGCATTGGCGTGGTCATGACCCTGGCCGGCATCGCTGCCTTGTTGACCCAAGGCCCCGCAGGTGCGCTGATCGACCGCACTCGCAGCAAACGTGCGGTGGTAGCCCTTGCCGCGCTGTTGGTGACGGGCAGTTGCCTGATGCTGCCCTTTGTCAGTTCATTTGGTTGGGTGGCGTTGACCCAGGCCGCCAGTGCTGTAGCCGCCTCGGTATTTGCCCCGGCAATTTCCGCCATTTCGCTGGGGATCACTGGGCCGCGCGCCTTTACCCGGCGTACCGGGCGCAACGAGACCTTCAACCACGCCGGCAATGCCGTGGCCGCGTTGCTGGCCGGCGGGCTGGCCTACCTGTTCGGGCCGGTGGTGGTGTTCTACCTGATGGCGTTCATGGCCGTCGCCAGTGTCATTGCGGTCAGTTGCGTGCCGGCCAGGGCGATTGACCATGAGGTCGCCCGTGGTTTCGATCCAGCCCATCACACCGACCATGAACAGCCCTCGGGCCTGAAAGCATTGCTGGCCAACCAACCGCTGCTACTGTTCGCCATCTGCTGCGCGCTGTTTCACCTGGCCAATGCCGCAATGCTGCCGCTGGTCAGCCAGAAACTGGCGCAGATCAATCTGCAGATGGCCACCCCGCTGACTTCAGCCTGCATTGTCGCCGCACAGTTGGTGATGGTGCCAATGGCCTGGCTGGTCGGGCTCAAAGCCGATATCTGGGGGCGCAAGCCGCTGTTGCTTGTAGGTTTCCTGATACTGCCGCTGCGTGGCGTGCTCTATACCTTGTCCAGCGACCCCTACTGGCTGGTGGCCGTGCAGATGCTCGACGGTATCGGCGCCGGCATTTTCGGCGCCCTGTTCCCGGTGATCGTCAAGGACCTGACCCAAGGCACCGGGCGCTTCAACGTCAGCCTGGGCGCCCTCTCCACCGTATTTGGCCTCGGCGCGGCGCTCAGTAGCAGCCTGGCCGGTTTCGTGGTGCAGCAGGCTGGCTACAACGCGGCGTTCCTGACGTTGGCGGCGGTTGCAGCCGTTGCCTTGATGCTGTTGTGGCTGGCCATGCCGGAGACCTTGGCAAAACCATCCTTCGCTCGCCATACAACTGTCGCCTGACATATGCGACAATGCGCGCCAAATTCCAACACACATCCAAAATTTTGTGTTCAGCGACCGGGTTTCGCGCCTTGATGTCGCTGTTGACGCATGCCTGAAGGCACCTGCCGTCACGCTCGCAACCCATTGATAGGTAAAGTAATTGATCTCCACAGCTAACATCACCATGCAGTTCGGCGCCAAGCCGCTCTTCGAGAACGTCTCGGTCAAGTTCGGCGCCGGCAACCGCTATGGTTTGATCGGTGCCAACGGTTGCGGCAAGTCGACCTTCATGAAAATCCTCGGTGGCGACCTCGACCCGTCCGGCGGCCAGGTCATGCTCGAGCCGAACGTGCGCCTGGGTAAACTGCGCCAGGACCAGTTCGCCTATGAAGAATTCACCGTGCTCGACACCGTGATCATGGGCCACGAAGAGCTGTGGAAGGTCAAGGCCGAGCGCGACCGTATCTACTCGCTGCCGGAAATGAGTGAAGAAGACGGCATGGCCGTGGCCGAGCTGGAAACCGAGTTCGCCGAAATGGACGGCTACACCGCCGAATCCCGCGCCGGTGAGCTGCTGCTGGGCCTGGGTATTCCCCTGGAACAGCATTTCGGCCCGATGAGCGAAGTGTCCCCAGGCTGGAAGCTGCGCGTATTGCTGGCCCAGGCGCTGTTCTCGGATCCTGAAGTGCTGTTGCTCGACGAACCGACCAACCACTTGGACATCAACACCATCCGCTGGCTGGAAAACATCCTGACCCAGCGCTCCAGCCTGATGATCATCATCTCTCACGACCGTCACTTCCTGAACAGCGTGTGCACCCACATGGCTGACCTGGATTACGGCGAGCTGCGCCTGTTCCCGGGCAACTACGACGAGTACATGACCGTGGCGACCCAGTCCCGCGAGCAACTGCTGTCGGACAACGCCAAGAAGAAAGCGCAGATCTCCGAACTGCAATCCTTCGTCAGCCGCTTCTCGGCCAACGCCTCCAAAGCCAAACAGGCCACCTCCCGTGCCAAGGCGATCGACAAGATCCAGCTGGCCGAGGTCAAGCCATCGAGCCGTGTGAGCCCGTTCATCCGTTTCGAGCAGAACAAAAAGCTGCACCGCCAGGCGGTCATGGTCGAAAAGATGGCCAAAGGTTTTGACGGCAAGCCGCTGTTCAAGGACTTCAGCTTCCAGGTTGAAGCGGGCGAGCGCGTGGCGATCATCGGCCCGAACGGTATCGGCAAAACCACCCTGCTGCGCACCCTGGTCAACGAGCTGACCCCGGACGCCGGCAGCATCAAGTGGACCGACGCCGCCGAGCTGGGCTACTACGCCCAGGACCACGCCCACGACTTCGAAGACGACGTGAGCCTGTTCGACTGGATGGGCCAATGGACCCAAGGCGAGCAAATGATTCGTGGCACCCTGGGCCGTATGTTGTTCTCCAACGACGAGATCCAGAAGTCGGTCAAAGTAATCTCCGGTGGTGAACAAGGGCGCATGCTGTTCGGCAAGCTGATCCTGCAAAAGCCCAACGTGCTGATCATGGACGAACCGACCAACCACTTGGACATGGAATCCATCGAAGCATTGAACCTGGCGCTGGAGAACTATCCGGGCACGCTGATCTTCGTCAGCCACGACCGTGAGTTCGTATCGTCCCTGGCCACCCGCATTATCGAGTTGAGCCCTAGCGGCGTGATCGACTTCAGCGGCACCTATGACGACTACCTGCGCAGCCAGGGTGTGGTGTTCTAAGAGCAGCACTTAGCTGCAAGCAAAAGCCCTGCCCCTGTGACGGGGCTTTTTTGCATCAGCACTGTGCCGGGCGCTGATTCTGTGGGCCATGCATAACCAGTGTGGGAGCTGGCTTGCCTGCGAAAGCGGTGGTTCAGTTCTGATTCACTGACTGACACACCGCCTTCGCGGGCAAGCCCGCTCCCACAGGGATCGACGGTAGGCGTCCCTCGCTCCTACAGGGAGGCGGGATATGCCATGATGCTTTACCGCCCGCCAGCGATTGAGTATTCATGCCTGCCGCCCCCTCCTCCCTGTCGATCACCCTGCAGATCGTTTCCATCGTCTTCTATACCTTCATTGCCTTCATCTGCATCGGCCTGCCGATTGCGGTGATTCCAGGCTATGTGCATGAGCAACTGGGCTTCAGCGCCGTGGTGGCCGGGGTGACAATCGGCTCGCAGTACCTGGCCACGCTGCTCAGCCGCCCGATGGCTGGGCGGATGTCGGATAACGTCGGTACCAAGCGCGCGATCGTGCTGGGCCTGGCCGGCATTCTGATCAGCGGTGGACTGACCTTTATCGCCACGCTGCTGGACAGCCTGCCGAGCTTGAGCCTGGGCATTCTGATCACCGGTCGCCTGTTGCTGGGTGTGGCCCAGGGCCTGATTGGCGTGGGGACCATCAGTTGGTGCATGGGCGCAGTGGGCGCCGAGCACACCGCACGCTCGATCTCCTGGAATGGCATCGCCTCCTATGGCGCCATTGCCATTGGTGCGCCGTTAGGCGTGGTGATGGTGGCTGACTACGGCTACACCAGCCTGGGTATTGCCCTGGCGGTGTTGGCGGCGTTGGGCCTGGTGCTGATCCGCAATAAACCGTCGGTGCCAGTGGTACGTGGCGAGCGGCTGCCATTCTGGGCGGTGTTCGGGCGTATCGCGCCGTTTGGCACCAGCCTGTGCCTGGCCTCGATAGGCTACGGCACGTTGACGACCTTCATCACCCTGTATTACCTCAATCGTGGCTGGACCGGTGCGGCATATTGCCTGACGGTATTTGGCGTGTGTTTTATCCTGTCGCGCCTGGTGTTTATTTCGGCCATCAGCCGGTTTGGTGGATTCACCGCCGCCATCGCCTGCATGCTCATCGAAACCCTGGGCCTGACGCTGTTGTGGCTGGCGCCGTCTACCGGCGTGGCCTTGATCGGCGCAGGGTTGACCGGCTTTGGCTTGTCACTGGTTTACCCGGCGCTCGGCGTGGAAGCCATCAAGCAAGTGCCGGACAGCAGCCGCGGCGCCGGGCTGAGTGCCTATGCGGTATTTTTTGACCTGGCCCTGGCGATTGCCGGGCCGTTGATGGGCGCCGTGGCGCTGAACCTCGGCTATGGCTGGATCTTCTTCTGCGCGGCGTTGCTGTCGGTCAGCGCGCTCGGCCTGACCGTATTGCTCAGGCGTCGCGCCTACTGATCAGCGGTCTGCAAGCCGGCGCGGGTGGCCTCGCCCAGGGTATGGCTGAAAAAACGCCCGGCCTCGGAGACCAGATCGCGGTGGATGCCTTCTCGATCAACCCCATCGGCATCCGTGCAAATGGCGGGCATGCTCGCCAGTTGATCGCTGTCACACGGGGCCATGAACACGAAGTGCCCGGCCCCGGCCAACAGTTTGAAATCCGGGGGCTGCGGCAACTTGCGCGCCAGGGCGGCGGCGTTCTTGTCCACGGCCACCAACTGGTCGCCATCGCCACTGTAGAGCAGCACCGGCACATGCACGTCCGCCAGGGTGTGGCGGCCAAACATCAAGCTCAGCGGCGCCATCAGCATCAAGGCATGGATGCGCGGATCGGCCTGGGGTTGCAAATCGTCGCGGTCGACCACCAGCTCGCCCTTGGTGGTGCACGCGTCGCGGTCTTCGGGGCGCTCTTGGCAGTAGCGGCGCAGACGTTCGAAATCAGGCTTGGCGCCGGCCAGGATCAATGCCGTCTCGCCACCGGCTGAATAGCCGATGACGCCGATCTGATCAATATCCACAAAGGGCGACAGCATCGGCTCGGCCAAGGCGGCGGTGATCGCCTGGGAAATCTGGATCGGCCGACCGTACAAATTGCTCACGGTGCCCAGGCGGCTGTGGTCCTTGTAGTTGTCACCGGGATGCAGCACCGCCACCACCACAAACCCCTTGCGCGCCAAGGCGGTGGCCAGGTCATGCAGGGCCAGCGGCGTGCCGGTATTGCCGTGGGACAACATCAGCATCGGGAATCGCCCGATCGCCACCTTGGCATCTTCGCTGGCCGCCACATGGTAGGCGCCCAGCGCGGTGGAGCGCTCGGCATCGGTGGAGGGGTAGAACGCGATGGCTTTCATCGGCTGCGCATCCAGCGGGTCGAGAAAACTCATGCGATGAAACCCCACGCTCCAATGGGGGTGCGGTGCAGGCGCGGCGTGCACTGAAACCAGGCCGCCAATCAGGGAAAGAACCAAAACAGCACAAAGACGCATCATAGGGATGTCCACCTTTGCTGCACAAAAACCGGCCTGTCGATAAAAAGTCCAGGGTATCGAATGGATGTCTGCATAACCTGGGCCACAACGAAAAAACTCCGTACTCCGCTCGCGCTCGGGCGATCAGAATACAGAGTTTAGGCGCTCGGTTTCAGAATGAAACCGAGGACAGGGCAAATTTACATAAGCCTTACGCAGCGGCGAACAGTTGCTCGTTGATGCGCACGTTGGCGTCGCTCATGGCTTTGCTGCGCACTTCATCACCGTAGGCCAGGCCTTCGGCGCGGACGATCTCGATGTCGGTGATGCCGAGGAAACCGAACAGCAGCTTCAAGTAGCCTTCATGGGCAGCGCCCGAAGCTTGGTCGGCATGCAGGCCGCCGGCGGTGGAGACAATAATGACCTTCTTGTTGCCGCACAGGCCTTCAGGGCCGGCTTCGGAGTAGCGGAACGTCTGGCCGGCCACCGCGATGCGGTCGATCCAGGCTTTCAATTGGGTTGGGATGGTGAAGTTGTACATCGGCGCACCCACCACCACAGCATCGGCGGCGAGAAACTCAGCCAGCGACGATGCACTCAGTTCAGCCTCGTGCTTTTGCGTCGCATCGCGCAGTTCAGCGGCAGTGCCCAAGGCGCCCAGGGTAGCGCCGGAGAAATGGTTGATGCCTTCGCTGGCGAGGTCGCGGTAAGTCACTTCCACGCCCGGCTGAGCGGCCTGCCACGCCTTGACCACACCGGCGCTGAGCTGACGGGAGGCAGAGTTGTCGCCGAGGATGCTGGAATCGATGTGCAAGAGTTTCATGATGGATCTCCGAGGTGGGATCGACAGTGGCGATCAGATGGTGGTGATGCTACGCATGAAACCAATGGTCGATAAGCCATCTGAAATGCGATAGTTTGTCCCACTGACAGGACAATAGGCCCACCATGCAAGACCTCAACGACCTCTACTATTTCGCTAAAGTCGTCGAAGCCGGCGGTTTTGCTGCGGCTGGCCGGCTGCTCGGGATTCCAAAATCCAGGTTGTCACGGCGCATTGCCGAGCTGGAAGACCGCCTGGGCGCACGCCTGCTGCAACGCACCACCCGGCAACTGACCCTCACCGCCGTGGGTGAGCGCTACTTGCGCCACTGCCAGGCCATGCTGCTGGAAGCGGAAATGGCTGACGAGGCCGTGGCCAGTATGTCCAGCGAGCCGCGTGGGCGGCTGCGGGTCAGTTGCCCGGTGGGCCTGGCCCAACACATCCTGCCGGAGTTGGTGGCAGGTTTTCTGGCCGCTCACCCGCTGGTGCAGTTGGACATGACCCTGGTGAACCGCCGCGTCGACCTGGTGGCCGAAGGCATTGATGTGGCACTGCGCGTTCGCGAACAAGGCGATGAAGACCCGTTGCTGGTCACCAAGCGCCTGCGCCAGGCGCACACCGTGCTGGTGGCCAGCCCCGCGTTCATGCGTGATCGGCAGGTCGAAACCCTGGAAGACCTCAAACAGTTGCCCATACTCGGCGCACTTGAGGCCGACCGAATGGTGCATCAACGCATCATCGATCCCCAGGGCAATACCCATGAACTGGTGATGGAAGCGCGCCTGGGCATCGAGGACTTTATCGTGCGCAAGGCCAGCGCCATCATGGGCGTGGGCTTTACGATACTGCCGATGATGTACTGCGAAGAAGAACTGGCCAGCGGCCGGCTGGTGCAACTGCTGCCGCAATGGTCATTGCCGGGCGGCTGGCTGCAGGCGGTGTACCCGCACCGGCGCGGCGTGCTGCCGGCCATCCGGGCCTGGATCGACTATCTGGAAGAAGGCTTCAAAGGCTGTGGAGATCGGCTGTTATGAGCATGACGGAAGAACAAGTCACACGTTTCTGCCTGAGCCTGCCAGGCGCACGGGAAGACTATAAGTGGGGCGGCGTGCGGGTGTTTTCGATTGCTGGCAACAAGATGTTCGCCTTGCAGAACCTGCGCGGGGAGTCGCTGGCCTTCAAGGTCGACAAAGAACTGTTCCTGGGCCACGTCGACCGGCCGGGCATTCACCCGGCGCCTTACCTGGCGAGGGCACAGTGGGTCATCATGAACACGCCCTACCCTTTGGGCGCTGAGGAACTGCGCGGCTTGTTGCAGCGCTCCCACCAGTTGGTGGTCAGCAAGCTGCCCAAGCGCACGCAGATTGGCTTGCGGCTAGAGGATTGACAACAAGGTGCCGCCCAAGAACAACTGGTCCAGCCAGAACACCTGGTGCAACAGCACAATCACCCAGAACAGCACCTGGTAAGACACCTTGCGCGTCTTGTGCCTGAACACCTGCTGGGCGATCAACGCCCCCGGCCAACCGCCCGCCAGCTCCACCGCGTGCAGGATGTTTTCCGGGGTGCGCCAGCCTTCGGTCTGGGCCTTGCGCTTATCGCTCCAGTACAGGAAGAACGCCACCACGCTGACCACACCGTAGGCCATCAACGGGATGACCGTTTCGCCGCGATACCACAGCAAGGCCGAGCCCAGCAGCGGCGCGGCACACAGCAGCACAAAGAGCAGCGCCTTCAGGCGTGGATGCTGGATGCTCATGGCTTGACCGCAGTCCAGTCGATCCAGCCGAACTGCCAGGTCGCCAGGATCACCAGGCCGAACGCAATCCGGTACCAGGCAAACGCCGCGTAGCTGTGGCTGGCGATGAACTTGAGCAGGGCCTTGACCGCGATCATGGCGAAGATGAACGAGGTGACAAAGCCAATGGCGAACACCGGCAAGTCCGCGGGCTGGAACAGGTCCCGGTACTTATAGCCCGAGTACACCGCCGCACCGACCATGGTCGGCATCGCCAGGAAGAACGAGAACTCGGTGGCCGTCTTGCGTGACAGGCCGAACAACAGGCCGCCGATGATCGTCGCACCGGAACGCGAGGTGCCGGGGATCATGGCCAGGCACTGGGCCAGGCCGACTTTCAGGGCGTCTTTCCAGGTGATGTCATCGACGCTCTCAGCCCGCACCGCATGCTGGCGGCGTTCAGCCCACAACATGATCACGCCGCCCACCACCAGCGCTGTGGCCACGGTGATAGGGTTGAACAGGTAGTGCTTGATCAGATCGGCGAAGATCACCCCGAGTACCACCGCGGGCAATACGGCGATGATCAGGTTGACGGTAAAGCGCCGGGCTTTGGGCTGGGTCGGCAGGCCGATAACCACGTCAAAGATCTTGCGTCGAAACTCCCAGACCACCGCCAGGATCGCGCCCAGCTGGATAATGATGTTGAAGGCTTCGAAACGCTCGCCACCAAAGTTGATCAGGTCGGCGACGATGATCTGGTGGCCGGTGCTGGAGATCGGCAAGAACTCCGTAAGCCCCTCTACGATGCCGAGAATCAATGCCTGTATGGCGGTCCAAAAATCCATGCTGTCTCCAAAGGTCATGCACGGGGCATGCCTCTTAGTCTTTTTTAAGTTCACTGACGACGAGCGCACACAAGCGCCCGCGGTTGATTCTCAACGCCGGTCTGCAAAAATTCCGTGAAAAATCAGGCAGTACTCAGGTTTTTCGATTCCGGGCCGAAAGCCTATCAGACACGCCGGAAATCTCGAAGCAGCACCACAATTATAAAGAGCAGGGAGTGACAGGACGATGAACAGTTTGCGCAGCATGTCGATCAGCCGCCGCCTTTGGCTGATCCTGATAGTCGCCGTGTTGATGCTGCTGGCCTTGGGGCTGTTGATGCTCAACCAGATCCACGGCGACCTCTACCAGGCCAAGCGCCAGCAGACCCAGCACGTGGTACAGACCGCCAGTGGCGTACTCAGCTATTACCAGAACCTGGAAAAAACCGGCGTACTGACCCGCGACGCCGCGCAACAACAGGCCTTGAGCGCGGTGCGCGGCCTGCGTTATGACCACGATGATTACTTTTGGATCAACGACCTCACCCCCGTGATGATCATGCACGCGGCCAACCCCAAGCTCGACGGCCAGAACCTCTCGGCGATTCGCGACCCGGACGGTTTCGCGGTGTTCAACGAATTCGTGAGCCTGGCCAAGGCCAAGGGTGCCGGCATCGTCAACTACCGCTGGCCGAAGCCTGGCGCCGAAGCGCCGGTAGAGAAAACCTCGTACATCCAACTGTTCGAACCCTGGGGCTGGATCATCGGCTCCGGCGTCTACGTGGACGATGTGCAGGCCGAATTCAGGGGCCAGGTGTGGAAAGCCTCGGCCATTGGCCTGGGCATTGCGCTGATGATGGCCGTGCTGGTGGTGCTGATTGCCCGCAGCATCGTGCAGCCGTTGCAGGCGGCGGTGAATGCCATGGGCAATATTGCCAGTGGCGAAAGTGACCTGACCCACAGCCTCGACACCCACGGCCGTGACGAACTGACGCAACTGGCCCAGCACTTCAATAGTTTCACCGCCAAGCTGCGCCAGGTGGTCGGCCAGTTGCAGGTGTGCGCGAACGCCCTGGGCCAGTCGTCCACCGAACTGGGCCACAACGCCAGCCAGGCCCATGACCGCAGCCAGCAGCAATCGCAACAGATGGAACTGGTGGCCACCGCCATCAACGAAGTCACCTACGGTGTGCAGGACGTGGCAAAAAATGCCGAGCACGCTGCCAGCGAAATGCGCGATGCCCAGGCCCAGGCCCAACAGGGACAGGTCAATATCGACGGCAGCTTGCAGCAGATCGACCAGCTCTCCACCACCATCAGTCAGGCCGTGGAGGTGATCCGCACGCTCTCCAGCGAAAGCACGCAGATCGGCGGGGTACTGGAGGTGATCCGCTCCATCGCCGACCAGACCAACCTGCTCGCCCTCAACGCCGCTATCGAAGCCGCCCGCGCCGGTGAGCAAGGCCGTGGGTTTGCGGTGGTCGCCGATGAGGTGCGCCTGCTGGCCCAGCGCACGCAGAAATCCACCGCCGAGATCCAGGTGATGATCGAGCGCCTGCAAGGCCACTCGGAAGCGGCGGTCAAGGTGATCAGCGACAGCCACAGCGCCTCGCAACTAACCATCGAACAAGCCGGCCAGGCGGGCGCGAGCCTCACCGCCATCGGCCAGGCGCTGCACAACCTCAACGGCCTGAACGCCTCGATTGCCAGCGCCACCCTGCAACAGGCCCACGTGGTGGAAGACATCAACCAGAACGTCACCCAAGCGGCCGGGCTGTCCCACAGCACCGCGCTGGCGGCGGAGCAATCCAGCGTGGCGAGTGCACAGTTGCGTGGCTTGAGCGAGCAGCTTGATGGGCTTTTGCGTCAGTTCAAGGTCTAACGCCCCTCAGCGGTGGGAGGGCTGCCCTCTCCCACCGCCTAGCGGCCTCACATCCCCAGCCACTGCGGCAGCGCGAGGGAAATGAACGGCAGGTAGGTGACCATGATCAGGAACACCAACAGGATCATCAGCCACGGCATCGCCGCGCGGATGGTCTGCCCCAGGGTCAGCCCCGTCACCGCCGAGGTCACGAACAGATTCAGCCCCACCGGCGGATGCACCAGGCCGATTTCCATGTTCACCACCATCACGATGCCCAGGTGAATCGGATCAATGCCCAGCTTCATCGCAATCGGGAAAAAGATCGGCGCCAGGATCAGCACAATGGCCGAAGGCTCCATAAAGCTGCCGGCAATCAGCAACACCACGTTGACCATGATCAAAAAGCCAATCGGCGTCAGCCCTTCGGAGATCACCCAGGCGGTGATTTCCTGCGGGATCTGCTCGGTGGTCAGCACGTGGGCAAACAACATGGCGTTGGCGATGATGAACATCAGCATGATCGACAACCGCCCAGACTCCAGCAGCACTTTGGGGCAGTCACGCAGCTTCATGTCCTTGTAGACGAACAGCGCGACAAACGCCGAATACACCGCCGCCACCGCCGCCGCCTCGGTCGGGGTGAACATGCCGCTGTAAATGCCCCCAAGGATGATCACCAGCAGCAACAGGCCCCAGAACGCCCGGCGTGCGCAGCTCAGCCACTCACGGAATGTCGCCCGGGGTTGCGCTGGCAGCTTCTTGATGCGGGCGACGATGTAGATCGCGACCATCAACATCAGGCCCAGCAGCAAACCCGGAATCACCCCGGCCATGAACAATTTGCCTACTGAGGTTTCGGTCGCCGCCGAATACACCACCATCACGATCGACGGCGGAATCAGAATGCCCAAGGTCCCGGCATTGCAGATGATGCCTGCCCCAAACTCCTTCGGGTAACCGGAACGCACCATGCCCGCCACGGCAATCGAGCCCACCGCCGCCACCGTGGCCGGTGATGAGCCGGACAGCGCCGCAAACAGCATGCACGCCAGCACCGCCGCAATCGCCAGGCCACCGCGGATATGCCCGACACAGGCGTTGGCAAAGTCGATCAGCCGCTGGGCCACGCCGCCGGTGGTCATGAAGGCGCCGGATAACAGGAAAAAGGGAATCGCCAGGAAGGTGTAGGCGTCGCTGGTTTCAAACAACTTGATCGCCAGGGAGCTCACCGAGTCCTGGCTGAACATCAGGATCGACACCGCACCGGACAGCCCCAGGGCAATCGCAATCGGCACGCCCAGGAACATGAACACGAATAACAGTAGAAACAGACAGAGCACGGCCATCAGTGACGCTCCTCATGGCTGCCGGCCAACTTGCTGGCCTCACCGGCCTCGTCGGCCAACCCCAACCCCACCTGGCGGTGGGTAAAGATGCGGTAGAAAATTTCCAGGTAGCGGATCAAGACCAAGGCAAAGCCAATGGGCACGATCACCACGATGTCGCCGACATCGATGCCGAACTGGTCGAGGTCTTCGGCGCCGATATGCGCGGTCATTACCGCACTCACCCACTTGTAGCTGGCCACCATGAACAGCCCGGCATAGGCCAGGCAGCACAGGCAGGCGAGCATGCCGAGCAGGCGTTGCACCGGGCGCCGGGTCAGCCGCACCAGCGCATCCACGCCCAGGTGGCCAGCGGTGCGCACGCCGTAAGAAATGCCGAAGAAAATCAACCAGCCGAACATGGCCTTGGTCAGCGCCACGCTCCAGGTCATCTCTTGGGCCAAGGTCATGGTGCCGTCGCCCAGGGCATTGAAGAAGGGGCCGCTCCAGGCCCATTTGTCGGCCAGGGCAAAGAACAGGGTGTAGACGTTGTTGAGCATGACGTAGACGAATGTCACCAGGGTCATGGCGGCCAGCAGGAAAGCAATGAAGCCTTCCTCCAGGTGCTCCCAGACGCGCCTTAGCGTTTGCATGGCAAAACCTCGCGAGGCAGAGATAGGTAAAAGCCAGGTCAACCTGCTAGATCGTTCCCACGCTCCGCGTGGTAATGCCGCCCCGGACGTTCCACGTCCTGTATCACGCCGTGCGTAAGGCGACGCGGAGCGTCACGGGATGCATTACCACGCGGAGCGTGGGAACGATCAGTCGCGGGCAAGCCCGCTCCCACAGGGGATTACTGGTTGGACTGGTCCGCTGCCTTGATCAGGTCAGCCCCAATCTCGCCCTCGAACTTCTGCCACACCGGGCGCATGGCTTCGCGCCACAGCGCACGTTGCGCGGGGGTCAGCTCGATGATTTCGCTGGTCTTGGCGTCGATGATCTTCTGCTTGGCCGACTGGTTCAGTGCTTCAGCCTGCTTGTTCACCTCCACGGTGACCTCGGCCATGATCTGCTCCAGGGTGCTGCGCACATCCGGCGCCAGGCCGTTCCAGAATTTCGCATTGGTGATCACCATGTAGTCGATCAGACCATGGTTGGACTCGGTGAAGTACTTCTGCACTTCGTTGACCTTCTGGCTTTCATAGTTGGACCAGGTGTTCTCGGTGCCATTCACGGTGCCGGTCTGCAGGCCCTGGTAGACCTCGGCAAAGCTCATCTTGCGCGGGTTGGCGCGGATCGCCTTGAACTGTTCTTCGAGCACACTGGAAGCCTGCACGCGGAACTTCAGGCCACGGGCGTCCTTGGGTTCATGCAGGGCCTTGTTGGCAGAGAGTTGCTTGAGGCCGTTGTGCCAATAGGCCAGGCCAAGGATGTTCTTATCCTGCATCGAGGTCAGCAGTAGCTTACCCTCAGCGGCCTGGAAACGGTCGACGGCGGCCAGGTCGTTGAACAGGAACGGCAGGTCGTAGATCTGCACTTGTTTGGTGTAGTGCTCGAACTTGGCCAGGGACGGCGCGAGCATTTGCACGTCGCCCAGCAATAACGCTTCCATTTCCTTGCCATCGCCAAACAGCGACGAGTTCGGGTACACCTCAACCTTGACCTTGCCGGGCAGGCGCTCTTCAGCCAGTTTTTTGAACAGCAGCGCGCCCTGGCCTTTAGGAGTGTTTTCGGCCACCACGTGGGCGAACTTGATCACAATCGGGTCTGCCGCCTGGGCCAGGCCTGCGGTAAACAAGGCGGCGGCGCACAGCAGCGCCCGGGAAAGCTTGAGCATGGGAATCACCTTCTTATTGTTGTGTTGTAAGGCAAGGTGCCTGATGTAACGCGTGTCGTGAATTTCGAATTTTAGATACCTGCGTTCGGCCTGGCCGAACGCGTCCAGTGTGAGAGCTGGCTCGCCTGCGATAGCGGTGTGTCAGGCAACACAAACATTGACTGTTCTACCGCTATCGCAGGCAAGCCAGCTCCCACATTTTGCTCCCGGTTTTGTCAGTTACAGTTGCGCGGCCAGCAGCCGCTGCGCGCGCAGCAGTACCGGCGCATCCACCATCTGCCCGTCAATCTGATAAGCCCCTGCCCCATGGGCACCCGCCTCCACCACGCGCCTGGCCCAGGCCAGCTCTTCGGCGCTCGGCGCCAGCGCGGCATGGATCACCGCGACTTGCTTGGGATGAATGCACAATGCCCCGGCAAAGCCCATCTCATAAGCGTGCCGGATCGAGCGGTGCAGGCCTTCGGGGTCGTCGATGGCCGGGTGCACGCCGTCCAGCGGCGCCGCCAGGCCCGCCGCGCGCGAATGCACGATCAGCGCCAGGCGCGCCTGGTCAAGGGCCAGTTCGGCCGCGTGGGAGTGACTGCTCAGGTTGAGGTCCAGCGCCAGGTCCAAACCGCCGAACGACAGGCGCTCTACCTGGGGCGCCTGGGCAATCTGCGCCAGTGCCAGCAAACCCCGTGCGCTTTCAATAATCGGCCAGATACGTTTGCCGGTCGCGGCCACCACCGCCACCTGGGCCGCGCTTTCGACCTTGGGCAGCAACACCCCCGCCACATTTGCATGGGACTTGCAGAAGGCGACATCGGCAAAATGCTCGGCATGCTGGGGCGCGTTGATGCGTACCCACACCTGGGCTTCGGCATGCGCATGCAGGAACGCGCCCAGATTATCCCGAGCCTGACGCTTGAGCGGTTCTTCCACCGCGTCTTCAAAATCCACAATCACCGCGTCGGCGCCGCTGGCCAGGGCCTTGGCAAACCGCTCCGGGCGGCTGCCCGGCACAAACAGCGCAGAACGTACTAATGGCTTTGGCATCACTTGATTCCTGATTAGATAACGCCGCGCTCGCGCAGGCTGTTAATGGCCTCAACGGAATAACCCAGCTGGTCGAGGATGCCTTGGCTGTGTTGCCCCAGCGCTGGCACGCCGTCCATGCGCGGGGTAAACGCAGCGTTACGCGCCGGTGGCAGCAGCGACGGCAACGGCCCCGCTGGGCTGTCGACTTCGCGCCAGCGGTCGCGGGCCTTGAGTTGCGGGTGGTCCCACACGCCTTGCATGTCGTTGACCCGCGCACTGGCAATCTGCGCGTCTTCCAGGCGCTGGATCACCGCCTCGACGTCCAGTGGGGCAAAGCGCTCCACGATGATCTGGCGCAGCAGCTCGCGGTTGGCCGAGCGCTTGAAGTTGGCGCTGAAGCGCTCGTCCGTGGCCAGCGACGGGCTGAGCAGCACTTTGTCGCAGAACGCCGCCCATTCGCGTTCGTTCTGCAAGCCGAGCATCACCGTGCCGCCGCCTCCAGTGGGAAACGGCCCGTAAGGGTAAATCGTCGAATGCGCGGCACCCGCACGCGGTGGCGGCGGCGCGCCGTCGAAGGCGTAATACATCGGGTACCCCATCCACTCCACCAGGCTTTCGAGCATGCTCACATCGATACGGCTGCCCTGGCCGGTTTTGCCGCGCAGCAGCAGCGCCGACAGAATGCCGCTGTAGGCGTACATGCCGGCGGAGATGTCCGCGATGGAGCAACCGGCCTTGGCCATCTGTTCTTCACCTGGGCCACCGGTCACCGAGAGAAAGCCGCCCTCGCTCTGGATCAACAGGTCGTAGGCTTTCTTTTTCTCGTAGGGCCCGCCTTCGCCGTAGCCGGAAATATCGCAGACGATCAGGCGTGGAAAGCGCGCGTGCAGCGCCTCGAACGATAAGCCCATGCGCGCCGCCGCGCCGGGGGCAAGGTTTTGCACCAGCACATCGGCATCGGCCAACAACGCGTCGAGAATGGCGCCCGCCTCGTCCTGCTTGAGGTCCAGGGTGAGGCTTTCCTTGGAGCGGTTGGTCCAGACGAAATGCGACGCCAGGCCGCGCACCCGCTCGTCATAGCCACGGGCGAAGTCGCCGGTGCCGGGGCGCTCCACCTTGATGACCCGGGCACCAAGGTCGGCCAACTGGCGCGTACAAAATGGCGCGGCAATCGCGTGTTCCAGGCTGACGACGGTGATGCCGTCCAGCGGTCGTTGTTCAGTCATCACAATTCCCTCCAAGCCAATGGGCCATGGACGCGGTAGTGCGCAGGTTCCACACCTGCTCGATCAGGCGGTTGGCCTGGGACGGGGTGCGGGCGCCGCTGAAGTCGGCCAGGCGCTGGAACTTGTCCGCCAGCTCGGCACGGCTCAGGGTGTTGCCCGGGTCGCCCTTGGGTTCATCAATGGCACCGTGCAGCGTGCGGCCATCGGTGGTGGTGACGGTGACGCGGCCCAGCCAGCGTTGCGGGTAGGCGCTGTCGACCTCGGGGTCCAGGCTCATGCAGACCTTGTCGCGAAACGCCGCGACCGCAGGATCGCTCAACGCCAGGTCATGGAACTCAGGCAACCCGGCGTGGCCATGCACAGCGATCAATCCAAGCACGGTGCCCATGGAGAATTTGGCCTGGTGCACGGTGGCCGGCACCGTCACTCGGCCGAGTACGTCGATGGCGCCTTGGTGCACGTGGGTTTGCACCTGGGAAATCTGTGCAGCGCTCAAACCTTCACGCTGCATCAAGTCCAATAGCGCATCGGCAGCGGGATGGGTGTGACGGCAGGAAGCGTGGAACTTGAACGAGGTTTCCACCAGTGCCCAACGGCTGCCCAGGCCGGCAGACAATTTGCCCGGCTGCGCATCACTGGACATGCCCGCCGCCAAACCCTGGTCCCCTTCAAGAATATTGCGCGCGCCGGTCAGCCCATCGGCCGTAAGGTAAGCCGCCAGAAGGCCGTCCGCCGCGGCCTTGGCCGTGTGCAGTTGCTTGGAGTCGGCGGCATCGCGCAGAAATTCCCAGAGCCCGGCGGCCTGGGTGCCGGCGCTGCCGAGCAGGTTGATGAATTGCTCTTCGTTGAAGTCGAGCAACTTGCCCACCGCGACCGCTGCCGCCAGGGTGCCGACCGTGGCCGTGGTGTGGAAGATGCGGTAGTGGGAACGCCCCAGGAACTCACCGATGCGAATCCCCGCCTCATAGCCGGCCACCGAGGCCAGCAACAGTTCACGGCCAGACTTGCCGAGGTCCTGGGCGGCGGCCAATGCGGCGGGAAACACCACGGTGGCCGGGTGCAGCACCGAGCTGTTGTGTAAGTCATCCTGCTCCACCAAGTGCGAGGAGGCAGCGTTGACCAGTGCGGCGAAATACGCGCTGGTGCCGGTGCCGTTGACGATCACCTGGGCCGGGCCGCTGCTCGGGCCCATCTTCTGTGCGTAGCGTTCAAACAGGGGAATCGGGTGCGCGCCCTGGCTGGCCAAGGCGGATGCGAGCCAATCCAGGTAAAGCTCTTCGGTGCGCGCCAGTACGTGCTCGGGCAACTGCGCGTAAGTCAGCTCGGCCAGGAACCGGCAAAGGGCTTGGGTATGATGCATGCTCAAAGCCCTCAGAAGCTGCGCGGCAGTTCGAGCAAATGCTCGGCTACGTAGGACAGGATCAGGTTGGTGGAGATCGGTGCCACCTGGTACAGGCGGGTCTCGCGGAATTTGCGCTCCACGTCGTACTCGCAGGCAAAGCCGAAGCCGCCGTGGGTTTGCAGGCAGGCGTTGGCCGCTTCCCAGGACGCCTTGGCCGCCAGGTACTTGGCCATGTTGGCACTGGCCCCGGCGTTTTTGCCGCTGTCGTATTCTTCACAGGCACGCCAGCGCATCAGGTCCGCCGCTTCAATCTCGATATGCGCCTCGGCAATCGGGAACTGCACGCCCTGGTTCTGCCCGATGGGCCGGCCAAACACCACACGGTCGCGGGCATAGGCGCTGGCCTTTTCGATAAACCAGCGGCCGTCACCGATGCACTCGGCGGCAATCAGGGTGCGCTCGGCATTCAGGCCATCGAGGATGTATTTGAAGCCCTTGCCCTCCTCGCCAATCAGGCTGTCCAGGGGCAGCTCCAGGTTGTCGAAGAACAGCTCGTTGGTCTCGTGGTTGACCATATTGGCAATGGGCTGCACGGTCAGGCCGTTGCCGATGGCCTGGCGCAGGTCCACCAGGAAGATCGACATGCCTTCGGATTTTTTCTGCACTTGGGCCAAGGGCGTGGTGCGTGCCAGCAGGATCATCAGGTCGGAATGCTGCACCCGCGAGATCCAGACTTTCTGGCCGTTGACCACGTATTTGTCGCCGCGCTTGATCGCCGCGGTCTTGATCTTGGTGGTGTCGGTGCCGGTAGTGGGTTCGGTGACGGCCATCGACTGAAGGCGCAATTCACCACTGGCCAGCTTGGGCAGGTAGAAGCGTTTTTGCGCCTCGCTGCCGTGACGCAGCAGGGTGAACATGTTGTACATCTGGCCATGCACAGTGCCCGAGTTGCCGCCGCAGCGGTTGACTTCCTCAAGGATCACCGAGGCTTCGGCCAGGCCCAGGCCGGAACCGCCGTATTCCTCGGGGATCATTGCCGACAGCCAACCGGCGTCGGTCAGCGCCTTGACGAAGGCTTCGGGGAAGCCCTTTTCTTCATCGATCTTGCGCCAGTAAGCGGCATCGAATTCGGCGCACAAGGCACGCACGCCGTCGCGGATGGCGTTGAGTTCTTCAGTGTCGTGGGCATTCATTAACGGCTCTCCGCCTGTTGTTATTGGGTTATTCGAAATGCACCTGGGCGGTCTGCGCCAGGCCTTCAGTGTTGCCAGCCCAGAGTTCTGCGACGCCAGTTGCGGTGATGCGCCCGCCGACCTCAAAAGGCTGTGGCGCAATCAGTGGGCGCACACCGCGATAGGCAAAGCGGCGCAGGGTCGCTTCGGGGTGCGCCCGGCAGAACGCACGCAGGCTCAAGGTGGCGATCAGCGGGCCATGCACCACCAGGCCGGCATAGCCTTCGGTGCCCGTGACATAGGGGTAGTCGTAATGAATGCGGTGGCCGTTGAACGTCACGGCGCTGTAGCGGAACAGCAAGGTCGGCGTCGGTTCGACCGCCTCTGTCCATTCGCCTTGGGCCAGCGCGTCGCCGCTGCCCGCCTTGGGTGGCGTAGGTTCGCGGTAGACGATGTCCTGCTCCTCGCGGATGGCCAGGCGACCGCCCTGGGAGTAGTCATGGCGCACGGTGACGAATAACAGTGAACCGGTGCGCCCAGTTTTTTCTTCGACCTGGGTGATGGTGGATACGCGCGTGGCCGCCTCGCCAGCCCGCAGTGGGTGCAAAAACTCAAGGCGCCCACCGGCCCACATGCGATTGCGGTTATCGGCCGGAGGCAGAAATCCGCCGCGTGCCGGGTGACCGTCGCTGCCCAGGGCCGATTCGGGCAACGGGTCCTGGAAAAAACACCATTGCCACAACGCAGGCACCGCGTTGCCATCGGCAGGCACGGCTTCACCGAACGTGGCGGCGATACGCTTGAGCAGGTTATGGCTCAGGTGGTCGTGGGCGGTCTCACTTCGGCCGATCCAATCAGTAGCGCTCATCGGGTGCAGGTCCTCAGGCAGTGGGTGACTGCCGTGGATCATGCAAGGGCCTGCCCGTTC
Organism: Pseudomonas sp. AL10; assembly: GCF_029960685.1. NCBI lineage: Bacteria > Pseudomonadati > Pseudomonadota > Gammaproteobacteria > Pseudomonadales > Pseudomonadaceae > Pseudomonas > Pseudomonas sp. AL10. The sequence continues at coordinate 57,634 of NZ_JASBQZ010000029.1, forward strand.
TGAGAATTTGCATTTCAATAAACCAGCGTTCGGTTATGCTGAACGCTTACAGCCACACCGTGAACCAATGTGGGAGCTGGCTTGCCTGCTCCCACAGGAAACCTGTTGTCCGGGAGTTTTGCATGCACTTCGATCTCGCCGACCTGCGCCTGTTCATCCATATCGCCGAATCCCCCAGCCTTACCCAGGGCGCCAAGCGCGCCTTCCTGTCGCCGGCTGCCGCCAGTGCGCGGATCAAGGCCCTGGAAGGCCAGCTCGACACGCGCCTGTTGTACCGCGACAGCCGGGGCGTGGAGATCACCCCGGCAGGCGAGCGGCTGTTGCACCATGCGCGGTTGATCATGCGCCAGGTGGATTACCTCAAAAGCGAGTTCACCCAATACGGCGTGGATTCGGCCGGACATATCCGTATCTTCGCCAACACCACGGCTGTTACCGAATTTTTGCCGGAGGTTCTGGCGGGCTTTCTGTCACAGCGCCCCGGCGTCACCGTCGACCTGCAGGAACGCCTGTCACGGGACATCGTGCGCGGGGTGCTCGATGGCACCAGTGACATGGGCATCATCGCCGGCCCCGTGGAAGCCTCCGGCTTGCAAGTACTGCATTTCAGCACCGATGAACTGGTGCTGATGGTGCCGGTCGGGCATCCGTTGGCCGACCTGCCTTCAGTGACCCTTGAGCAGACCCTGGCGTATCAGCACATAGGCCTGCATGAAGGCAGCACGCTGTTGAGTTTCCTGCGCGAACACGTCGAGCGCCTGGGTAAGCAATTGTCGCTGCGTATCCAGGTCTCGAGCTTCGAGGCGATCTGCCGGATGGTCGAGGCCGGCGTGGGCATCGGCATCATTCCCGAGTCCGCCGCCCTGCGTCACAGCCGCACCATGCAGCTGGTGACGGTGAAACTGGACGAGCCCTGGGCGATTCGCGAGCGCAGCATCCTGGTACGCGAGCTGGAAGCGCTGCCAGGGACCATTCGCGCGCTGATCGCCACGTTGATGCCCTGATCCTTGCTCGAAAAAAACCTCAACGATAACGGGTATTTTCTGGATAAACGCGGCGCCTGTGCGTTTTTCGCGAGCGAGCTCGCTCCTACAGGTGGCTGTTAACAGTCTTTGACAGTTTCCCGACAAAGCACTCAAAGATTCCAAGCCCCCACCGCCCTAGCATTCCAGCATCCAAACCATCGCTCGGGTGCTCTTGATGTTTCGCAGGTTGCGCGGTATTCCGCTCTTGGGTTGCCTGATGGGCAGTATCGGTTGCCACTCGCAACCGCCTGCCCCGCCGCCGATTCAAAAAGGCGATTACGGCGCAATCATCCGCTACTTGCAAACCCGCATTCCCCGGGAGATGGCTCGGGACAATGTGGCAGGTTTGTCGATTGCGCTGGTCAATGGCCAGGAGCTGATCTGGGCCCGTGGCTTTGGCCTGGCTGACAAAGACCAGGGGGTGCCGGTCACGCCCAATACCGCGTTTCGCGCCGGTGGCATTTCCAAACTGCTGAGCGCCACGGCGGCGCTGCAGCTGGTGGAGCAGCACCACCTGGCGCTGGATGCACCGATCCAGCAGACCCTGCGTGAGTTCTACGTACGTTCACGCTTTCACAGCGACCAGGCCGAGGCGGATCGAGCGATCACTTTGCGGCGCTTGCTCAGCCATCAATCCGGCTTGCCCAGCGAGCACCTGCGCGACCTGCGCAGCACCTACGCCATGGGGCAAATGCCGATGCGCGTGTCGGGTGTGTGGCTGAGCAGCCTGCCGGGGTCCCAGGTGGCGTACTCCAACCTTGGTTATTCACTGGTGGGCGCGGCCATCGAGCGCAGCAGCGGTAAAAGCTTTGAAGCCCAGTTGCAAAGCAGCCTGCTCACGCCCCTGCGAATGAACCAGTCCAGCTTCGTAGGCACCGGTGCACAAATGGGCTTTCGCGCCCATGGTTACGAGGACGGCAAGGCCAGCACCGACGCCCAAGTGCGTGACCTCGCCGCCGGTGGCCTGTGGACCAGCCCCAAAGACCTCAGCCGCTACGTACGCATGCTGTTTGCCAACGGCACCTACAAGGGCAACCAGATCCTCGGCAGCGCTTCTATCGACGCCATGTTTACCCAGCAAAACACCGGCAACGCCCTGGATTTCGACTGCCAGATCGGCCTGGGCTGGTTTCTGGCGCCCTGCGGTGACGAGCCCATCGGCCCCGGTGTGCGCACCTACCAGCACAGCGGTGGCGGCGATGACTTCGTCGCCCAATTGACCCTGCTACCGGATCAGCAGCTGGCGGTGATCATCATGGCCAACGACAGCAACGCCGAAGACATGGTGGTGTCACTGACCACCGACAGCCTGCGCCTGATGCTCCAGGCACAGACTGGCCAGCCCGTGTGCGCCGATGACTGCCAGGCGCCGAGCCACGGCCTCAAGCTGCGCCATGTGCCGGCGGCGGTGGATCGCAAGCGCCTGGCTGGTTTCTATGCGACCGCCTGGGGCGTGTTCCGCATCAGGGATGACCATGCACGCTTGACCGGCGAACTGGCCGGCTACGATTTCGAGCTGTTACGTGATGAACAAGGCTGGCTGCGCGCGCAGAAAAAGATCCTCGGCTTCTGGCGCAAGGACCTGGGCGAGTTGGGCCGCGTGCAGTTGGATCTGATCCAGGTACAAGGCCGCCAAATGCTCACCGCGCGCAGCCACGGCCAACGCATTGCCATCGGTGAACGCATCGAGCCACCGCCCTTGCCTGCCGCCTGGGCCAACACGGTCGGCACCTATCAGGTGCTCAGCAGCCATGAACCCGACGCGCCATTGAGTGGCATCAGCGTGCGTCAGGAGGACGGCTTTCTGGTGATTCGTGGCCAATTGCACGGCGAGCCGCTGACCGACTACATCCTGCTGCCCATCGACAACGCCCATGCGGTACTGGCCGGCAACGGTTACGGCTTGGGCGATACCGTCAGCCGCCAGGTCAACGGGCTGAGCGCTTCGGGTTATTCCTTCAAACGTACCCAATCACCCCACATACCCTCGAATTTCTAACCAGGAGAAACACCTGATGCACGCAAAAAACCTGTGCCTGTCATTGACCTCACTGTGCCTGCTCGCCGCCGCCGATACGGCGCTTGCCGAAGACTGGCAATACAGCCTCAAGGCCGGCATGGCCAACGCACCCCGCTACAGTGGCAGCGACGAACGTATGACGGCGCCTGTACTCGGCGGCAAAATCATCAGCCCCTGGGGCGTCTTCCTCGATACTGATACGGGCCTGGGCTGGGGTTACGAAGGTAATGCCCTGAGCTTCAGCGCATACGTTGGCGCAAGCGGTTCGCGCAAGGATAAAAATGAAAGCATGCAGGCCGGCTCCAAACGCCTCAAAGGTATGGGCCAGATCAAGTCGCGTCCGCAATTGGGAGTGAGTGCCGCCTACAACCTCGGCGGTGTGATCATCGGCGCCACCCTGGAACATGCGCTTGAAGAAGATAAACACAAGGAAACCGGCAAGGCTTTTACCCATCTGGAGTTGAGCCTGGGTACCCATCTGTATGAAGGCCGCTACGGCTGCGTCGATGCCGCCATCAACAGCCACTTCGGTGACCGCAATTACCTGCAAACCTGGTACGGCGTGACTACCGACCAGGCCACCCGCAGCCGCTTCAAGGAATACAAGGCAAGTGCCGGCAATATCAGCAATGGCATGAGCCTTTCATGGAGCGTGCCGATCAACGAACACACGCAGTTCTCGACCTTGCTGGATGTGCAATACCTGGCGGACAAGGCCGGCAAGAGCCCGATTGTGGAGCAGCGGTTGCAGGCGTCGGTGTCGGGGGAGTTGCAATACACCTTCTGATCTACCTTGCCCTCTGTAGGAGCGAGCTTGATCGCGAAAAACGTCAACGATAACGCGTGTTTTCTGGATAAACGCGGCGCCTGTGAGTTTTTCGCGAGCGAGCTCGCTCCTACAGAGACAATGCCAGCTCCTTTTAGTAGCCCAACGACAAGCCCGTGTTGCGCCGTGGGTCATTGGCCCCATAGAAACGGTTGTTACCCACCGGCTTGCCGTCCAGGGAAGGCGCGCCTACCAGGATGGCGGCCAGGTGGTTGGCATCTTGCGGGCCGGCAAACTTGTGGCCCCAGCTTTCGAGGATCTTCTGGGTGTCCGGGCTGACCGCAAAGGTCTCAAGGTTGGTGGTTTCCGGCATCCATTGCTGGTGGAAGCGCGGTGCGTCCACGGCTTCCTGGATGTTCATCTTGTAGTCGATGACATTCAGGATGGTCAGCAAGGTCGCGGTGATAATGCGGCTGCCCCCCGGTGTGCCAACGACCATTACTGCCTTGCCGTCCTTGGTGACGATGGTCGGGCTCATCGATGACAACGGCGCCTTGCCCGGTGCGATGGCGTTGGCTTCGCCCTGCACCAGCCCATACATATTCGGCACGCCGACCTTGACGGTGAAGTCATCCATTTCATCGTTGAGAATCACCCCGGTCTTGCTGGCCATCACCCCGGCGCCAAACCAGTCATTGAGGGTATAGGTCACCGAGACCGCGTTGCCCCACTTGTCGACGATGGAATAGTGGGTGGTGTTATTGCCTTCGTGGGGCGACACACCTGGCTTGATCGCCTGGGAGTCACCGGCCTTCTGCGGCTCGATGGCAGCGCGTAGCTTGGCCGCGTAGTTCTTGTCCAGCAGATGCTCGATGGGGTTCTTCACGAAGTCCGGATCACCCAGGTAGCTGTTGCGGTCCACGTAGGCATGGCGCATCGCTTCGATCTGGTAGTGCAGGCCCTGGGCCGAGTGATAGCCCAGATCGGCCATCGGGTAGCCTTCGAGGATGTTCATGATCTGGCAGATCACTACACCGCCCGAGCTGGGTGGCGGCGCCGAGACCACATGGTAGCCACGGTAGTCGCACTCGATGGGGGCCAGTTCGCGGGTTTTGTAGGCGTCGAGGTCGGCCTGGGTGATGATGCCTTTGCCGGCCTGGCTGGAATCCACCACCGCCTTGGCGACCCAGCCTTTATAGAAACCGTCGGTGCCCTTGGTCGAGATTTCCTTGAGGGTCTTGGCCAGGTCCTTCTGCACCAGCTTCTGACCCACCTGCATCGGTTTGCCGTTGTGCAAGAAGATCCCGCGCATGTCCTGGTCTTTTTCGAACTCACCGGTGGCAGTGTGCAACAGGTCGATATCGCCCTGCTCCAGCGCAAAGCCGTTTTCGGCCAGCTTGATCGCCGGGGCAATCACTTGCGCGCGCTTGAGGGTGCCGTACTTGCTCAGGGCCAGCTCCATGCCAGACACCGTGCCCGGCACGCCGACCGCCAAATGGCCTTTGGCGCTGAGGCCTTCGACCACATTGCCGGCCTTGTCGAGGTACATGTCGGCCGTTGCCGCCAACGGGGCTTTTTCGCGGAAGTCGAGGAAGGTCTTGCGCCCGTCCGCCAGTTGCACGGTCATGAAACCACCGCCGCCCAGGTTGCCCGCCGCCGGGTACACCACCGCCAGCGCGTAACCTACCGCCACCGCCGCATCGACCGCGTTGCCGCCGGCCTTGAGCACATCGACACCCACGTGGGTTGCCAGGTGCTGGGCCGTGACCACCATGCCATTTTCACCCGCAACCGGGGCTTGGGAAGCTGCGTGCACACCGTTGACCGTCAAGACCAGCGCGGTCGCAATCAACGTGTGACTCAAGGGTTGGTATTTCATCCATGGCTACTCTGATTATTGAGATGCACCAAAATAGCCCCTAGCCGATTCAATCCCCAGCGCAATGGCGTTTTTATTACAGAACTTGTCGGTCATGGAACGCACACCGCTGCGCACGTCGGCAATCAGCTCTGGCCTATAAAATTAATGGCGCTAGAATCGGCGCCATTCTTTTACCGCCGCCCTGATACGAGCCTGTCCATGAGCTTTGATTTCGACACGATCCACCCACGCTTCGACACCGGCAGTACCAAGTGGAGCCGTTACCCGCAAGACGTCCTGCCGATGTGGATCGCCGACATGGACATCGCCGCGCCGCCCGCCATCTTGCAAGCCCTGCACGCGCGCCTCGACCAGCAGATTCTCGGCTACAGCGTGGCCGGCCCGGACGTGCGCGACGCTATCGTTGCCGACTTGTGGGCCAAGTACGCCTGGCGCGTACAGCCCGAAGAACTGCTGTTCCTGCCCGGCGTCGAGCCTGGCTTCAATATGGCCTTGCACGCCTTCGTCCAGCCCGGCCAGGCGGTGGTACTGCAAACCCCCAACTATCGGCCGATTCGCCTGGCGCCCGGCAACTGGAACCTGCCACGCATCGAAGTGCCGTTCCAATTGATCGATGGCGAGTACCGCACACCGCTGCCGGCCATGCGCCAAGCCTTGAGCGGGGCCGGGGCGCTGTTGCTGAGCAACCCGCACAACCCCATCGGCAAGGTGTTTGCCCGTGAAGAGTTGCTGGCGGTAGCCAATGCCTGCCTGGACACCGGCGCATTGATCATCAGCGACGAAATCCACGCAGAGCTGTGCTTCGACGGCCGTCGCCACGTCCCCACCGCCAGCCTCAGCCCCGAGATCGCCCAGAACACCATCACCCTGATGTCAGCGAGCAAGGCGTATAACGTGGCCGGCCTGAAGACCTGCTTCGCCGTGGTCCAGAACGCCGAGGTGCGCGAGCGTTTCAATCAGGCGCGCTGCGGCATGGTCGACAGCGTCAGCCCCCTGGGCCTGGAAGCCACCCGCGCCGCCTACAGCGAATGCACCGACTGGCTCAACGCGCTGGTGCAGTACCTGCAAGCCAACCGTGACTACCTGCTCGACGCGGTAAAAACCCGACTGCCCGGCGTAGTGATGCATGCGCCGCAAGGCACGTTTCTGGCGTGGCTCGATTGCAGCGCATTGGGCCTGGAAGACCCGCAACGGTTCTTCCTGGAACAGGCCAAGGTGGGCCTGAGCGCGGGTATTGAATTTGGCGATGACAGCCAGCAATTCGTGCGCCTGAACTTTGGTTGCCCACGGGCGATGCTGGAGGAAGGCGTGCAGCGCATGCAGATCAGCTTACAAAACCGCTGACGTCGGTCGGAACCGCACGGGAGATTTTTCGCACATACCGGGCTTAGCTGCCCGCTGTGCCATTGAAATTCTCCCGGAGCCGCACGTCGATGATTCTGCCGCCACGCCCACTCCCCCTCATTGCCTGGGATTTCAAACCCATCGCCGGCGATACCCCGCAGGCCTTGCCGGCCTACTCAGTGGAGCCTCTGCAACCGCCACGCAAACCGGCGTTGAGGCAAAACCTAAGTACATCGGTAGACCATCAGAAAGCCCTCTACCGGCAGCTGTTGCAGGCCACGCACACTGCGCTGCCCAGGGTGCGCGACGAAGCCAAGCAATGGGCCGAGGCGCTGGTGTTCAAGTTGACCGGGCGCAAGGTCGATGCCGACGCCATCTTCCTCAATCGCTTTCAGCAAGCACAAAGTGCCAATACCGTCACCGACTGGGAACATCTGGGGGAAGAGCCCACGGTTTCCCAGGCGCTGCCGGACGCACTGTTGAGCAACTTCAGCGAACACGATGCGCTACCCGGCGTGCTTGACCAGCAAGCCGGCTTATACACGGTCGGCCGCGGGCAAAGTACCCAAGGCGGCTATGGTGCCCATAACCAGTTTGCGCTGGCGCCTTCCCAGCTGATGCATGAAAGCTGGAAAACCGACTTTCAGGCGCACATGACTCAAAAGCTCGAACGCTTCTGGCGCGACCATGGCGATGACTACCGCACCGCCTTGAAAGGCGAGTTCATTTATCAGGCCCGTGAACAGCTCAAGGCCTACGAGCGCGCCTCACCCACCGAACGCCTGAACATGCCGGCCGAGCAGCGCTTTACCCGCGATGATTACCGCCTGGTAATGGGCGCGGCCGCCAACCTGTCCCTGGATGAAAACCAAGCCCTGAGCGTCGAACAACTACGAGCGACAGCGCCGGTAGAAGGCCGCACACGGGTTCACGTGTTTGACATCAACGGGCGCCCCGCTCACGACATCCTGCGTTTCACCGCCACTGACTACGGCAGCCACGGGCAATTACGTGATCGTCGAGACGGCGTGCAGGTCCTGTATATGCCGGGGCACAAGCCCGCTTTCCTGCGCTTTGATTCCCTGGACGCGATGGACCAATGGGTGGCCGAGCAAGGCCGGCATGCCGAGACGCGCAAGGCGCTGCAATCGCACTTCGCCCTCAGGGACCGACAAGACAGCGACTTGGGGTTCTGGAGCAATTTCAAATCCTTCATCACCGGCGATTCGCGCTCGAACAAAGGCGCGGACAGCGCCATTCGCTACTTGGCCAGCGGCTACTGGGACACCCTGGAAGGGACCGTTATCGACAGCGCCAATGTGCGCATTCACGGCGACGTGTTCAGCGTGATCAAAGACGCCACCCGCGAACGCATGTCCCGCGATGCAGACGTCATGATTAAGTCCAACAGCGAGGTCACCCGCGATACCTGGCTTAACGATTTGACCGTAGCCGCCGGCCTGGCGGCCAAGTTCGCAGTGATTGGCGAGCCGGTTGTGGTCGGTGTCGCGGCCGCCGCCGGCCTTGTAGAAGCCCAATTGGGTGTCGAGCAATCGATCACGGGTGACACGCAGGCCGAGCGCAAACACGGCAGCAGTGCCGCACTGGATGGCGCGCTCAATGAGCTGTTCGCCATCGTGGGCGGTACCGTGAAGGAGCCTGCCTTTGAGCAACCGGCCACGATCCCTCTGACTCGGGAGCTTTTCAGCGACGGCCGGCAGGCAATGGTCATCGAACACCCTTTGAGCCCCAGTGCCTATACCCTGCCACGCGCCAATGGCTATGACCTGGTGGACCGTGGTCGGGTCTATCGCTACCTCAATACAAGACCTGGCGAGCTGACCGACCTGCAAGCAACAGAACACGCCAAGCCCTTGGAGGACTTTGAGGCGTTTTGCCCTGTGCCCGCTCTGGGTGGGCGGGTGCGACGCGGCATTCAGGATGAGTGCTTCGTTAAACGTGTCGCCGACCTGCCCAAACCCGAACAACGCCTGCAGGCCCTGGAGCACGTGCGGTTGTTCCCGTCCAAGGCCGGGCTGTTCACGCGCGAGCGCACGGTGGTCTATGAAAAACGCCTGCACAAAATAGTCAAAGGCGACACCGGCCCCCAACTGGTGCCCGTCGCAAACGGTGAACGCATCACTTACAAGGCGCACGTGCACGGCCAGCTCATTGACGACCCCGATTTCGGCTTTTACACAGGCGACAGCGCCGACACGCTTGCTAAAGATACCCGGGTGGTCAAGCTCGGCAGCATCAGCAATGCCAGCAATGATCAACGCCAGCTCAGAGGCGTGGTCGTCACCAGCGGCAGCCAGCGCTACCTGGTGGTAGAGGCTGACACTGCCGAGTTCTATTACGCACCATTGGATAAAACGCAAACCCGGGATATCAGGTTCAAGAAATGCGGGCCTCTAGAGCTGAGCCTTGCGCAAGGGTACCGCCAGTTTCTGAGTGCCAACCATGCTGTGCAGGCCCTTCAGGCCGACTTTGTTGCGCTGGCTCCGCTCAAAAAAGCCTTCAAGCAGCTGCAGCGCTCAGGTTTTAGCAAAGCCGACATCGACGAATTGAAGCGCCACTGCAAAGGCATGAACCCTGAGCAGCAGCGCGAAGTGGTGTACCGGCTGCAACAGGCCAATGCCATCGTGAAACCGGATGTGGCCTTGCGCCCCCATCGTGTTTCACCGTTGCCTGGCAACCAGGTGCATCCGGCCGCAGACCTGGCCAGGGCCGACGCGGCCAGGCTTACCCTGGGCTGGTTGCGGCGCACCGCCAAGCTGAAAGCCGCCAATACCGTGCAGGTGACCATGGGTGAAGCCACGACACTCACGAGCGGCAACGACGTGCTTTCTACCCGCAGCCTGACCGACTGCTCGGCCATTGCGGTGCTCACCGACTGGGACGGTGCGCGTTACCAGACCCGCACGCTGATGCACCTGACCGGCAGCAACCTGGAGCTGGGCCTGCGGGGCGGCAATACCCAAGCGTTGCTGAACCGATTGAACGCATCCCTGAACAAAGGTGGGCAGGTCATCCTGGTAGGCGGGGTCAATTCAGGTTCGCTGCAAGGCATGGCCACCACCATCGGGCAATCGTTGCAGGGCGAACAACCGCTCAGGACACTGCTTCAAGCACGGCCCGGCGTCAGCGTCACGCTGGCCAGCTCCCTGGGCATTACGCTGAATGCCGATGGCACGTTCGAGCTGATCGAGGGAACGGGCAAAGGGGTGATGCCCGAGGATCAGGTCAGGGAAATTTTCAATCGAGTTGACTGAGGGCGCTGCCCCACGCCTTTCCCTGACCCTGTTGGGCGCTCACAACTTGGCAATGGACACTTCTGTGGACTTCACAAAGGCAATCACTTCACTGCCCACCTTCAATTCCAGGTCACGCACCGAGCGTGTGGTGATCACCGACGTCACAATGCCCGAGGCGGTCTGCACGTCGATTTCCGACACCACTTCCCCCAGCAGGATCTCCTTGATCACGCCTTTGAACTGGTTGCGCACGTTGATCGCTTTGATGGTCATGTCGGCTTTCCTTTTGGCTGTTGGGTCAATCCGCACGAATGCGCAGGCCCTCAAAATGCGCTGCCGGATAGAATATTAAAAGGAATAAATATCTATTTATTTATTCGATAAAGACATAAGCAGAGTGATGTTTCATGACCCGTCCACGGCTGAATTTGTGTGTGCCAGCGACCTATGACCGCACATCTTGTGCGTTGACCAACGTTGTCACACCCCATATAGTGTGCCCACAAACAGATCAGACCACTACATAGTGTGCAGCATCGGTATTTACCGACCACACTACGCGCAGTATTTCAATGCCTTGTAGCCTGCAAAAACATTTATTTTTCGAGTACCAGGAAGGAGTATTTCCATGCTGAGTTGGGATGAAGTCGACAACGAAGACACCGGTGCAGCGGTGATCAAAGGCGCCAACGCCGGCCACGCCACCGAAGCCAACATGGACCGCCTCGACGGTG
>NZ_JASBQZ010000002.1:0-217544 GCF_029960685.1 Pseudomonas sp. AL10
CGACTTTGTCGATGGTGTCGTTAATCGTAGTGGTTGCGCCATTGCCCGCAACTTCCAGTTTTTCGAAGTTGCCGCCAGAAGCGTCAGTGATCTTGACGGTTTGGGTGCTCTTATCGATAAACACGTCATCGGTAGGCGCAGGCACGGTTACAGTGCCAACAGTGTCCCCAGCCTTGATGGTGATCGACGAACCGTTATCCAGCTTCAGGGTGACGTCAGTACCGGCCTTGTTGCTCAAGGTCGCGGTGTAGGTGATCTGGCCACCTTCGTTCACTGCGTTTGGCGCAGTCAACGTGACAGTCGTAGTGTTATCGGTACCCGGTGTGTCAGTTACAGTTGTAGTGACTTTATCGGTCCCTGGAACCAAATTCTCGAAGTGCTCGCCGCCAGTCACTCCTTGGATGGCGGTAGTGACGGTCTGGTCGCCTTTGTACACATCATCCGGTGCAAGAACCGACACGCTAGCGCTGGATTCATTCACACCAATGGTGATGGTTTGGCCGTTATCCAGAGTGACGGTGAGCGGGTTGGTGATGTTAGTCACCGGGGCGCCGTTTTTATCCACAAGGCTGGCGGTGTAGACGATGTTGCCGCCTTCGCCAACGGTAGTAGTCGCCGTCAGGACCACATCAACCTTGTCGATGGTGTCGTTGATTGTGGTGGTTGCGCCGCTACCCGCGACTTCTAACTTCTCGAAGTTGCCGCCAGTGGTTTCGGTGATCTGCACGGTTTGCGTGCTCTTATCGATAAACACGTCATCGGTAGGGGCAGGTACTGTCACGGTGCCAATGGTTTCGCCGGCTTTGATGGTGATCGACGAGCCGTTATCCAATTTCAGCGTTACATCAGTGCCCGCTTTATTGGAAAGCGTAGCGGTGTACGTGATCTGCCCACCCTCATTCGCCTCGGTCGGAGCCGTCAGCGTTACGGTGGTGGTGTTGTCGGTGCCTGGGTTATCGGTGACAGTGGTGTTCACTGGCGTAGTGCCAGGGACCAGGTTCTCGAAATGTTCGCCGCCCGTCACGCCTTTGATGGCAGTGGTGACAGTTTGGTCGCCCTTGTACACATCATCCGGCGCCAAGACGGAAACAGTGCCGCTGGACTGGTTCACACCAATGGTGATGGTTTGGCCGTTATCCAGAGTGACGGTGAGCGGGTTGGTGATGTTAGTCACCGGGGCGCCGTTTTTATCCACAAGGCTGGCGGTGTAGACGATGTTGCCGCCTTCGCCAACGGTAGTAGTCGCCGTCAGGACCACATCAACCTTGTCGATGGTGTCGTTGATTGTGGTGGTTGCGCCGCTACCCGCGACTTCTAACTTCTCGAAGTTGCCGCCAGTGGTTTCGGTGATCTGCACGGTTTGCGTGCTCTTATCGATAAACACGTCATCGGTAGGGGCAGGTACTGTCACGGTGCCAATGGTTTCGCCGGCTTTGATGGTGATCGACGAGCCGTTATCCAATTTCAGCGTTACATCAGTGCCCGCTTTATTGGAAAGCGTAGCGGTGTACGTGATCTGCCCACCCTCATTCGCCTCGGTCGGAGCCGTCAGCGTTACGGTGGTGGTGTTGTCGGTGCCTGGGTTATCGGTGACAGTGGTGTTCACTGGCGTAGTGCCAGGGACCAGATTCTCGAAGTGCTCGCCACCAGTCACGCCTTTGATAGCGGTGGTAACGGTTTGATCGCCCTTGTACACGTCATCAGGAGCAATAACCGAAACGCTACCGCTCGACTGATTCACACCGATGGTGATGGTTTGGCCGTTATCCAGAGTCACGGTGAGCGGGTTAGTAATGTTGGTTACTGGCGCGCCGTTTTTATCCACAAGGCTGGCGGTGTAAACGATAGTGCCGCCTTCACCCACGGTAGTCGTGGCGGTCAGGACCACATCGACCTTATCGATGGTGTCGTTGATGGTGGTGGTCGCACCGTTGCCTGCAACTTCTAACTTCTCGAAGTCGCCGCCCGTGGTCTCGGTGATCTGAACGGTCTGGGTGCTCTTATCGATGAACACGTCATCGGTAGGCGCAGGGACGGTTACGGTGCCGACGGTGTCGCCAGCTTTGATCGTGATCGAAGAACCGTTATCCAACTTCAGGGTGACGTCAGTACCGGCCTTGTTGCTCAAGGTCGCGGTGTAGGTGATCTGGCCACCTTCGTTTGCTTCGGACGGAGCCGTTAGTGTAACGGTAGTAGTGTTATCGGTGCCCGGAGTGTCCGTCACAGTCGTGGTGACTTTATCGGTGCCAGGCACCAGGTTCTCAAAGTGCTCGCCACCGGTCACACCCTTGATAGCGGTGGTGACGGTCTGGTCGCCCTTGTAGACGTCATCCGGCGCTACCGTGGTAACGGTGCCACTCGACTGATTCACACCGATGGTGATGGTCTGACCGTTATCCAGCGTAACGGTGAGCGGGTTGGTGATGTTAGTCACCGGTGTACCGTTTTTATCCACAAGGCTGGCGGTGTAAACGATAGTGCCGCCTTCGCCGACGGTGGTGGTGGCAGTCAGAACTACATCGACCTTATCGATGGTGTCGTTGAACGTGGTAGTCGCACCGTTGCCCGCAACTTCCAGTTTTTCGAAGTTGCCACCTGTGGTTTCGGTGATCTGAACGGTCTGCGTGCTCTTGTCGATGAACACGTCATCAGTCGGTGCAGGCACGGTCACGGTGCCGACAGTATCGCCAGCCTTGATGGTGATGCTTGAGCCGTTATCCAACTTCAACGTGACGTCAGTACCGGCCTTATTGCTCAAGGTCGCGGTATAGGTGATCTGGCCACCTTCATTTGCTTCAGAGGGGGCGGTCAGTGTCACAGTGGTGGTGTTATCGGTGCCCGGAGTGTCCGTTACAGTTGTAGTGGCTTTATCGGTACCTGGAACCAGATTTTCAAAGTGCTCGCCACCGGTCACGCCGCTGATAGCAGTAGTGACGGTCTGGTCGCCTTTGTAGACATCATCCGGGGCGACGTTGGTAACGGTGCCACTCGACTGATTCACACCAATGGTGATGGTCTGACCGTTATCCAGCGTAACGGTGAGCGGGTTGGTGATGTTAGTCACCGGTGTACCGTTTTTATCCACAAGGCTGGCGGTGTAAACGATAGTGCCGCCTTCGCCGACGGTGGTGGTGGCAGTCAGAACCACATCGACCTTATCGATAGTGTCGTTGATGGTGGTGGTCGCACCGTTGCCTGCAATTTCCAGCTTCTCGAAGTTGCCGCCAGTGGTCTCGGTGATCTTGACTGTCTGGGTGCTCTTGTCGATAAACACGTCATCAGTCGGCGCAGGCACGGTCACGGTGCCAACAGTGTCGCCTGCCTTGATCGTGATCGAAGAACCGTTATCCAGCTTCAACGTAACGTCGGTCCCCGCCTTGTTGGAAAGCGTAGCGGTGTACGTAATTTGCCCGCCCTCATTCGCCTCGGTCGGCGCAGTCAACGTCACGGTGGTGGTGTCGATCGAATCGGTGATCGTGGTGACTGCCGGTGTGGTACTCGGCACCAGGCTTTCAAAATTGCCGCCAGTCGCGCTGGTAATGGTGGTGCTGACCGTGCTGCCGTTGACATAGACATCGTTGGGCGCCGTGTCTACGACCACGCTGCCGACGGACTCGCCGGCCTTGATAGTGATCACCGAGCCATTGCTCAAGGTGACGTTCACCGGGGTTTGTGCCGGGTTGGTCAGCGTGGCGGTGTAGGTGATCTGACCGCCTTCGGTCACGGTCGAACCTGCGGTCAGGGTGACCGTGGTGGCATCGATCGAATCAGTAATGGTGGTGACTGCCGGCGTGGTGCTCGGTACCAGGTTTTCAAAGTTGCCGCCGGTTGCGCCGGTGATAGTGGTGCTGACGGTCGAACCGTTGTTGTAAACGTCGTTGGCCGGAGTATCGACCACAACGGTGCCTGTCGACTCGCCCGCCTTGATGGTGATCACCGAGCCATTGCTCAAGGTGACGTTCACCGGGGTTTGTGCCGGATTGGTGAGGGTGGCGGTGTAGGTGATCTGGCCGCCTTCGGTCACGTTGCCGTTGGCTGTGAGGGTAACGGTGGTGGTGTCGACCGAATCGGTAATGGTGGTGATCGCAGGCGTGGTGCTCGGTACCAGGTTTTCAAAGTTGCCGCCGGTTGCACCAGTGATGGTGGTGCTGACGGTCGAACCGTTGTTGTAAACGTCGTTGGCCAGAGTATCGACCACAACGGTGCCGGTCGACTCACCCGCCTTGATGGTGATCACCGAGCCATTGCTCAAGGTGACATTCACCGGGGTCTGCGCCGGGTTGGTCAGGGTGGCGGTGTAAGTGATCTGACCGCCTTCGGTCACGCTGCCGTCGGCTGTCAGGGTAACGGTGGTGGTGTCGACCGAATCGGTAATGGTGGTGACTGCCGGCGTAGTGCTCGGTACCAGGTTTTCAAAGTTGCCGCCGGTTGCACCGGTAATGGTGGTGCTGACGGTCGAACCGTTGTTATAGACGTCGTTAGCCGGAGTATCGACCACAACGGTACCTGTCGACTCGCCAGCCTTGATGGTGATCACCGAGCCATTGCTCAAGGTGACGTTCACCGGGGTTTGTGCCGGGTTGGTCAGCGTGGCGGTGTAGGTGATCTGGCCACCTTCGGTTACGGTCGAGCCAGCGGTCAGAGTGACCGTGGTGGTGTCGATGGTATCGGTGATCTGCGTCACGGCCGGGTTAGGGTCGATGGTCAATACCAGGTTGCCGCCGCCGGTGGTACCGGTAACGCCGACGCTGATCTGGCCCGGGTCGATGTACGGGCTGTCATTAGGGGCCAGAGGTACATTCACGGTGCCGGTCAACTGGCCCGACGGGATGGTAATCACCGCGCCATTGGTCAAAGTGACGGTCAGATCGCTGGTGGAAGGCCGGGTCACGGTGGCGGTGTAGGTCAGCACGCCGCCCGCTTCGGTGATGGTTGGCGTCGCGCTCAGGGTCAAGGTCGAAGGCTGCAGCACTTGGTTGCCCGAGTCCGCCGAGCCTGGTGCTCCGCTCAGGGCGTTGAGTGCTGAAGTGCCTTGGCCGATAGGGGCGGTGGGGAAGCCGATGGTCGGGTCTACACGGCCGGCGGTCGCATCCAGCACCACGAAGCTATGGCCGCCCCCGGCGGCACCGTTACCGGCAGCGTTTGCGCCAGCTGCGGTGGCTTCCAGGTCGGTGGTCGGGTCAGCGCCGGCGGCGATGGCTTGTTGCAACTCGGCCACCGATGGCGCGGCTTGCTCGCTGGCCGCCGCCAGGTCGGTGGTGGAGTCCGGCATATCGGCGCTCCACTGGGTGTCACGGCCCAGGTCCAGGATGCGACCGTCGGCCAGCTCCAGGCTCACGGCGCCCGACATACCGGTGTCGATCTGGTCGCCCGCGAACAAGCGATCACCTTCAATGAGGACGCGGCGAGCACCTTCCGGAGAAATTACGAAAACTTGACCAACAATGCTTTTGACGGTGGCAACAACACTGCTCATTAAAATTTTCTCCGGCGATCCGTTTCGACAAATCCATTTCGCAGCGCGCTATTAGCGCTGCCAATCTGGGGGCGTAGTCTATAAATGCATTGACGTCAAATATTTGGCTGGATTTTTTAGCTATCTAGTTTGTGCCAAACTATTGACCTTATGGTCGCCATCCTAAACAATCGCCCTAGTAATGTCACATTGATATTTATGCGGCGAACCGTCCTACATGTGTGAAGCAGTTCCGCTTTTCGAACTTTCCGACGTACGGTCATTACGGTAGCCATTATCCGACGCAGCGGTGCCAATCGCTGTGATTTAAGACAAGAAGTCTTGGGGAAATTTTAAATGCGTCTGCACCTGTTCAAGGCAATACCGTTCGCTCTCGCCGCCAGTTTCGTACAAGCCCAGACACTGCCCCAAGCCATGCAACAGGCATTGGACGTACACCCGGAAATTCAGGCGGGTGTTAACAGCCGCATCGCCGCCGATTACCAATTGCGCGCCGCACAAGGTGGCTACCTGCCGCGTGTCGACTTGAACGCCGGTTACGGCCGCCAAGGAACCGACAATGCCACCAGCCGTGCCAATAACCCTGGCGGCAATCACTGGGAGACGCTCAACCGCGGCGAATCCAGCCTGCGCCTGCAGCAAATGATTTTTGACGGTTTTGCTACCTCCAGCGAAGTCGGGCGTCAACAAGCCAACGTTAATTCCCGCGCTTACTCCTTGCTGGGGACTTCCGAGCGCACTGCGCTGACCGTTGCCCAGGTTTACCTGGAAGTATTGACCCGTCGTGAGTTCGTGCGCCTGGCCGAAGACAACCTGCGCAACCACGAGCGCATCTACGATCAGATCAAGTTGCGCACCCAGCGTGGCGTCGGCAACGGTGCCGACCAGGACCAGGCCGAAGCGCGCCTGGCTCAGGCCCGCAACAACTTGATCACCGAGCAGACAAACCTGGCCGACGCGCAGGTCAACTACCTCAGCGCCGTCGGCCAGATGCCCGACGAACTCGAGCGTCCGGCCCCGTTCATGGCCATGCTGCCAGCCGACCTGAACGAAGCGCGCCGTCAGATGCTCGACAACAGCCCGGTGCTGCGTTCGGCCGAGTCGGATATCTCTGCCGCCGAGAAGCAGTACGACGCTGCCAAATCCACATTCTATCCGCGCTTTGACGCTGAACTGGGCACCAACGCCGACAACAACGTCTCAGGTGATCCCAACCACAGCAATGGCTGGGAAGCCATGGTGCGCATGCGCTTCAACCTGTTCGCCGGTGGCAGCAACAAGGCCGACCTGCAATCGAAGTCCTACCAGGCCAACCAGGCGCTCGACATCCGCAACAACGCCTTGCGCCAACTCAATGAAGAGCTAGGCTTGGCTTGGAACGCCCTGAACAACGCCAACGCGCAATTGCCGGTCGCCCAGCAGTACGTGGATCACAGCACCCGCGTACGCACGTCCTACCAGCAACAGTTCAGCCTTGGTCAACGTACTCTGTTGGATTTGCTCGACAGCGAGAATGAATTGTTCACTGCTTCCCGCCGCCTGGAAGAAATCAAGAACATTCAGTTATTTACTCAGTACCGAATCAAGGCGACCATGGGCGAATTGCTCAAGAGCCAGGGAGTGGTTGCACCAATGGCCTCCGTCGTGCAGAACGACGTGAAACCTAAAGTCCAACTGCCTGGGATGAATTGAGCCACCCCAATAGCCCCATCTGTTAGTCGAGAGTGCGCCGCGTGGAACCTGAAGTCAGTCGAGTTCATCTCAGTCATGATCCACGCGCACTGCACGATGACCCGTTACTCGACGGGTTGTTGGCGCTCTGCGCCCTGCATCAGAAACCGGCCAGTGCGGCCATGCTCACCACCGGCCTGCCGCTGCCTTCGCAACGGTTGAGTGCCGAGTTGCTGTCGCGTGCCGCTGCGCGGGCCGGGCTGCAAGGCCGGCTGCTGCAACGCAAGCTGGATCAGATCCCGACCATTGCATTGCCGGCGCTGCTGTTGCTCAAGGACGGTCGCAGTACCGTGCTGGTCGGCTGGCAGGGCGAAGATCAAGCGCGGATCCTGCTCAGTGAAAGCGACGGCGGTGAAGTGCTGATCAAGCGCGAAGCATTGGCCGACGACTACATCGGCAAAGTCTTCTTTGCACAGCCGCAACACAAATTCGACGTCAACCACGGCAGCCTGATTCCACGGGCGCGCTCGTGGTTCCGTGACACCCTCATGCGTTCGCGCTGGCTCTACACCGACGCCATCGCCGCCAGCTTTCTGATCAACATCATCGCCATGGCCGCGCCGCTGTTCGTGATGAACGTGTACGACCGCGTCGTGCCGAACCAGGCCACCGCTACCCTGTGGGTGCTGGCCGTGGGCATCTGCGGTGCCTACCTGTTCGACCTGATCCTCAAAAGCCTGCGCAGCCTTTGCCTGGACCTGGCCGGTAAAAAAACCGACCTGATCATCTCGGCCACGTTGTTCGAGCGCATCGTCGGCATGTCCATGAAGTACCGCCCGGCGCGGGTCGGCAGCTTTGCGCAGAACATCCACGAGTTTCAAAGCCTGCGCGACTTCCTCGCGTCTTTGACCCTCACCAGCCTGATCGACCTGCCGTTTACGCTGCTGATCTTCCTGGTCATCGCCATCCTCGGCGGGCACCTGGTGTGGATTCCGGTGCTGGCATTCCCTCTGGCCCTAGGCATCGGCTACGCCTTGCAAAAGCCCCTGGTCGCGACCATGGAGCGCACCATGGCGCTGGCCGCCGAGCGCCAGTCGAGCCTGATCGAAACCCTCGCCGGGCTCGATGCGGTCAAGGTCAACAACGCCGAGAGCGAGCGTCAGTACGGCTGGGAACAGACCATCGGCACCCTGAGCCGGCTTGAGCTGCGGGTGAAGTTGCTGTCGGGCCTGTCGATGAACATGACCCTGCTGATCCAGCAACTGGCTGGCGTAATCATGATCGTGTTCGGCGTGTACCAGATCATCGACGGCAACCTCAGTATGGGCGGCCTGATTGCCTGCTACATGCTCAGTGGCCGTGCCTTGAGCCCGCTGGCCTCGTTGTCGGGCCTGCTCACGCGCTACCAGCAAGCCAAGGTCACCATGACCTCGGTGGACCAGATGATGGAGCTGCCCCAGGAGCGCAACTTCGAAGAGCGCCCCATGAGCCGTCGCACCCTGCAAGGCGCCATCGAGTGCCGGGGCCTGAACTTCACTTACCCGAACCAGCAGAACCCGGCGCTTAAAAACATCAACCTGGTGATCAAGCCAGGGGAAAAAATCGGCATCATCGGCCGCAGCGGCTCGGGCAAAAGCTCCCTGGCCAAGCTGATCGTTGGCCTTTACCAGCCCGACTCCGGCTCCTTGCTGGTGGATGGCGTGGACGTGCGCCAGATCGACGTGAGCGAGCTGCGTCACAACATCGGCTATGTGGCCCAGGATATTCAATTGCTGGCCGGCACCCTGCGCGACAACCTGGTCAGCGGTGCGCGCTACGTCGAGGATGAAATGGTCCTGCAAGCTGCCGAACTGGCCGGCGTGCACGAATTTGCCCGCCTGCATCCCCAAGGCTACGAACTGCAAGTCGGCGAGCGTGGGCAGAACCTGTCCGGCGGCCAGCGCCAGAACGTCGCCCTGGCCCGTGCGCTGCTGCTCAACCCGCCCATGCTGCTGTTGGACGAACCCACCAGCGCCATGGACAACACCGGTGAAGAACGCTTGAAGCAACGCCTGCAAGCCGTGGTGCAAAACAAGACCGTGGTGCTGGTCACGCACCGAGCCTCACTGCTCTCCCTGGTCGACCGCCTGCTGGTGGTCGACCGTGGGCAGATTCTCGCGGACGGCCCGAAAGCCGTGGTCATGGAAGCGTTGAAGAAGGGGCAGATCAGTGTTGCTTAACTCCATCAAGAGTGCGGTCGGCCGCTACTTCAAAGGCTCCGATTCGCTGCAGGGCCAGCCGCTGCCCGAGGTCAACAAGGCGCTGATCGAAGATGCGCCGCGGGTGATCCGCCTGACCATCTGGGCGATCATCGCGTTCTTTATATTCCTGGTGGTGTGGGCCGGTTTCTCCCAGATCGACGAAGTGACCCGTGGCGACGGCAAGGCGATTCCGTCGTCAAAATTGCAGAAAATCCAGAACCTGGAAGGCGGTATTGTCGCTGAGCTGTACGTCAAGGAAGGCCAGATCGTAGAAGCCGGCGCGCCGTTGATTCGTCTCGACGACACGCGGTTTGTCTCCAACGCCGGCGAAACCGAAGCCCTGCGCCTGGCCATGCAACTGCGCGTCGAGCGTTTGAGCGCGCAGGTGGATGACCGCCCGCTGAACATCCCCGACGACGTGCTCAAGGCCGCGCCGAGCCAGGCCGCCAACGAGCGCTCCTTGTATGAAAGCCGCCGCCAGCAGTTGAAAGACGAAGTCGGCGGCTTGCAGGAGCAACTCGTCCAGCGCCAACAGGAACTGCGCGAATTCACCTCCAAGCAGGGCCAATACCGCAGCCAGTTGTCCCTGCAACGCCAGGAAATCAACATGTCCGAGCCGTTGGTGGCCCAGGGTGCGGTGTCGCCGGTAGAAGTGCTGCGCCTCAAGCGCGCCGAAATGGAAACCCGTGGGCAGCTGGACGCCACCACCCTGGCGATCCCGCGTGCTGAATCGGCGATCAAGGAAGTGCAACGCAAGATCGATGAAACCCGCGGCAAATTCCGCAGCGAAGCCCTGACCCAACTCAACGAAGCCCGTACTGAACTGAACAAGGCAGAGTCCACCGGCCGCGCGCTGGAAGACCGGGTCAGCCGCACCCTGGTTACCTCGCCAGTGCGCGGGATCGTCAAGCAGTTGCTGGTCAACACCGTTGGCGGTGTGATCCAGCCGGGCAGCGACATGGTCGAAATCGTGCCGCTGGATGACACCCTGCTGGTAGAAGCCAAGATCCGCCCGCAAGACATCGCCTTCCTGCACCCAGGGCAGGAAGCGGTGGTCAAGTTCACCGCTTACGACTACACCATCTACGGTGGCCTGAAGGCCAAGCTCGAACGCATCGGTGCCGACACCATCACTGATGAAGACAAGAAGACCACCTACTACATGATCACTCTGCGCACCGACCGCAGCCACTTGGGCACCGATGAGAAGCCGCTGCTGATCATCCCCGGCATGGTCGCTTCGGTGGATATCATCACCGGCAAGAAAAGCATCCTCAGCTACCTGCTCAAGCCGATCATCAAGGCGCGGGCCGAGGCGTTGCACGAGCGTTGATCTTCAGCGCCTGTACCGACCTCATCGCAGGCAAGCCAGCTCCCACATTTGAATGGGTTCACAAATCAAAATGTGGGAGGGGGCTTGCCCCCGATGAGGCCGTCAGCATCACGCTACAGCTCAAACCAAACGCCATATCCATATGCGCTAACGGTATTTAAGCTTCCATCCTTATGCCTATAAATTCACTCCCCTGTCCGCCGGGAATGAATCCAATGTCTGCCACCACCGCCCCCCAAACCTTCGACATCCGCCCCTTCCCCGGCAGTGTAGGCGCCGAGATCATCGGCCTGGACTTGTCCCGCCCAGTCAACGACCAGGACTTCACCCGCATCCATCGCGCTCACCTGGACCACCATGTCATCGTGTTCCGCGACCAACGCATTACCCCCGCACAACAGATCGCCTTCAGCCGCCGTTTCGGTGTGCTGCAAATCCATGTGCTCAAACAATTCCTATTGGCCAACCACCCTGAAATCCTGATCGTCTCCAACATCATCGAGAACGGCCAATCCATCGGTCTGGGGGATGCGGGCAAGTTCTGGCATTCGGACCTGTCATACAAAGAACTGCCTAGCCTGGGCTCAATGCTGCATGCTCAGGAACTGCCCTCTGAAGGCGGCGACACCCTGTTCGCCGATATGCACAAAGCCTGGGAGCACCTGCCAGGCCACCTGCGCAACGCCGTCGAAGGCCGCAGCGCCGCGCATTCCTACACGGCGCGCTACAGCGAGACCAAATTCGAAGGCAACTGGCGCCCACCCCTTACCCCCGAACAGCTCGCCCAGGTTGCCGAAGTGGTGCACCCCGTTGTGCGCACCCACCCGGAAAACGGCCGTAAGGCGCTGTTCGTCAGCGAGGGCTTCACCACCCGTATCGTCGGCCTGCCCGATGACGAAAGCCGAGACCTGCTGGCCCAGCTCTACGCCCACAGCGTGCTGCCGGAAAACATCTACCGCCACCAGTGGCAGCCCCACGACCTTGTGTTCTGGGACAACCGCTCGCTGATCCACCTGGCCGCCGGTTGCCCAAGCCACCTGCGGCGCAAGTTGTACCGCACCACGATTCAGGGGGATGCGCCTTTCTAACCCGATGAAGCCTGCTAGGATTGCGTCCAGTTCACTCTCAACGGACCACGAGTGCTTGGCATGCAATTACCGGACATGAACCTGCTGGTCGCCCTCGACGCGTTGCTCGACGAGGGCAGTGTGGTGGGCGCCGCACGGCGGATGAATCTGAGCCCGGCCGCCATGAGCCGCACCCTCACGCGTATTCGTGAAGCGGTCGGTGACCCGATCCTGGTACGTGCCGGCCGTGGCCTGGTGCCGACGCCCAAGGCGCTTGAGCTGCAAGGCCAGGTGCGCAATGTGGTGGAGCAGGCTGCGTTGTTGTTCCGTTCGGCGGACCAAGTTGATTTGAGCACCTTGCGCCGTCGTTTCAGCGTGCGCGCCAATGACTTTTTCATCGGCGTGTATGGCGGGCGGCTGTTCGACACCATGGAGCGCGTGGCGCCGCTGTGTGAGCTGCGTTTCGTACCCGAAGGCGACACCGACGATGAAGCCCTGCGCGAAGGGCGGTTGGACTTGCGGGTGAGCAACACCATGCCTGCCAGCCCGGAAGTGAAGGTGCAGAACCTGTTCTCCACCACCTTTGTCGGCCTGGCGCGGCAAGACCACCCGTTGTTCGACGAAGAAATCACGGCGGCACGCTTTGCCAGCTATTCCCACATCAGCATCTCCCGGCGTGGCATCGCCCGTGGGCCCATTGATACTGCGTTGAATGCTCAAGGCCTGGAGCGCCGTGTGGCCATGATCGCCCCAGGCTTTCACGGTGCGATGTTCATGCTGCCCGATTCCGACCTGCTGTTGCCGGTACCCAAGGAAGCCCTCCTGAGCGCCAAGCGTCTGAACCTGCCACTGCGCGCATTTGCCCTGCCGATTCCACTGCAAACCCTGGTCCTGGCGCAATCCTGGCACCCGCGCTTCGACAAAGACCCGGCCCATAAATGGCTGCGTGAAACCATGCGCGAAAGCTGTCATGCCACCTGGCTTGAAGCCCAGCCGGTATAAAGCGAACGCAATCAATGTGGGAGCTGGCTTGCCTGCGATAGCGGCGCGTCAGACAACATATTTTCATCTGTCAGGCCGCTATCGCAGGCAAGCCAGCTCCCACAGGGTTCAGTGTTGATGTTCAAAGTTGCGTCTGACGCACTTATAACCTGCCAACAAGTAACTTTTTGTCATGAGAGTGCCCGATTAAACTGCTCAGGTATTTCTCATTCCGAGTTACCTGTTCATGACGTCCCTCGCTGCCCCCGCTATCCAGGCCGCAGCCAAACCTACGGCCCTGAGCCCACCCGTGTTCGGACCGCGCATCATCATCGGCCTGCTTGGCGTATTGCTGGCGGTGCTGGTCTCCGGTCTCAACGAGATGGTCACCAAGGTCGCCCTCGCCGATATCCGCGGTGCGCTGTACATCGGTTTTGACGAAGGCACCTGGCTGGTCGCTGCCTACACCGCCACTTCGGTCGCGGCCATGGCCTTCGCGCCGTGGTGTTCGGTGACGTTTTCCCTGCGTCGCTTCACCCTGTGCGCTATCGGTTTGTTCACCGTGCTGGGCATCCTCTGCCCGTTCGCGCCGAACTACGAAAGCCTGTTGCTGCTGCGTACCGTGCAAGGCCTGGCCGGTGGCGCACTGCCGCCGATGCTGATGACCGTGGCGCTGCGTTTCTTGCCGGCCAACGTCAAATTGTACGGGTTGGCCGGTTACGCACTGACCGCCACTTTCGGCCCCAGCCTGGGCACGCCGCTGGCGGCGTTATGGACCGAATACGTCGGCTGGCAGTGGGCGTTCTGGCAGATCGTCGCGCCGTGCGTGCTGGCCATGGCGGCCGTGGCCTACGGCTTGCCACAAGACCCGCTGCGCCTGGAGCGCTTCAAGCAATTCAACTGGCGTGGCCTGCTATTGGGCTTCCCGGCGATCTGCATGCTGGTGATCGGCTTGTTGCAGGGCAATCGCCTGGACTGGTTCGAATCGGGACTGATTACCTTCCTGCTGTGTGGCGGCACAGTGTTGCTGGTGCTGTTCATGCTCAACGAATGGTCACAACCGTTGCCCTTCTTCAACCTGCAGATGCTCGGCCTGCGCAACCTGGCCTTTGCCCTGATCGTGCTGGCCGGCGTGCTGATGGTGCTGACCTCGGTGATCATCATCCCGTCCAGTTTCCTCGCCCAGGTCCAGGGCTACCGGCCGCTGCAGACCGCACCGGTGATGCTGCTGATGGCGTTGCCGCAGTTGATCGCGCTGCCGCTGGTGGCGGCGCTGTGCAACCTGCGCTGGGT
The DNA here is from genome assembly GCF_029960685.1 of Pseudomonas sp. AL10. Taxonomy (NCBI): domain Bacteria; kingdom Pseudomonadati; phylum Pseudomonadota; class Gammaproteobacteria; order Pseudomonadales; family Pseudomonadaceae; genus Pseudomonas; species Pseudomonas sp. AL10. Next base: position 14,062 of record NZ_JASBQZ010000002.1, read on the forward strand.
CGACTGCCGCTGGGTGCTGGGCATTGGCCTGAGTATGTTGGTGCTGTGCTGCCTCGGCAGTTCACACCTGACTTCGGCGTGGATTCGCGACGACTTTTATGGCTGGTACCTGCTGCAGATTTTCGGCCAGCCGATGGCCGTGTTGCCGCTGCTGATGCTGTCCACCGGCAGCATCCAGCCCATCGAAGGGCCGTTCGCCTCTGCCTGGTTCAACACCGTCAAGGGCCTGGCTGCTGTGATCGCCACTGCGGTGCTGGATACATTGACCACCCAGCGCGGGCATTTCCATTCAACCATGTTGGTGGACCGCCTGGGCAATTCGCCCCTTGCCGACGCTGACGCGTCGGGCCTCGCCCACCGCTTGCACGAGCAGACCGTGGTGCTGACCTCTTCGGATCTTTACGTCGTCATGGCCGGTGTCGCGGTGGCGTTGATCCTGCTGATTTTCTGGATGCCCACGCGGATCTATCCGCCTCGCGCTCCGGCCTGACCACAAGGACTTTCCATGAAACGCAAAGACAAAATTGCCGTCTCCGTTATTGCTGTATTTGCCGTCGGCGTGCTGGTTTACCTGGTCGCCCCGGGCGTACTGGGCAGCAAGCACCAGAGCACCAACGACGCCTTCGTCGCGGCGGATTTCACCCTGGTCGCCCCCCGCGTTGCCGGTTTCATCAAGGAAGTGCTGGTGGAAGACAACCAGCGTGTCAAAGCCGGGCAACTGCTGGCGTTGATCGACGACCGCGATTTTCGCGCCGCCGCCCAGGCCGCCGATGCCGACACCCTCGTCGCCCAGGCCCAGCTGAAAAACGCCAGCGCGACCCTGGAGCGCCAAAGCTCGGTGATCGCCCAGGCCCAGGCCACCGTGGCAGCAGATCGCGCCGAAGTGGCCTTTGCCGAACATGAACTGAACCGCTACAACCACCTCGCCGGCGTCGGTGCGGGCACCGTGCAGAACGCCCAGCAAGCCAAGACTCGCATCGACCAGGCTACCGCGCGCCTGGCCAAATCCACCGCCGTGCTGGCCGCCGAACGCAAGCAGGTGGAGATCCTCACCGCCCAGCGTGACGCCGCCGAAGGTGGACTCAAGCGCGCCCAGGCCGCGCTGGAAATGGCCAGTTATCAGCTGTCTTACACGCGCATTGTCGCACCGGTGGATGGCATGGTCGGTGAACGTGCGGTGCGGGTCGGCGCCTATGTGACACCGGGCAGCAAGATCCTTGCGGTGGTGCCACTGGCCGAAGCCTATGTGGTGGCAAATTTCCAGGAGACCCAACTGTCGCACATGCACGCGGGGCAAGCGGTGCAAGTCAGCGTCGACAGTCTTGACGGCGAACTGCTCAAAGGCCATCTGGAAAGCCTGGCGCCAGCCACGGGTGTGACCTTCGCCTCGGTCAAACCCGACAACGCCACCGGCAACTTCACCAAGGTGGTACAGCGTATTCCGGTGAAGATCGTGCTTGAGCCGAACCAGCCACTGACCGAGCGCCTGCGCGTCGGCATGTCGGTGGAAGCCAGCGTCGATACCCGGCCCGTCGAGCAGCAGCGTGAGGTGGCCCAGCAATGAGACACCTCGCCTGGCTCACCTTGAGCCTGATCAGCCTGAGTGCCTGCACGGTCGGCCCGGATTTCCAACGGCCCGATGCCCCGCGCGTCGGCCAGTGGAGCGAACCCCAGGGCCGCCAAGCCGCCAGCCGCGCCGTCAGCGACCCGTTGCAGGAACGCTGGTGGGACGTGTTCCACGATGAGCAGCTCTCGGCCCTTACGCGCCGCGCCCTCAGCGATAACCTCGACCTGAAGCTGGCCAGCAGCCGCCTGCAACAAAGCCGCGCCATCCGCCAGGTGACTACGGCCGAGCGCTACCCCAACGTCGATGCCGGCGGCGCCTACCAGCGCAAGCGCAACAGCGGCAAAGGCTTGAGCGACCCCTCCGGCGAGAATGGCCGCTCGGCCTTCAACCAATGGGACATGGGCTTCTCGGCCTCTTGGGAGCTGGATTTCTGGGGCCGGGTCAAGCGTGAAACCGAAGCAGCCGACGCCACGCTGGAAGTTGCCGAAAACGATCGTCGCGCCGTGTTGTTGTCGGTGCTGGCCGAGACCGCCCAGGACTATATCCAACTGCGCGGCGTGCAAAACACCCGCGCTGTCACCGAGCAAAACCTCGACGTTGCGCGCCACAGCCTCAAGCTCTCGCAGTTGCGGTTGGCCGACGGCGTGGCCACCGACCTGGATGTGGCCGAAGCCGCCGCCCAGGTCGCGGCTATCGAAGCGCGCCTGCCGGATCTACAGCAGCGCCAGGACCAGTTGATCAACGCCCTGAGCCTGCTGATGGGCGAGCCGCCTCAGGCCCTGCACGCGCAGTTGTCCAAAGACGCCCCTGTGCCGCAAACCCAGCGCCAGGTCGCGATCGGCCTGCCATCGGAACTCGCCGAGCGCCGCCCCGACATCCGCCAGGCCGAAGCGCGCCTGCACGCTGCCACTGCCAGCATCGGCGTGGCCAAGGGCGACTTTTACCCACGCATCACCCTGTCCGGCAGCCTCGGCTCCCAAGCCATGCAACTCTCGGATTTCGGCTCCTGGGGTTCCCGCGCCTTTGCCTTCGGCCCGCAATTGAGCCTGCCGCTGTTCAACGGCGGGCGCCTGCAAGGCATGGTGGATTTACGTGAAGCCCAGCAACAGGAAGCGGCCCTGGCCTACCAGCAAACCGTGCTGCGTGCCTGGCATGAAATCGACGACCAACTGACCCGCTACAACGCCAGCCAACTGCGCCGCGACAGCCTGGCTGAAGCCGTGCGCCAGAACCAGATCGCCCTCACTACCGCACAACACCAGTACGTCGAAGGCGTGGCGGATTTCGTCAATGTACTCACCGTGCAGAGCGCGTTGCTGGCAACGCAGGAGCAGTGGGTGGAAAGCTCCACCGGCGTGTCATTGGCTATGGTCGGGCTGTACAAAGCGTTGGGAGGAGGGTGGGAGTCGGTGTACCCGTTGCAGACCGCTGGGCGCTGAGCAACAAAGAGTTTTTGTCAGTCGCCAAATAAGATGTAATGATAATTGCTCTCAATAACACTTCTGAGCTTTTCATGGGCAGCGCGACTGACGGCCAGCAACAGCTTCACATCCTGTACCGCGACCATCACGGCTGGCTGCAAGGCTGGTTGCGCAAGCGCCTGGGCGACCGTGAACAGGCCGCCGATGTGGCGCAGGACACCTTCCTGCGCCTATTGGTGTCCGGGCGTTTTCCGGGTGACAAGGAAAGCCGCAGTTACCTGGCGCAGATCGCCCGCAACCTGGTGATCGATCAATGGCGGCGCCTGCGTATCGAGCGCGCCTACCTGGAAAGCATCGCGCACCTGCCCGAGCCCGAGTCGCCTTCCCTGGAAACCCGCGCCCTGATCCTCGAAACCTTGATGCAGATCGACGCCATGCTCGACCGCATGCCCGATAATGTACGCCGTGCGTTTTTACTTTCGCAGTTCGAAGGCTTGAGCTATGCGCAAATCGCCGAGCGCCTGGGCGTCACCGTCAGCTCGGTGCAAAAGTACATGACCCGTGCCATCGTCGCCTGCTACCAGGTGGTGTACGAAGAATGAAGCACGACGCGCCCATTGCCCCCGCGATTGTTGAGCAAGCCAGCGAGTGGTTGATGCTGCAATGGGGCGGTGAGCTCAAGGGCGAGCAGCGCCAGGCGTTTGCCCGGTGGCAGGCCGCTGACCCGGAGCATCGTCGCGCCTGGCAGCGCTTGCAGCAGCTGCAACACACCCTCGGCGGCGTACCTGCCGACAGCGCTCGCGCAGTATTGCGCGACACCCCGGATACCCAACGCCGTGCCGCGCTCAAACTGCTCGGCCTGTTGTTGGTGGCCGGTGGCAGCGGCTATCTGGTGCAACGCAGCGAGCCCTGGCAAGCGGCCTTCGCAGAGCTGCGTACCGCCACGGGCGAAATTCGCCATATGACCTTGAGCGACGGCACGCAACTGGACCTCAACAGTGACAGTGCCGTAGACCTGCGTTTCAGCGCTACCGAACGGCGTATTCGGCTGATCCGTGGCGAGGTCTTGCTGACCAGCGGCCACGACGCCTTGCGCCCGTTGATCGTCGAAACGCCAGCCGGCGATGTGCAGGCGTTGGGCACGCGCTTTGCGGTACGTGAACTGCCCGACGGCAGCCGTGTGGATTTGTACGAAGGTCGCCTGCGGGTCACGCCGTTGCAGGGCACGCCGGTGCATATGCAGGCGGGGGACAGCCTGTGGTTCAACGCCCGTCAAAGCACCGCGTTGCCGGCAGTGAGCGCCAATGCCAGCAGTTGGACCGAGCATCGTCTGGTTGCCGAGCGCCAGCCGTTGGGTGAGTTCGTGGCGCAACTGAGCCGGTATCGCCCTGGCCTGTTGCGCTGTGATCAGGCGGTGTCGAACCTGCTGTTGACCGGCGTGTTCCCGCTGAGCGACACCGACGCGATCCTGGCGGCCTTGGAGCGTTCATTGCCCGTGCACGTGCAGGCGGTGACCCGTTACTGGGTAACGATCAAGGCGCGGGTCTGAAAATACTTTGTACAGGGCTTGTCGGTTTTTGTGGCCCGTTCGGGATACCTCTTGAAAGCCAATCAAGAAGCGTTCTCACGGGGAGTCCTGCAATGTCGCACCACCCAATCCAACCTTTGGCCCGCGCGCTGCGTCGTGGCCTGTTTGCCGGCCTGCTGGCGGCGGCTCCTGTACTGCCGAGCATGGTTCAAGCCGAGGAAAGCACCGAAGCGCTGCGCAGCTATGACATTCCGGCGGGCAGCCTCGACCAGGCGTTGAACCGTTTCGCCAGTGCTTCTGGCATCCTGCTGTCGGTTGACGCTACGCTCACCGAAGGCAAGCGCAGCGCCGGCTTGAAAGGGCGTTATGGCGTAGGTTCGGGGTTGCAGCGCTTGCTGGCGGGCAGCGGTTTGGCGGCGGTGCAATCCCAGGGCGGTTGGTCGTTGCAGGCCCTCTCCGGCGACGGAGCCTTGCAGTTGGGCGCGACCCAGATCAGCGGCCGGCAGGAGCAGGAAAGCGCCTGGGGTCCGGTGGACGGTATTGTCGCCAAGCGCAGCGCCTCGGGCAGCAAGACTGACTCGGCGCTGGTGGAAATCCCCCAGACCATCAACGTGATCACCGCCGCCGAGATCAAGGCACGCGGCGCCCAGAGTGTCACCCAGGCGTTGCTCTACACCCCAGGCATGAGCGCCGGCGGTTTTGCCGACCGGGTCAAATTGTTCGATGAGCCGACGTCACGCGGCTTCTCGCCTACGCCGTTGTATCTTGACGGCTTGCACTTGCCCTACGGCGGCGGCAGCACAGGCGGTGCGTTGCAGATCGAGCCGTATTCCCTGGAACGCATCGAAGTGCTCAAAGGCCCGGCGTCCGTGCTTTACGGCCAGAACCAGCCGGGCGGCATCGTCAATATGGTCAGCAAGCGCCCCAGCGAAACCCCGATACACCAAGTGGTACTGGAAGCCGGTACCTACGAACACAAAAGCGCGGCCATCGACCTGAGCGGCCCGCTGGACGAGGAGGGCCAGTTTCTCTACCGCCTGACCGGCCTGGCGAATGACGCGCAAGACGAAATCAATTACGTCGAAAACAAGCGCCAGTTCATCGCCCCCAGCCTCACCTGGCGCCCCAACGACGACACCAGCCTGACCCTGTTCGCCCAATACCAGAAAGATAAAGGCGTGCCCGAAGCCCAAGGCCTGCCGGCGTCCGGCACGCTGTGGGACAACCCCAACGGCAAGATCAAGCGCGATGTGTTTATCGGCGAGCCGGGCGTCAACCAGTACAACCGCGAGCAATACGTGCTGGGCTACGAAGTTTCCCATCGCCTCAACGACATCTGGACCCTCAAGCAAAACGCCCGTTACGCCGAGGTCGACGACCGCTACACCGCGCCATTGCACGGCTACCGCTTCGTCGCCAACCCAAGCACCGGCGTGCAAGACCAGCGTTACCTGCAACGCTTCGGCGTGGACTGGTCGCAGACCAACAAAGTGTTCGGCGTGGACAGCATCGCCCAGGCTGAATTTGACACGGGCGCGCTGTCCCATACCTTCATCGTTGGCCTGGACTACTACCATTCCAACTCGCAGTTCCATGGCCTGTATGACCGCAACCCGCCGATCATTGACCTGTTCAAACCGGTGTACGGCCAGCCCTTGAACTTCGGCCAACCGTACCGCTGGGATCGCACCATCACCCAGACCGGCCTGTATCTGCAGGACCAGATCAAATTGGATAAATGGGTGCTGGTACTCGGTGGCCGCTACGACTGGGCGAATGTGGTGAACAAGGAGCCGATACAGGACACCCGCTTTGCCAGCAAAGACCAGGCGTTCACCGGTCGTGCGGGCCTGGTGTACCTGTTCGATAACGGCGTGTCGCCCTTCGTCAGCTATTCGGAATCCTTCCTTCCGCTGGCCGGCACCGATGCGAACCGAAAACCCTTCGAACCCTCCACCGGCAAACAGTACGAAGTCGGCGTGAAGTACCAGCCACCGGGCCAGAAGAGCTTCATCCAGGCTTCTGTGTACCAACTGGACCAGGAAAACGTGCTGACCACCAACCCGGTGGATACCACCTTCAGCACCCAAAGCGGCGCCCTGCGCTCGCGAGGTGTTGAACTGGAAGCCAAGGCCGTCTTGAGCGATGCCTGGGACGTGGTCGCCTCGGCTGCGCGCAATGACGTCAAATACACCAAGGACAACGATGGCCGCCAAGGTCGCCACCCGGCCGGCATCTCCCCACTCACCGCCTCGATGTGGGTCAACTACACCGTGCTCGGCGACACGCCCTTGGCGGGGCTGGGTGCAGGGCTTGGCGTGCGTTACGCCCGTCAAAGCCTGGGCGACTACTACGAAGGCGCCTTCAACGTGCCGTCCTACAGCGTCTACGATGCAAGCCTGAGCTACGACCTGGGCGCCTCGCCGCTCAAGCTCAAGGGCGTGAAACTGGCGATGAACGTGCAGAACCTCAGCAACAAGACCTACGTCTCGCAGTGCACCAGTGATCTGGATTGCTACTACGGGGAAGGGCGTACGGTGGTGTCGAGCCTGACGTACGATTGGTAACTTAGCGTTTAGGTGATATTGGCTGCGGCGCGCACCCTTCAAGGGTGCGCTCTGTTGCCGCCCTACACCAGGTCCGCTGCAAATCGTGTACACACATTGGAAAGCATGCGCACCTCGGCACCGCTACAGCCTGCCGCTTCGAAAAAGCCGGAGGCTTCTCGCACGACGGCATATATATCCGTGACGATGGACCTTGCTTCATCCGCCCCCAACCCAAAGCGTTCAGGCGTACTCAGCAAATTACTGACAGACGATACCCGGCCTTCATTGCCGATGATGAGCGCCTGCAAGCCTAGTTGGGTAGGGTGGGGCAACACGTCAAATACTGGCGCAAGGGAATAACCCGAGGCGCTGGTCAGCAGCAGCCCGGTTTGTTTCAGGTGGTCGTCGCTATTGCCGATGAGCACGTTGAAGGCCATACGCTTGTAAAGCTCGCGCATGTCAAAGGTGGCATCGTCGCAGACCTTCTTCAACACGTCGGCGATCCTGGAATAGGAAACGGCACCGTCAGCCGCATCAACCCGCATTCTTGGCTTCTCTGTGCTTACCAAAGAGTTGCAGCTGACATAGTGCTCGCGGCCAGCGCCTTCATGTCGGTCAAAACGCTCGACCATCAACACCGGTTTGCCGGCGACCTCTACCAACTTGTGCCCGGCTGCGGGTAGGCCTGCTGCATCCGCCATTTGAAGGCTGGCGAATTCCGCCCGTGGCTGATCGAACACATCGTCGCTACGGCCGAGTTTAGCAATCCATTCCTTGCCTTCATGGGTCACGGTGACCTTCGGCCTGGCGCCGCCCATGGAACTCCCAAACTCGAATAACCGTGCGATTTCCGCAGGCAGGTCGACGTCACCCTTCTCGACTCGATCAAGGCCCACCATGATTTTCTCAAGGTCTTCAAATTGCGGGGGGTGGTGCAGGGGTGGCAGCTGACTTCGTGACGCACTGAACAGCAGGCAACCCACTCCTGCTCCCCGCGAGGCAAGTAGCCATTCAACTTCGTTTTGTGGATGCTGTTTGTGGGTCGCCAGCAGAACACGCCGGCCCCAATTGTCGGGCGTTGCGTCGTCGAGCACTCCAAACATGCGCGTTGAGGAATACTGGTTAGGGGTCAGTGGCAAACTCAGCGGGTCAATCGCAAATGCGTCGGGCCGCGCGAGCCAACTGTTGGCGTAGCGAAAAACGAATCCATTCCCATGCATGGCCACCTCGCCAACAGGGACCGGGTCACCGACTAAGTGAGCTGAAAAAACAAAGGCATTACCAATCGGCTTCCAGGACATCGGGTTCTCCTTCAGTGCGAATTCGCTCAGGCTCACGGGCGAGGCTCATGGTAATGCCAACCTGGTCAAGTTCTGGTGACGCAATGCTCGCCATACCTTCTTCCAAGTCCATCGCGCTCAGCACATTCATCAGCACGCCGAGGGAGACGCCGGGCTCGCCCTGTCTCAGCCGCTGATACGTCTGCCGTGTAATGCCCGCGCGGCTGCATATGGTGGAAATTTTCAACCGACGACGAATGCGGGCTATTTCGATACCGTTGCCGATACCTCTCATCAGTTCATCGCTTCTCTCTGAGATGTACCCTTTGTGGGGGTAGGGCTTGGCTGTTTCTTGCATGATATATCACCCTTTAAAGCAGTAGAGGTAACTTATATCATCCAAGCCTCTAAGGCCACCTGCAAAAAATCGGCTCGATGCCCTAATGGCTTTTTGTAGGAGCGAGCTTGCTCGCGAAAAACTCACAGGCGCCGCGTTCAATCAGGAAACACGCGTTATCGTTGACGTTTTTCGCGAGCAAGCTCGCTCCTACAGGTGTTACCAAACTTCAAAGATTCTGCAAAAACACCACATACCCCCGAAACCACTCATTGCCCTGCAAATATCCCGGCTCTTGCCATTCCCCGCCCTGAATCAAGCCAATCTTGAACGGCACCCCCAGCCGATTCATCCGCGGCAAATACGCCGCGTAATCCGGGATGCTGTGACGCCCCTGATACGTCTGTACCACCACTTCATCCACCACGCCCTTGAGCTGGGCGATGGCGGCCGGGTCGGCGTTGCTGCTCCAGTCCATCAGGCCGGTGATGCTCAGGCGCAGGTCGGCGGGCAGGCGTTGGCGCAGGTCGCGCAGGAAGTCGGCGTATTCGTGCAGGTATTGGGTGCGGGCATCGAAATCGATCTGGATACCGATCACTGGGTTGCCGGCGTCTCGCCAGCGTTGCACCTGGCCCAGCACCTGGGTGTAGACCCGTTCCGGCCAGCGCAGGGTGTGGGCGCGGTACACCACCCAGACGTGGCCTTGAGTAATGCGCGGCACGCTCATGCCCTGGGCGATGAGTTGTACGCCGCGCTGGGGCGCGCGGCGGGTGGAGTTGATCTGGCCTTGCAGGATGTACAGGGTTTTTGCCTGCTTGATCACTGGCTGCGGCGTGACACCGCTCCACAGCCAGAAGGCGTCATAGTCCCCGGCGTTAACGGCGCCAAAAGCCGGGCTTGCCAGCAACAGCAAGCCTAGCCACAGCGGCTTCACCAGTAGTACTGCAGCGATTTGCCCCACTGGGTATCGGCAAAACCGGTTTTGAGTTGGCGGAACCAGGCTTTGCGCACCGCTGGCGCGACATCTTCGCCGCCGCAGCTGTTGTAGCCGGCCGGCGCGTAGCAGTTGATGGCGCGGAACAACGCGTAGGCCTTGTCGGTTTTCGGCGCCTTGGCGTTGGCGATCACCTGTTTGTAGCCGTCCAGGCGCGAGAAGGTTTCACCCTTGAAGTCCGAGGCGGTGCTGCCCAGGCTGCCGGCGGCGCGGGGTTGTTCCAGGGGCATGCCGTCCAGGCCGTTGCGCAGGATGAACTCGCCGAAGCAGTTCAAGGCGTGCGGGTTTTTGGCCTCGTTCTGCAAGGTCGTCGCGGTTTGCGCGATGCTTGGGCAGGCGTAGCCGGATTCGGCCTTGTCGCCGTTCCATTGGAACAGCTTCAAGGTCTGGCCGCTGGTATAGGTGTAGCCCAGGCTGGTGCCGAGCTTGTCGTCAGAGAGCGAGGCCTGCTTGAGGTCATCGGCGAAGGTGGCGTACTGGCCGCGCAGCAGGTCTTTGTAGAGCAGCACGAATTGCGCACTCTGGCGCTCGATCGGGTCGCTGGCGTTGGCGATCTGCTGACGCAGCAGATCGGGGCCGGCGACGTTGCGCAGCAGGATGTAGCGCACTTGCTTGGCGCTGATCGGCGAGTCGGCGGCGAACACCTTGGCCAATTGGCCGCTGCGCTCGTAATTCATGGCCAGGGCCAGTTCCAGCTGGTCGCGTTGCAGCGGCTGCTTGGCCAGCGGCAGCAGTTGCAGCCACAGGGCTTCGGCGGCCCTCCAGTCCTGCTTGGCTTCCAGGGCCAGGGCGCGCAGGGTCTGTTGGCTGAAGGCGAAGTAATCCAGGCTCGACGGCACATCCGCCGGCAGGTGCTTCAAGGCCGCGTCGGGTTGGTGTTCGACGTACAGGGCATAGCTCGCTTGCAGGAAGTCAAACAGCGCCGGCTCAGTGGCGAAGGTGCTCTTTTGCTTATCCAGGTCTTCACGGCTCAACAGCGGCGGAGTGTGTGCGCGCATCGCCATCAGGTCGCTGACCACTTGCAGCATGGGGCTGTTCGCGGCTTTGTTGCCGACCATCAGTAACTTGAGGTCGGCCTCTTCCACCAGTTCGTCCACGCTCACATTGCGCTGGGCGTCGGTGGCCTCGGTAAATTGCCAGGTGAAGTCTTCGGCAAGCTTGGCGTCGTCGTTCGCCAGCCAGTGCACACGGCGCAACAGGCCACGGGCGGACGCAACGTAATCGCCCTGTGGATAATGTTTCAGGTAACTGAGAAAACCTTCTTCGGCATCGCTCAAGGCCGACTTATCCACATGCTCGCGCTGCGGCATGCCGTATTCGTCGAAGGCTTCGGCCTGGGCCTGATTCAGCGACGTACGCGCAGTCATGTACAGCGCTGTTTCCTTCAGCCATGGCACATCGCTGGTGGCGGCGGCGGCGAACCCGCGCTCGGCGTAATCGAAGCGCCCGCTGTAGAAATCGCCGGCGGCCTGCAAATAGGTACGAAACAACTGGGCGTTGGCCGAGGGGGTCAGCTGTGCGTCCACCACCTGGCGGCTCCAGTCACAGGTGGTCAGTAATTGCAGGCGTGCTTTGACCAACACATCGCGCTCGGCGGGTGGCATCTGGGCCTTGATCACCTGGCTGATAAACGCCGTGGCGCTGTCATCGTCATTGCTGCGGCAACGGCTGCCTTCGCCATTCAGGAAGGCCTGGCCTGCGGTCTTGTACTCCTCGCGCTTGATACCCAGGGGCTGGAGCAGCGTGTCGAGTTCGGCTGTGCGTGAATCGTCAGCCTTGTTATCTGGCTCCTCAGCCGTGGCCGCAACCGGCACCAGGCGATACACCGGAAACGGCACCGGGCCGAAGCCTTGGGCCAAGTCGTCTTCGCCCAAGGCATTGGGGGCCAGGGGCGCGGCTTTTTTGTCGGCCAGCAACAGGCGCAGGTTCACCCGGCTGTCGTTACCAGGGCTGAGAAACGGTTGGTTGCTGCACGGCTCGTAGCCGTCACGCGATACCCGCCAGTCGGGGTAGCACGAGTCGTCAGAACTGGCCTGGGCCGGTAGGGAAAAACCGGCCAGCAGGGCCAGGGCCAGAGGTGACAGCAAACCGATACGCATAACGTTTCCTTGATCCTGAGTCCTTGGAGAAGGGGCAATAATAGCCTGATCCGACGAGTGCTTCGGTGAAGGCCTACACAAATTGCTGATTTGTCCGATTCCAGCGACGAGGCCAGGGCTTTTGGCCTAGAGTGGCGGTGTTTGCGCATGCGCAGTGTTTGTCCTGTAAGAGGGCAGTAGTAGCGGAGTCGATATGCGTCGGTCTGTGGTAGAGCAACACGAAAAAGTCGGGGCATTGCCTGCCTTCCATCGCTTGACCTGGGAAGGTGCCGGCTGGCTCAGCCGCCTGTGGTGGGTACCGATCCTGGCGCTCGCCATGGCCCTGCGGTTTTACCACCTCACCTCGGCGGCGATCTGGGGCGACGAAGGCTCAAGCCTGTTGCTCAGCGAATACGCCCTGGCCGACCTGTGGTTTCACGCAGCCCATGATGTGCACCCGCCGCTGTATTTCTTGCTGCTGCGCGGTTGGATCGAGGTGTTCGGCGATAGCATCGGCTCGATTCGCAGCCTGAGTGCGATCCCCGGTGTGGCCGTAGTGGGCCTGGGCATCTGGCTGACACGGCAACTGTCCACCCGCCGCGCGGCTGTGCTGGCGGGGATCCTGCTGGCTCTACTGCCCACGGCGGTGCGCTACAGCCAGGAAGTGCGCATGTATTCGCTGCTGGGCGTGTGGCTACTGGGCGCCACGCTGGCACTGGTGTACTGGGTGAGGCAGCCCGAGCGCGCGCGTTATTTGGCTGTATATGTGCTGTTAATGAGCGCCGGGTTCTATACCCACTACTTCACCGCGCTGTGCGTGCTGGTGCATTGGGCGTACCTGGGGTTGCAGGCGCCAGGTCAGCGCTTGATCACGCGGCCTGCCTGGTGGGCCGCCAACGTGGCGATAGTGTTGTTGTATCTGCCCTGGCTGCCCAACCTGCTGGATTTGGTGCAGCACGTCGAACAGCTCAAAGTCGGCGGCGACATTGGTTGGGAAGAGCCGGTCAACCTGCTGTCCCTGCCGTCGATGGTCTGGCAGTTTCTGTTGCAGGATGACGGTCTCGGCCTGTGGCCGCCGCTGTTCTGGCTGTTCCCCCTGCTGCTGGCCGTGGTGGTTGTACTGGCGGCCTGGCGCAACCCCGCGGCGCGCCTGCCTGCCCTGTTTTGCCTGCTGCCGCTGCTGCTGGTCTATGGCGTGTCTTTTATCTCGCCGGTGTTTATCGAGCGCTACCTCACGGTGTATGCGTTGGGCCTGCCGATAGTCCTGGCGCTTGCCATCGACCGTTTGCCGCCCCGTTTGTCCTGGCTGGGCGTGGCGTTGTTCGCACTGTTTGTTGGCGTAGAACTGTTGGGGCTAAAGAACAACTTCGAAGTGGATGAGCACGACCAGTTCAACGTGCCGGTGGAGTTCGTCAATCGCAACTATCAGGAAGGCGACCGCATCGTCCTGAGTGACATGATGTGGTACCTCAGCTACGTGTATTACGACCAGACCGACGCCCAACTGCAGCTCTACACGCCGCCCAAGCCCGACGGCACTGCCACTCGCCCGAACGCCTATGGTTTCGGCACACTGGTGGACCAGGACGGTGGCCGCATCTATCTGGACCGCCTCTCAGCACTGCCTGCTCAAACGCGACGGGTATGGTTGATCAGCAGCAACGAAGCCCCGGATGAATTCGCGCCACTGCCCAACGGCTGGCGCGAACTCAGTCGCCAGGACGGCGGTGGCGCCAGGGCCCGGTTGTTCGTGCTATGCAACGCACCGGCGCCGCAACCTGAAGGCTGCCGCTAGACTCACTTCAACCTACTGATGAGGAGCCTTTCATGGAATCGCCACTGCACAGCTTGCCGGCTTTGTTCAAACAGCTTGGCTTGCCGGATGACCCGGTCAGTATTGAGCAATTTGTCGCCTCTCATTCGCCGCTCAAGCCGGATTTGAAACTGGCGGAGGCGTTTTTTTGGAGCGACGCCCAGAAGGCATTTTTGCGTGAAGAGATTCTGGAGGATGCGGATTGGGCGGTGGTGGTGGATGAGTTGAATCTGATCTTGCGGGGTGGGCGAGGGGTGCAAAAAAAATAGCTGCCAGGCTCTAACTTGAAAAAATCTGGTAAGGGTTGAAAAAAATTTGGTTTTGACCGCGCAAATTATTTTTTTCTGAAAAAGCCCGGATACGAAAAAATATGGGAAACGTCCTATTTTTCATGGGGAAATGGACTATAGCCGCCGCAGACGGTTTTCCTTATCAAAGGGATATCTCCTATTGATGAGCGGGTGCGACATGCAAAAGCTAATTCCGCGCGGAAAACTACAGAGTTTTGATCCTTCGACTATTGAACTCATAAGTCCATTTTCTGCGACGTCAATTGTTGAATTTCATCTTCCGTTTACTTCTGGTTTGCTTGGGCTGTCTGAGCTTATTAAAGAGTGTGATGTAGGTTTAAATTCGTGTGTAAATTGGAAGGTGCGAAAAACGATACTTGACAAGATTAAAAGCGGAGAGTGGTTGCTTGTTTCAGAACGGACGGGGGCTTTGAATCACTTGCATGCACAGCGATGTATTCCAAGTGGGTTCTCTTCTGGCCGGTTTGAAAGCGAGGAGGAGGTAGGGCCGGGAAAATGGGCTTTTTTCAGCATTGACTATGACGCAGTGAAGAACACCGCGATTATAGCTGCCAATCGTTTAGGGTCTATGGGTGACCAAGGTCGAGTATTTGGTTCTGACGGCAAAGATTTAGCAAACACGACCAGAACACTTATCCAGCAATGGGTACCACTGAATGATTTCGAAGAGCACCGCATCGCCGACTCTGCCGTACGTCGATATGGCGAGCTTCGGCATACTCCGCACAGGTTTCTGGAGGGCGAGGACAAGTGGCAGATTGGCGGGAAATCATGGCACTGGCAGCCAGTCACACCAGATGAGGCGTATGAAAAAAAGGAGGGGGCAAAATGAGCCGTCGCAGAATTTGGCTGTTTTGGGGAGCGATGGATGCGATTTATCTCATTTGGTATGCGTCCAATAGTTTTTTAAACAATAGAATTCCGTATCTAAGTGATGTGATAAGCGCTTCAAATATTTTGCGAGCGCACGGTGATGTGCAAATAGTTATGTTTGTGGGCGCGTTGGTTTTACAGGCCTCAATTTTTGCATCCTGCGCCATGTTTTTTCTTCAGAAAAAATCAATCGTGTGGCTTGTCTTTTTTCAAACCCCCTTACGACTTGCGCTCGTTATCCCCTCCGTTTCGCTTCTGTTGATTGGCGCTCGAGTTTTGCCGCAATACAACGTGCTGGCAATGGCTGGATTGATCGG
Organism: Pseudomonas sp. AL10; assembly: GCF_029960685.1. Lineage (NCBI taxonomy): Bacteria > Pseudomonadati > Pseudomonadota > Gammaproteobacteria > Pseudomonadales > Pseudomonadaceae > Pseudomonas > Pseudomonas sp. AL10. The sequence goes on from NZ_JASBQZ010000002.1 coordinate 29,130, forward strand.
TGCGTCGGAGATTTTAAAAGTCTGGAGCGTTTGGCGATGGAGCAAAAAATGCTGACGCTGGCCTAATGTGGGAGCGGGCTTGCCCGCGAAGGCGGCGTGTCAGTCACTGAATATTCAACTGAACCACCGCTTTCGCAGCCAAGTCAGCTCTCACATTTTGTTTGTCGTATGGCGAATATCGCGATTTGCTGGTGCCCACCCTCAAATCCGCTTTACTCAAGCCACATCCCACCACTCATCTGCGAAATTGTTTCAAAACTTGACGGCGAAGCCTTCCTCCACCATATTGATAGTTAGCAAACTAACTGTATGCGAACTATCCAGTGCCTCAATCCCTCGAACAACTCCAGATGAGCCTCAGCAGCAGCATGGTGGTGGGCGCCCGTAATTGGCGCAAAATCTGCCAGACCACGCTGGTGAGCTATGGCATCTCCGAAGCCTGCGCCGTGCCGTTGTTGATGATCGGTCGCTTGGGCGACGGTGTGCATCAGGTCAAAGTAGCCCAGGCGTCCGGTATGGAAAGCCCATCACTGGTGCGCCTGCTCGACCGGCTGTGCGGTGACGGCTACGTCTGCCGCACCGAAGACATCCACGACCGCCGCGCCAAGGCCCTGAGCCTTACCGAGCGTGGCCGTGAGTTGGTGCAAGCGGTGGAAGCGCAACTGGTGCGCCTGCGCAAGGACGTGTTGGCGGATATCGCCGCCGACGATCTGCAAGCCGCACTGCGTGTATTGCGCGCCTTCGAAGCGGCCGAGGCTGTGTCGCCTTGAACGGATTTTTTACCGGCTTCCCGCCTGCCCGCGACTGGTTCTACGGGGTGCGTACCTTCGCAGCGTCGATGATCGCGCTGTACATCGCCATGCTTATGCAAATGCCGCGTCCGTACTGGGCGATGGCCACGGTGTATATCGTCTCCAGCCCGTTTGTCGGCCCTACCAGTTCCAAAGCCCTGTACCGCGCCATCGGCACCTTGATGGGCGCGGCGGCGGCGGTGCTGTTTGTGCCGATGTTCGTGCAGTCACCCTACATTCTGGTGGTGGTGATTGCGTTGTGGACCGGCACTTTGCTGTTTCTGTCCATGCACCTGCGCACCGCGAATAACTACGCCCTGATGCTGGCCGGCTACACCTTGCCGCTGATTGCTCTGCCGGTGGTGGATAACCCCTTGGCGGTCTGGGATGTGGCGGAGGCGCGTACCGAAGAAATTTTCCTCGGCATCGCGGTCGCGGCGGTGGTGGGCGCGATGTTCTGGCCCCGGCGCCTGATGCCGGTGTTCGATGGCTCGGTGGCCAAGTGGTTCAGCGACGCGCAGGTCTACAGCCAGCGCTTTCTCAGCCGCAAGGTCGACCCCGAAGAAGTCAGCAACCTGCGCGGCGGCATGGTCGCCACCTTCAACACCCTCGAATTGATGATCGGCCAACTGCCCCACGAAGGCGCGCGCCCGCAGACGGTGCGCAACACCAAGGAACTGCGCGGGCGCATGATTCACCTGCTGCCGGTGATCGACGCGTTGGATGATGCGGTGTACGCCATTGAGCACCGTGCGCCGGAGTTTCTCGATCAGCTCACGCCGCTGTTGGAAGAGGCCAATGCCTGGCTGCAAAGCACCACCGAACAAGCGCCCCTGGATCGCTGGCGCGTGCTGCGTGACAAGATCGACGCCGCGCAACCCCAAGGCGAAGCGCTGGATGACCGTCACACCTTGCTGTTCTCCAACGCCCTATACCGCCTGGGCGAATGGGTCGACCTGTGGCAAGACTGCCGCAGCCTGCAAGCCGCCATTCAGTGCGAAAGCCAGGACACCTGGCGCGCTGTCTACCGCCACTGGCGCCTGGGCCGGCTCACGCCATTCCTCGACCGTGGGCTGATGTTCTACTCGGCGTTTTCCACCGTCACCGCAATCATTGTCGCTTCGGTATTGTGGATTCTGCTGGGCTGGACCGACGGCGGCAGCGCCGTGATCCTTGCCGCCGTCGCCTGCAGCTTTTTCGCCTCGATGGACGACCCGGCGCCGCAGATCTATCGGTTCTTTTTCTGGACCGCCATGTCGGTGCTGTTCGCCAGCCTGTACCTGTTTCTGGTGCTGCCCAACCTGCATGACTTCCCCATGCTGGTGCTGGCCTTCGCCGTGCCGTTTATCTGCATCGGCACGCTTACGGTGCAGCCACGTTTCTACCTGGGCATGTTGCTGACGCTGGTCAATACGTCGTCCTTCATCAGCATCCAGGGCGCCTATGACGCCGACTTTCTCAACTTCGCCAACGTCAACCTGGCGGGGCCGGTGGGCCTGCTGTTCGCGTTCGTGTGGACCTTGATCGCCCGACCCTTCGGCGCTGAACTGGCGGCCAAGCGCCTCACCCGTTTCAGCTGGCGCGACATCGTCAGCCTCACCGAGCCTGCCACCCTGGCCGAGCACCGGCACATGGCCGCACAAATGCTCGACCGCCTGATGCAGCACCTGCCGCGCCTGGCCCTCACCGGCCAGGACACCGGCATCGCCCTGCGCGACCTGCGCGTGGCGCTGAACCTGCTCGACTTGTTGGCCTACTCGCCACGCATCCTCGGTGTGCCACGGGTGTTGCTCAACCAGGTGGTGGAAGGCGTGGGCGGTTACTTCAAGGCGTGCCTGAAGGCGGGTGAACGCTTGCCCGCGCCCAGCGGTCTGCTGATGACCCTGGACCGCACGCGTCGCGCCCTCAACGGCCAGGGCCTGCAAAACGAAGACGAGACCCGCCTGCACCTGCTGCACGCCTTGGCCGGCCTGCGCCTGGCGTTGTTGCCCGGTGTGGAATTCATTGGCGGCACGGAAATGGAAGCGCCGCTACCCGATGGAGCGCCTTTATGATCGGTGACCTGGATATCAGCGGGGTGTTCCTGCCCACGCTGCTGGTGCTGATGGGCATTACTTATGTGTTGTTTCTGGTGGTGCACGGGCTGTTGACGCGCATGCACTTCTATCGCCTGGTCTGGCACCGGGCATTGTTCAATGTGGGGCTCTACGCGCTGTTGCTGGGCGCGGTGGACTCACTCAGTCGATATCTGATGACATGAAAAAACCTTTTTTGACTATCGGCCGTGTTGTCCTGACGTTGTTGGTCGTGAGTTTCGCGGTCGTCGTTGTGTGGCGCATGGTCATGTACTACATGTTTGCGCCCTGGACCCGTGACGGCCACATCCGTGCCGACATCGTGCAGATTGCTCCGGACGTGTCCGGGCTGATCCAGCGCGTGGACGTGCGCGACAACCAGTTGGTGAGCAAGGGCCAGGTGCTCTTCGCCGTTGACCAGGACCGCTTCAAGCTGGCCCTGCGCCAAGCCCAGGCCGCCGTGGCCGACCGCCAGGAAACCCTGGCCCAGGCCCAGCGCGAATACAAGCGTAACCGTGGCCTGGGCAACCTGGTGCCCAGCGAGCAACTGGAAGAGAGCCAGTCCCGCGTCGCCCGCGCCCAGTCGGCCCTGGCCGAAGCCCAGGTGACAGTGGACTCCGCCCAACTCAACCTCGACCGCTCGGTGATCCGCAGCCCCGTGGACGGCTACGTCAACGACCGCGCACCGCGTACCCAGGAATTCGTCACCGCCGGGCGCCCGGTGCTGTCGGTGGTGGACAGCAATTCCTTCCACATCGACGGTTACTTCGAAGAGACCAAGCTCGACGGCATCCATGTCGGCATGGGCGTGGACATCCGTGTGATCGGCGACAATGCGCGCCTGCATGGCCACGTGCAAAGCATCGTCGCCGGTATCGAAGACCGCGACCGCAGCAGCGGCTCCAACCTGTTGCCCAACGTCAACCCGGCGTTCAGTTGGGTGCGCCTGGCCCAGCGGATCCCGGTGCGTATCGCCTTTGATGACGTGCCGGCGGACTTTCGCATGATCGCCGGGCGCACCGCGACGGTGTCGATCATCGACGACAAGGTCAAAGACGGGGACAAACCATGAAGCGGCTTCTGGCGACCGCTTCCCTGGGGTTGTTGCTGTCGGCCTGCCAAGTGGTGGGGCCCGATTACAAACTGCCGGAACAGGCCGCCGTCAACCGTGGCGACCTGCAAGGGCCGATCATGGGCGAGGGCAGCAACGTCGTCTCGGCACCGGTGCCGGCCGATTGGTGGAAGCTGTACAAAGACCCGCGCCTGGACGAACTGGTGCGCCAGGCCATGGCCTCCAACACCGACCTGCGCGTGGCCGCCGCCAACCTGCAGCGCTCGCGTTACCAGGTGCAGCAGGCTGAATCCGCTGGCGGCTGGAGTGCCGGCGTCAAGGCCGAGGCCCAGCGCTTGCAGGAGTCTGGCGAGGCCTTCTTGCTGCCGGACAAAGTCCCGGTCGGCAATATCGGTAGCGTCGGGATTACCACGTCTTATCAATTCGACCTGTTCGGCACCTTGCAGCGTGGCATCGAAAGCGCCCAGGCCAGCGCCGACGCGACCCAGGCCGCGGCGGATATCGCCCGCATCACCCTGGTGGCCGATGTGGTGCGCTCCTATACCCAGGTGTGCGCGGCCAACGAAGAACTGGCGATTGCCAACGAGTCCCTCGACCTGCAAGCCCAGAGCACCAAACTGACCCAGCGCCTGCGCGATGCCGGGCGGGGCGATGAGACTCAGGTGACTCGCTCGCAAACCCAATACAAATCCTTGCGCGCCGACATACCGCGCTATGAAGCCTCGCGTCAGGCGGCGCTGTTCCGGCTGTCGATGTTGCTGGCCAAACCGGTCGACCAACTGCCAGCCGGCACGGGCACCTGCGCTGAGCTGCCGCATATCGCTCAATTGCTGCCAGTAGGCGACGGCGCCACGCTGCTCAAGCGCCGCCCTGATGTGCGCCAGGCCGAACGCCAATTGGCCGCCGCCACGGCACGCATCGGCGTGGCGACCGGCGCGTTGTACCCGGATATCAGCATCGGCGCCACGGTCGGCACCGTCGGCTTGCTGGAAAACCTCGGCACGCCTGCTACCAACCGCTGGGGCTTTGGCCCAATGATCAGCTGGACTGTACCGACCAACGGCGCCCGCGCCCGCGTGCATGAAGCTGAAGCCGCGACCCAGGGCGCCTTGGCCCACTTCGACGGCGTGGTGCTCAACGCCATCCGCGAAACCCAGACCGGCCTGGCCCAATACACCGCCGTTTTGCAACGCCGCGACGCCCTGGCCGACGCCGAACAGTCGGCGCGAGAAGCCGCCGGCCAGACCCATCGCTTCTTCCAGGCCGGCCGCGAATCCTTCCTGGCCGACCTGCAAGCCACGCGCACCTACACCGATATGCGTGCGCAACTGGCGGCGGCCAACACCCAGGTTGCCATGAGCCAGATCGATCTGTTCCTGGCCCTGGGCGGCGGTTGGGAAAGCGGACGAACGCAAGGGGTAAAACCCGGCAAACCGTGAGGTGATTGCTATGCTTTGTCAGGTGAGGCGTCGTGACGCTTCACCCGACAAAGCTCGCGTTTGCTCATGGGGATTCCAAGAATGAAAAACCCTTATGCTCCCGCTTTCTGGTGCGTGCTCTTCGCACTGGTTTTGTTATCGGCCGCGTATTTTTACGGCGTCATGCTCGCCCATCAACTCGACAAGGCCATGGTGTTCCTCGACAGCGCCTGCCTGGTGATCGGCACCTTATCCATCGGCGTGGTGGCCTGGGCGTCGTATCAAAACCAGCGGGTGAAGAAAAAACTCCTCGAACAGGGCAAGACCCGCGTGGCGATCTGGGACACCAAGGTCGCCCTGCGCCGCGTCGAAACCGTGTTCGACCGCTATTTCTGGGGCAGTTACTGGCAGCCGGGGCGCACGTTCCAGGAAGTCATGGGCGACCTCACCGGCACGCCGCTGGAAAAAAGCCTCGAAGTCCTGAAAAAACAATGCGTGCTGCTGGATCGGCAGGTTGCTGACGGTAGGCACTGGCTGGATAACGCGCGGGAATTGTCCGACGTGGCCACGCAAATGGCCCGCGAGCGCTACCAGCTGGACTTTTGCGACCCCAAGGCCGACACCCCCGGCAATGCCGTGATACACCGCGAGTTCGAGGTGCTGGTGTACACCTGGACCGCGCGCTTGAAGAGTTTTGATCACCAACTGGATGAAGTCGAACAAGAGTACTCCTGAACTCCTGCTGAACTGATCCCTCTGAAAGGCTGGGCCGTTTACGCCCGCCAGTGCTAATCTTCCCCAGCCTTTGGCCTCTCGGGCCACGACTGTAGGAGCGAGCTTGCTCGCGAAAGACGCTGACGATAACGCGTGCATCCTGAATGAACGCGGTGCCCCTGCGGTCTTCGCGAGCAAGCTCGCTCCTACAGGAACCCCTACAGGGTTCAAGGAAGACAGCCCACTTCTCACAGGATTTGATCAGGTCACTTCATGAATAAGCCAGCCGTTGTTTTCTTGGGTTTTGTTGTCGCCGTCGGCGCCGTCAGTGCGGGCGGTGCCTGGTACACCGGTAAACAACTGGAGCCGGTCCTGCAAACCGCTATCCAGAGCGCCAATAAAGAACTGCAGACCTCCATGGCCGGCGTCGATGGCAGCGTGACCCTGGAGCTGGTGTCCCTGGACCGTGGCGTGTTCAGCAGCACCGCGCACTATCGCCTCAAGGGCCAAGGCAGCGTGTTCGGCGAAGACAACCCGAACCCTGAATTGCTGTTCGTCGACCATATCGAACACGGCCCGCTGCCGTTCTCGCGCCTGGTGACCCTCAAGTGGTTGCCGGTCATGGCCACCAGTCACTACGAACTGGAAAAGAACCCCACCACCGAAAAATGGTTCGCCGCCAGCAAAGACGTGTCGCCGCTCAAAGGCGTGGCGAATATCGGCTATAGCCGTTCGGTCAGCGGCAACATCGAATTGCTGCCTCTGGAATTCAAGGATGCCACCTCGTCGGTGAGCTTCTCCGGCGCCAACCTCAACTTCGACAGCAGCGCCGAAGGCCAGAAGGTCAAGGCCGAAGGCTTCATGAACAGCCTCAAAGTTGCCGCAGTGGACGCCGAAGGCGCACCGTTCGAAGCGGAACTGGCCGGCCTGACCGTGGCCAGCAACCTGGAAAAAACCACCTTCGGTTTCTACACCGGCCAGAACACCGTGGAGCTGACCGACACCAAGGTCACCTTCGGCCCGCAGAAAGCCGTGTTGACCCTCAAAGGTTTCGAGCAGAAAGACTCCAGCGAGACCAAGGACAACAACCTGGCTGGCCGCGTCGACTACAAGATCGACGAGATCGGCTACCAGGGCAAAGCAGTCGGTTCGGCCGCCATGGCCGTGAGCATGAAGAACGTCGACATCCCGGCGATGCTGGTGCTGACCAAGCTCTACCAGGACAAGATGCAACCGGTGCAAGCCGCCGCCGCTGCCGGTCAACCGGTGCCGGAGCTGCAAATGACCGAAGCCGAGCAAGCCCTGGCCGAAGCCAACGTCAACCAGGTGCTGGCCGCCAAGCCGCAACTGGCCGTGGAAAACCTGTCGCTCAAAACCACCCGTGGCGAAAGCAAGTTCAACCTGGTGGTGGACCTGACCAAGCCAACGTCCATGGAACTGCCACCGGTTGAGCTGGGCAAGCAAATGGTCTCGCTGCTGGATGCCAACCTCACCCTGTCCAAGCCGATGATCAGCGACGTGGCGGCCCTGCAAGCCCAGGTGGGCGGCGTGACCGACCCGCAAGCCATCGAGCAGCAATCGCAGATGGCGGCCGAGATGGTCAGCAGCATGGCGGTCGGCACTCAACTGGCGACCCTGGTGGGTACCGATGTGGTCTCCAAGCTGCACTACGCCAATAACGAAGTGACCTTCAACGGCCAGAAGATGACCGTTGAGCAGTTCCTCAGCTTTGTGATGTCCAAAGCCGGTGCGGTCAGCGGCGCCCAATAAACCTGAAATGCAGTAAAAAATGTGGGAGCGGGCTTGTGTGGGAGCTGGCTTGCCTGCGATAGCATCGCCTCGGTCTGGCTGAATAACCGAGGTGCCTGCATCGCGGGCAAGCCCGGCTCCCACCCGAATCCGGCTCCCACGTTTGTTTTTTGTGAGGGGCAAAAAATATTAATCGTACAATTCTGAACAATTGTTCGAAATTGTGCTTCCCCCTACTTCGCTAAGAGATAGTTCCTACAGGAAAGCTAGGTCGGGTCCCGAGACGCCGACACCCTGATGCGTTTCGCTCAGGACCATCTATCGTTAGGGCTTTCCGTGTGTAAGGAAGCTCACGATATGCTGCGAAACCACCCCTACAGTGCCTCAGGCCGGTTGCGTCTGCTTATCGGGGCCGCCCTGTGCAGCCAATTGCTGGTTCCAGGCCTTGCGTTTGCCGACCCAGCCTACGACGCCCTGATCATCCAGGCCCGCAACGGCCACTTCACGCCGGCGCTGACCCAACTGCGCCAACTCTCCGCCGAACGCCAGACCCCAGGCCAGGTCAGTGACCACCTGGTGATTGCCGGCTGGGCCGGGCAAGACGCCGAAGTGCTCAAGGTGTACGAAGCGCAGGGCAAGCATCGCAACCTCACCACCCAGGCACTCGCCACCGTGGCGCGCACTTATCGCAATCAAAAGCAATGGGCTCAGGCCGAAGCGGTCTATCGCCAGGCGTTGCTGCGTGAACCCAATAACATCGACCTGCAACTGGGCCAGGCCCTCACCCAGGCCGATGGCGGTAAAGCCAACGAAGCGGTGCAACGCCTGCGTACGCTGGTGGCGGCCCAACCCAATGACCCCAACCGCCGCATGGCCCTGGGCTATGCGCTGACACGTGCCGGTTTGAACTACGACGCGCTGTTCGAATTTGACCAAGCCTTTATCCGCGCCGGTGACAAGCCCGAAGTGGCCCGTGAATACATCGTCGCCCTGCAAAAGGCGCGGCTGCCGGAGCCGGCACTGCGCCTCTCAGCCAAGCGCCCGGGGCTGGTGGACGCCGTCACCCAGCGCCGCCTCGAAGGCGACCTTGCCGCCGAGCGTGTGCGTATGGCCGAGTTCGCCACGCGCAGCGAAAAGGAACGCTACGTCATCGCTGACCGTGCCCTGCAGGACTACGACAAACTGATCAGCCGCTGGGCCCCCGACGCCACAGCCAAGGACGATGTCATCCGCTGGCGCATCGACTGTCTGGGCGCGCTCAAGGCGCGAGCACGGCATGCCGAGGTGATCCGCGATTACCAAACCCTCACCAGCGAAGGGGTGCAACTGCCCACCTACGCCTTGCGTTGGGTCGCCGGCTCTTACCTGGAACAGCGCCAGCCGGAAAAGGCCGAGCCGTTGTATCGCCAGGTACTCACCGCCCCCGACACCGACGCCAGCTATCGGGTCGATGACAGCACGGCGCTGTTCTACGCCTTGTTGGAAAGCGACAAGGTCGACGAGGCTCGCCAGGTCGCCAACAACCTGGCCAAGGAGCAAAACCCCCGCGTTGAACTCAAGGGCTTGCCCATTGGCAACCCCAATGACAACTGGATGGACGCCCAACAATTATCCGCCCAGGCCGGTACCTATGGTGGTGACCTGCCCGGCAGCGAAGCCAGCCTGGAAGCCCTGGTGGCCAAAGCACCGGGCAACGTGGGCCTGCGCCTGGCGCAGGCCGACATGTACCGGGCCCGCGACTGGCCGCGCCGCGCCGAAGGCACGCTCAAGGAAACCGAAACCCAGGCCCCCCGCGACATCGGCCTGGAAGTCTCCCAAGCCTATACCGCCATGGACTTGCAAGAGTGGCGGCAGATGGACACGCTCACCGACGACGTGCTCGCCCGCAACCCGGACAACCGTCAGGTGCAGCGCCTGAGCCGCCTGCGCGATGTGCACGACATGGCCGAGCTGCGTGTCGAGGCCTACACCGGCAAAAGCTACGGTGGCGGCAATAACAACGACGCCGGCGCCGTCTCCGGCAGCCGAGACTGGGGCATCGAAAGCGTGATCTACACGCCGCCCATCGACGAAGACTGGCGCCTGTTCGCCGGCGCCGGCTATGCCACCGCCGACTTCCAGGAAGGCACTGGCCAACATCGCTGGCAGCGCGTGGGCGTGGAGCGTCGCACCCGCGACATGACTATCGAAGCCGAAGTGTCCAACCACTCCTATGGCGACGGCTCCAAGCAAGGCGCCAGCGTGTCGATTGCCCGCGACATCAACGACCACTGGCAATACGGCGGCAGCCTCGGCTATTTGCTCAACACCACGCCGTTGCGGGCCTTGAATGACGGCGTCACAGCCAACGGCGGCAGCGGTTTTATCCGCTGGCGCGCCAACGAAAGCCGCGAGTGGAAGCTGACCCTCAGCCCGTCCCATTTTAGCGATGGCAACGACCGCTTCGAAGCCTTGCTCACCGGCCGCGAGGGCCTCTACAGCTCGCCCCATGTGCAAGTGGACCTGGGCCTGGAAGTGGGTGCCAGCCGCAACAGCAAGGAAGACACCGTGTACTTCAACCCGAAGTCGGACTTCACGGTGTTGCCCATGATCAACGTCAATCACGTGCTCTATCACCGCTACGAAACCCAGTGGAGTCAGCAGTTCCAAATCGGCGCGGGTACCTACAGCCAGCGTGACTATTCCACCGGCGGTATCGGCCTGATTGGCTACGGCCAACGCTATCGCTGGAACGACGTACTGGAAATGGGCGCCAACCTCAGCCTGATCAGCCGACCTTATGACGGTGATCGCGAACGCGATCTGCGCCTGCTCGTCGACCTCACTTACCGTTTCTAAAAGAGCCTGACCATGACCGTCCTCAGCCGTTGCTTGTTGGTCCTGGGTGTAATGCTGGCCGCCGCCTGCGCCCAACAACCCGCGCCCTACACCCCACCCGCCGAACGGCCGATAGCGCCCAACGAAGCGCCGTGGCCGAAGAACCACTTTTTGGGCATTGCCTATCACGACGTGGAAGATCGCGACCCCGATCAAGCCGTGGTGGCGGTGCGCACAGAGCGATTGATCGAGCAGCTGGCCTGGCTGCGCGAAAACGGCTACCAGGCGGTCAGCGTCGACCAGATCCTGGCAGCCCGGCGCGGCGGCCCGGCATTGCCGCCCAAGGCGGTGATGCTCAGCTTCGATGACGGTTATTCCAGCTTCTACACCCTCGTGATGCCGATTCTGCGCGCCTACCACTGGCCTGCATTGCTGGCGCCGGTGGGGTCCTGGATCGACACGCCGTTGAATCAACCGGTGGATTTTGCCGGTACACCACGACCACGCGGAGAATTCCTGACGTGGCAGCAGATTCGCGAAGTGTCCCAGTCGGGCCTAGTGGAAATTGCCGCCCACACCGATGCCAACCACAAGGGCATCCTCGCCAACCCCCAGGGCAACCTGGAACCGGCCGCCACCACGCGAAGCTTTGACCCCAAGACCAACGGCTACGAAAGCGAAGCGCAGTTCCAGGCACGTATGCGGGCTGACGTCGCCGCGATTTCCAACAAAATCCGCACCGTCACCGGCAAGGCGCCGCGTGTATGGGTGTGGCCGTACGGGGCCGCCGATGGCACCTCGTTGGCGGTGGTCGGCGAGCACGGCTATGAAATGGCGCTGACCCTGGAGGATGGCCTCGACGACCTCGGCAACCTGATGAACAGCCCACGCTTTCTGGTGGCCTCCGACCCGGACGGCGAGCATTTTGCCAACAGCATGGTGGCCGTGCAGGCCAAGGCGCCGATGCGCGTGCTGCACGTAGACCTGGACAACGTGTACGACCCCGACCCGGCCCAACAGGCGCGCAACCTCGACGTGTTGGTTCAGCGCGTGGTGGACATGGGCGCCGGCACCGTCTTCCTGCAAGCCTTTGCCGACCCCAAGGGCGACGGCCTGGTGCATTCGCTGTACTTCCCCAACCGCCACCTGCCGATGCGGGCCGACCTGTTCAACCGGGTCGCCTGGCAGTTGCACACCCGTGCCCATGCCAGTGTGTACGCCTGGATGCCGGTGCTGAGTTTTGCCCTGGACCCCAAGTTGCCGCGTGTCACCCGCTGGGACCCGAAAACCGGCCAGGTCGGCCCCGACCCGGATCAATACAAACGCCTGTCGCCGTTTGATCCCAAGGTGCGGCAGATCATCGGTGAGATCTACCAAGACCTGGCGCGTGTAGGGCCGATTGACGGCATCCTTTACCACGATGACGCGGTCTTCAACGACTTCGAGGACGCCAGCCCCGCAGCGCTCAAGGCCTATGCGGCCCAAGGTTTGCCGGACAGCATCGCCGCCCTGCGGGCTGACCCTGCCGTGATGCAGCGCTGGACCCGCTTCAAAAGCCGCTACCTGATCGACTTTACCCATGAGCTCACCGCCAAGGTCCGCGCCATCCGTGGCCCGCAGGTGCTGACGGCGCGCAATATCTTCGCCGAGCCCATGCTCAACCCTGGCAGCGAAACCTGGTTCGCGCAGAACCTCGATGACTTCCTCCAGGCCTACGACTGGACCGCGCCGATGGCCATGCCGTTGATGGAAGGCCAGGAAGTGAAAACCTCCAACGCCTGGCTGGAAAAACTCATCGCCACGGTCAAGACGCGCCCTGGCGCCATGGAAAAAACCATCTTCGAATTGCAAGCCAAAGACTGGCGCACCCAAGCCGCGCCGGATATCAGCGCTGAGCAATTGGCAGAGTGGATGGGTGTACTCAAACGCCAGGGCGTCACCAGTTTCGGCTACTACCCGGACAACTTCCTGGAAAACTCCCCGGACTTGAAGACCATTCGTCCGGCCCTCTCCAACCAATGGAACCCTTGATCATGGTTGACAGAATCCTGGCTCTATTCGTGTTGGCACTGGTACTGGGCTTGCCCCTGGGCCTGATCTTCCTGGTGACCGGGCAGTTCCTGATGGACTTCGTGTTCTTCTACCCGTTGTTCATGTCGGCGCTGTGGATCGCCGGTGGCCTGTACTTCTGGCTGCACTGGGAACGCCACTGGCCCTGGGAAGAAGACACGCCGGCGCCGACCCTGGCCGGCGAGCCGCTGATCTCGATCATCATCCCTTGCTACAACGAGGGCGATAACGTCGCCGACACCATTGATGCGGCCCTCGGCCAGGTGTACCCGAACATCGAAGTGATCGCGGTCAACGATGGCTCCAGCGACAACACCGCCGCAGTACTCGACGCCCTGGCGTTGCAACACCCGCGCCTACGCGTGCTGCACCTGGCGCAGAACCAGGGCAAGGCCGTGGCCCTGCGCATGGGCGCCGTGGCTGCCCGCAGCGAATACCTGGTCTGCATCGACGGCGATGCCTTGCTCGACAAAAACGCGGCCGCCTACATGGTCGCGCCGATGCTCGACAACCCGCGCCTGGGTGCCGTCACCGGCAACCCACGCATTCGTACCCGCTCCACCCTGATCGGCCGGGTGCAGGTGGGCGAGTTCTCCTCGATCATCGGTTTGATCAAGCGTACCCAGCGGGTGTTTGGCCGGATCTTCACGGTCTCCGGTGTGGTGGTGGCGTTTCGCAAGAAGGCCCTGGACCGCATCGACTACTGGAGCACCGACATGATCACCGAGGACATCGATGTCAGTTGGAAGCTGCAACTCGATCACTGGGCGATCTTCTACGAGCCGCGCGCGCTGTGCTGGATCCTCATGCCCGAAACCGTCGGCGGCCTGTGGAAGCAACGCCTGCGTTGGGCCCAGGGCGGCGCCGAAGTGCTGTTCAAGAACATCCGTGGCATCTGGCAATGGCGCCACCGCTACCTGTGGCCGCTGTTGTTCGAATACTGCCTGTCCACCGGCTGGGCCTTCACCTTCCTGCTGTCGGTGATCTTCTGGGCCGTGGGTAAATTCGTCACGCTGCCGGCGGCGATCACCGTGAGCTCGTTGGTGCCGCCCGCGTTCACCGGCCTGGTGCTGGCGATGGTGTGCCTGCTGCAGTTTGCGGTGAGCATCCTGATCGACCGGCGCTACGAAAAAGACCTGTGGAAAACCCTGTTCTGGACCGTGTGGTACCCGATGGTGTTCTGGCTGGTGAGCCTGCTCACCACCCTGGTCAGCTTTCCCAAGGTGTTGTTCAACCAACACCAGAAACGCGCCCGCTGGGTCAGCCCGGACCGCGGTATCAAACCTGCACAAGAGGAGGCGTGACTATGAAACTGGTCAGAACTCGCCAAAACACACTGATGTGGATCGTCGATGTGCTGCTGACCCTGCTGGCCTGGGGTGGGTTGATTTGGTTGCTGGCGCGAGGCATCAGCGCCATGCTTGAAACCCACGGCGGCCCACGCATCGAGGCGCCGATCTTTGCTGCGCTCAACACCTTGCAGGTTTACCTGTGGATCGCGCTGTTCAATGCGGTGATCCTGATCAGTTGGGCGCGCTATCAGCAGCATCGCGGGCGCAAATTCGCCCAGCGCCGCGCCGAAGCCAATGCACTGAGCGACCAGCACCTGAGTGAAAGTTTCAACCTGGGCGATGGCGACCTCGAACAACTGCGCCGCCCTGGCGTGCTGGTGATCCACAACGACGAAGAAGGCGGCGTCGAAGAAGTGAAATCCCACGTCTCCCGCGACGTCGAACGCCCCGGCCTGACCCTGGTACCCGACAAAGACAAGGGCATTGGCTAGACTCCAGCTCAGTTCAGCGAACGCAATGCCCAAAGCAATGAAGATCCAATGTGGGAGCTGGCTTGCCTGCGAAAGCGATAGTGCAGTAACAGTTGCAGTGACTGACACACCGCCTTCGCGGGCAAGCCCGCTCCCACAGGTAGTATTTCCACCCATAGCGTGCAGTGGTTCACTCCTCTTGTTGGAATTCCGATAAATGGGATCCAATTCACAAAACCCCCGCGAACTTTTCCCCCTTCTCCGGTACTAACCTAACTCGACGAACACCTGATGGCTAAGTAATGGCAGTCGGAAAGTCATTCGTCGAATCGCCATCAAAACAGTTGCCGCTTGTCGGAATAATCACTGTAAGTGCCCGACTTAAACTCTTTTGATGAAAAATTATTATTAATAATCAACAGGTTAGAAAACTAATCAGTCGAACGGCCCCACTTCGCCCGTTTCTAGGCGAGCTGGAAGTTCGATGTTAGTTTCGCGGCCCTTGATTTTCGATGGATCGAACATGTCTTCGTTATTGCCATGGACCCGGTTATTGCTCTGCACCTTCCTGCTCACCTGCGTGGGCCTGAACAGTGCATCCGCCGCCCCCACGCCTGGCGATCAGGACTTGATCCGCGACCGGCAGAACCGCCTGCTCGAAGAGCAGCAGCGGCGCCTCCAGGAGCTTCAGGACCTGCCCGGCAAAGCGGACAAGCCTCAAGCCCCGGCAACCCCGGCTGACACCCGTTGCTTCCCCATCAAAACCATCGAACTCAAAGGCGCCGACAGCCTGCCGGCGCCCGACCGCGAGCGCCTGCTCAAGCCCTATATCGGCCAATGTCTGGGCGTGTCCCAGCTCAACGAGCTGCTCAAGGTCATCACCGACTACTACTTGGGCAAAGGCCGCGTCACCAGCCGTGCCTACCTGCCGCAGCAAGACCTCTCCACCGGCCATCTGCAAGTGCTGGTGGTGGAAGGCAAACTCGAAGCGTTGCGCAGCGCCGAAGGCAGCACGGTGACCGACCGCGAACTGGCCATGGCCTTTCCCGGCAAAGTCGGCGAAGCACTTAACCTGCGTGAAATCGAGCAACTGGTGGACCAGCTCAACCGCCTGCCGTCCAAACAAGCGCAGATGGAACTCACCCCCGGCAAGCAAATCGGCGGCAGCGACGTGGTGGTCAAGAACACCGCGCAAAAGCCCTGGCGCGCCAGCCTGTCGCGCAACAACGACGGGCAGAAAAGCACTGGCGAACAGCAATGGGGCGCTGGCCTTGAGTGGGACAGCCCGCTGGGCCTGGGTGACCAACTGATGCTGCGCGGCGGCCACGACGCCATCAGCGACCACCAGAAAACCTCGAAAAACACCATGCTCTACTACAACGTGCCCTGGGGCTGGTGGAACTTCAGCTACACCTACAGCGAAAGCGACTACCGCACCTACGGCGTGACCGACGGCTTCAAATACAAGCAGGACGGCGACAACCAGAACCACCAACTGCGCGCCGAGCGGGTGATCCACCGCGATGACGTCAGCAAGACCTCGGTCAACGTCGGCCTGGCGCACCTGCGCACCAACAACTACATCCTCGACGTGCGCACCGCGCCCAGCAGCAACCGCCTCAGCGAACTGCAACTGGGCGTCAACCACGGTCGGCGCATCGGCAGTGCCTTCGTCAACCTGGACCTGGGCATGCAAAGCGGCATCGGCCTGCTCGACGCCCAGGCCCAGGACGAGCGTGACCCAGCAGGCCGTCGCCAACCGAACTCGCGCTACCGCAAATACACCGCCACGGTCAGCTACCTGCAACCGTTCAGCCTGTGGGGCGAGTCGTTCAGCTTCAGCAGCCTGGCCACCGGGCAGCGCAGTGAAGACCCACTGTTTTCGCCGCAGCGCATGAGCCTCGGCGGCTCGGCCTCGGTGCGTGGCTTCAAGGACCAATTACTGACCGGCGACAGCGGCGGCTACTGGCGCAACGAAGTGCGCTGGGCGCGCCCGGTAACCCTCGACTGGATGCGCCCGGCCTTCGCCGAGTACGGCGCCAGCGTCGGCTACGACCAAGGCGTGATCCGCAACGACCGCTACAACGGCAACGTGCATGGCCGGGTGTCCAGTAACTCCCTGGAGCTGTTCGCCCGTGGCAAACACGTCAGCACCAGCGTGACCTTTGCCCATTCGTTAGAAAGACCCGGTGTGGTGACCGAGCGCGAAGCGCCGATCTACTTCCGCATGGATTTTTTCCTGTAATTCAACGCCCCGCTGCATGAGAGCCTGACAATGGATGTTCGCCAATTCGCCTTCCTGGCCCGCCAACCTTCTGCCGCCCTGAAGCGCCGGGACGCGTTCTTCGGCCTGCCCAAGCGCGGGCTGGCGTTGATCCTCGCCAACGCATTGTTCTGGCAGCCGCTGCTGGCCCAGGCTGAGGGCATCGTGGTCAGTGCGCCGGGCACCACCGTGGGCGCGGCGGGCAATGGCGTGCCGGTGGTCAACATCGCCACCCCCAATGGCGCGGGCTTGTCCCATAACCAGTTCAAGGACTACAACGTCGGCCCCAACGGCGTGATTCTCAACAATGGCAACGGCGCCATGGTCAACACCCAGCTGGGCGGGATCATCGTCGGCAACCCCAACCTCAAGGGCGGCGCGGCGAACGTCATCCTCAACGAAGTCAACGGCGGCAGCCCCAGCCAGTTGCGCGGCTATACCGAAGTGGCGGGGCAGTCGGCCAAGGTCATCGTGGCCAACCCGTACGGCGTGACGTGCAGCGGTTGCGGCTTTATCAACACCCCCAACGTCACCCTCACCACCGGCAAACCCGTACTCGACGCAAGCGGCCAGTTGCAGCGCTATGAAGTGGATGGCGGCGCCGTGACCATCGACGGCGAAGGCTTGAACGCCAGTAACGTCGAACGCTTCGACATCATCACCCGCTCGGCCAAGATCAACGCACAAATCAACGCCCGCGAACTCAACGTGATCGCCGGGCGCAACGACGTCGATGCGCAAAGCCTGAAAACCACCGCCCGTGCTGATGACGGCAGCGCCAAGCCCGAGCTGGCAATCGACTCCTCGGCCCTGGGCGGCATGTATGCCGGCGCGATCAAACTGGTGGGCACCGAAGCCGGCGTGGGCGTGAAGCTCGACGGCACCCTGGCCGCCAGTGGCGGTGATATTCAGCTCGACGCCAACGGGCGCCTGAGCATGGCGCAAACGGCGGCCACCGGTAACGTCAAAGTCACCGCGCAAAACGTCGACCTCACCGACAAGGTCTACGCCAACGGCAACGTGCAGGTCACCAGCGCCCAGGCCCTGGTCAACCGCAAGAGCATCGCCGCCGGCCAGCGCATCGAGATCAACGCGGCCAGCGTAAACAACCCCGGCATCATCGAAGCCGGCGTCGCCGCCGATAACAGCCGCAACACCACGGGCGACCTGGTGGTGAACGCGCAGACCGTCACCACCAGCGGCAACCTTTTGGCCAGCCGCGCCCTGGCGATCACTGCCGCACAAGCGCTGACCAACCAGGGCGCGATCATCCAGGCCAAGACCGTCGAGGTCAGCAGCGCCAAACTCACCAACCAGGGCGCCAGCGCTCGCCTGTTTGGCGAGCAGAGCCTGGCGATCAACTCGCCGGCCATCGTCAACCTCGGCGGCCTGATCCGCTTCGGCGAAGGCCAGGCTGCTACGCTCAACAGCGCGTCCCTGGACAACCGTCAGGGCCGTATCGAAATGGCCGGCGGCAGCCTGGTGCTCACCAGTGCCGACCTGAACAACAGCGGCGGGCAAGTCATCGCCAACGACCTGACCGTCAACGCCGGCAACCTGAACAACCAGAACGGCGTGCTGGTGGCCAAGACCGCGACCGTCACTGCCAGCAACCTTGACAACAGCCTCAAGGGTTTGATCCAGGCTGACGGTGGCGCGCTCAACCTCGCCGTTTCCAACACCTTCAACAACAACCAGGGTTTCGCCCAGGCCAGCACCGATCTGAACGTTACGGCCGGCACCCTCAGCAGCAACGCAGGCGGCGTACTGAGCGCCGACACCGGCAAGCTCACCCTCACCGCCGCACAACAACTCAACAACGCCCAGGGCCGCTTGCAGGCCGGGCAGGGCGATATCGAACTGCACGCCGCGAACCTGGATAACCAGAGCGGCACGATCGTCGGCAAGCAACTGCTGCTCGACGTGGCCGGCGGCGACATCGACAACCGTGCCGGGCGCGTGTTGGGTGACCACCTCGACGTGCGCGCCTCGGGCCTGGACAACCGCAACGCCGGCCTGCTGGCCGGTGGTGCCCAGGGCGTAAGCCTGCTGCTCAAAGGCCCGGGCCAGTTGCTCAACGCCCAGGGCCGCATCCAGAGCGAGGGCCTGCTGCAACTGCAAGGCGAGCGCTTCGACAACAGCGCCGGCATCCTGCTGGGCCAGACCGTCGACGTGACCGCGCAGACCTTCAACAACAGCAACAAAGGCGCGCTGGTCAGCGATGGCGGTGATGTGGTGTTCAAGGTCAGCGACCTGCTCACCAACGTCGGTGGCCAGATCGACGCGGGCGAACGCAGCGTGTTGGTCAAGCAGCTCACCACCCTCAACAACGACGGCGGCACCCTGCGCGGCAAGCGCCTGGACATCGCCGCCCAGCACCTGAACAACGACAACGGCCAACTGCTGGCCGGCGCCGAAGGCCTGAGCTACAGCGGCCAGGATGTGAGCAACCGCAAGGGCCTGATCCTCAGCGGCGGCGCCCTCACCGAACTGAACACCACCCGCCTGGATAATCAGGGCGGCACTGTGCAGGGCGACAGCCTGACCGTCACCGCCAACAACGTCGACAACGGCAGCGGCGGCCTGATGGCAAGCCTGGTCGGCAACCTGCAGCTCACTGTCGAAGCCCTGGCCAACCGTGGCGGCAAGCTGTTCGGCAAAGAACAAGTGACCGTCAGCGGCGCCAGCCTCGACAACAGCGCGGGCCAGATCAGCGGCAATCAGATCAACCTGACCTCACGCGACACGCTCACCAACCAGGGCGGTTTGGTTGAAGCCAACCAGGGCCTGACCCTCACTGGTGGCAACCTCGATAACAGCGCCAACGGCCAACTGCGTGCCCTGGGCGGCGCCAGCAGCCGCGTCAACCTCAGCGGTGCGTTGAACAACCAGAACGGCACCCTCGAATTCGGTAGCCAGGCCTTCAGCCTTGACGCGGCCAGCCTCAACAACCAGAACGGGATGCTGCAACACGCCGGCACCGGCCTGTTCCACCTCAACATCGCCAGCCTCGAAGGCAGCCAGGGCAATATCCAGGGCATGGGCAGCGCCGACTGGGCATTCGGCAAGGTCGACGGCCTGGGCCGCGTGCAACTCAACGATGTGCTCACCTACAAGAGCGACCAAGGGCTGGCCCTCCAGGCCGGCGACCGCATGGCCAGCGCCAAGGGCTTGATCCTCAACGTGGCCAGCCTGGACAACGGCGGCGAACTGCTCAGCGACGGTGACATCAGCATCACCACCGGCGATATCACCAACAGCGGCCGCGTCTCGGCCCTGCAAACACTCACCGTCGCCGCCAACAACCTCAGCCAGAACGGCGGCCGCCTGGCCGCAACCAATGCCCGCCTGACCCTGGGCGGCACCCTGGACAACCTCGGTTTCCTCACCGCCCGCCAGCAACTGGACATCGCCGCCGCGCAAATCAACAACCGTGGCACTCTCGGTGCCCAGGGCGCGGTGAACCTCACCGCAGTCAACGGCATCACCAATGCCGCCAACACGCTGCTGTTCAGCGGCGGCGACATGACCTTGCGCAGCAATGGCTTCAGCAACAGCTATGGCGATGTCTACAGCAAAGGCAACCTGAGCTTCGCCGCCCGCGATGGCGGGCGTGCCGTGCTGTTCAGCAACCGCTCCGGCACCGTGGAAAGCGAAGGCTCGATCGGCATCAATGCGGGCTTTATCGAAAACGCCAAAGATGAATTCGAACTCGGGCAAACACTGACCACCGGCAGCTTGAGTTGGATCTGTGGCCAGCACTGCGGCGAGAGCGACAACTGGGAACGTGGCGAGATCACCATCTACGAAACGTACCTCGAGGCGGCGACCAAGGACTCGGTAGCGGCGCGCCTGGTGGCGGGCAAAAACATGCTGCTGCAAGGCGACACGGTGCAGAACCGCTACAGCCTGATGGCCGCCAATGGCGACCTGAGCATCACTGCCGGTGACCTGCTCAACCAGGGCGCCGCCACGCGCACGGGCCAGCGCAAGCTTGTCATCGGCACGCCAGGTCACGTCTCCGACGATTTGTTTGAACGCATGCAATATGTTGATGTGCCCGCGTTCAATGCGGCCACGGCGGCTGGGAATTTCGACAAGGCGCGCTTCGAAGAACTCAAAAGCCGCTCACCCAATAGCCTGCCGTTCGCCTACGCCAGTGACGTCACCACCTGGACCAACAACAGCGGCCCCGGCTACGACGCCACCCTGCAAGCGGGCGGCACGGTCAACCTCAACGTCGCCCGCACCCTGCAAAACGGCACGCTGCACAACAACACCCTGGCCCAGTTGACCGGCACCCTCGGCGACGACCAGACCGGCATCCCCGTCGGCGGCATCAACATCAACCTGAGCAAACACGCCAACGACCCGAGCGCCCAGGCGCCCGGCAGTGTCTTGCCCGTCGTGGGCGTGGCCCCTGGTGGCGGCTTCGTGCCCGTGGATTACACCGGCACCGCGTTTGCCCCGGTCGACCCCACCACCTCGCCCACCTTCCAACTGCCCAAGGGCGAATACGGCCTGTTCGTCAAAAACGCCGACCCCACCAGCCACTACCTGATCGAGACCAACCCCGAGTTCACCTCGGTGTCGGGCTTCTTCAGCTCCGACTACATGCTCGGCAAACTCGGTTTCACTGCCGACAACGCCTGGCGCCGCCTCGGTGACGGCCAGTACGAAACCCGCCTGATCCGCGACGCCGTGCTCGCGCAAACCGGCCAACGCTTCCTCGCCGGCGGCCTGTACAGCGACGCCGACCAGTTCCGCTACCTGATGGACAACGGCCTTGCCAGCAAAGACGCGCTGCGCCTGAGCCTGGGCGTGGCGCTCACCGACCAGCAAGTCGGCGCCCTGACCCACGACATCGTGTGGATGGAGAACCGCGTCATCGACGGCCAGACCGTCCTCGTACCGGTGCTGTACCTGGCCCAGGCCGACTCGCGCAACGTGCGCGGCAACAGCCTCATCCAAGGCCGCGACCTCAACCTGGTCACCGGCGGCGACCTGATCAACGTCGGCACCCTGCGCGCCAGCAACAACCTCTCCGCCATCAGCAGCGGCAGCATCTACACCGGTGGCCTGGTCGAAGCCGGCAACAACCTCAACCTGCTGGCCCAGGACAGCATCCGCAACGCCATGGCCGGCGAAATCCGCGGCAAACAAGTTAGCCTCACGGCCCTCAAAGGCGACATCACCAACGAAACCACCGCCATCCAGGTGCGTGACGGCGCCGGCATGCGCACCCTCACCGACACCAGCGCCGGCACCATCGTCGCCCGCGAAAACCTCGCCATCGACGCCGGCCGCGACCTCACCAACCGAGGCGCACTGGTAGCGGGCAACGACGCTAACTTAACCGCCGGCCGCGACCTCAACCTCATCGCCGCCAGCGACACCAGCGTCAAACACGAAACCCGCGACGGCGGCGAGAAATCCAGCATCACCACCGACGTCAAAAACCTCGCCGCCAGTGTCACGGCGGGCGGCAACCTCAACATGCAGGCCGGGCAAGACGTCAACATCATCGGCAGCAATGCCACGGCGGGTAAGGACATCAACATCCAGACTGCTCGCGATTTCAACGTTGCGTCCGTTGGGGAGACGCATAAGGTTGAGGGCAGAGAAAAGGACGGGAAGAAACGCATCAAAACGTCGGACGAGCAGGTAACGCAGGAGGCTAGTGTATTGACGGCAGGCAGGGACTTCACCAGTCAGGCCGGGCGTGACACGACACTGGTGGCGAGCAAAATCAGCGCGGGAAATGAGGCGTACCTGTACAGCGACCGTCGGCTGGGTCTGTTGGCTGGGCAAAATAGCGCCTACACCCTCTATGACATGAAAAAGAACAGTGGTTGGGGCAATAAACAGACCCGTCGTGATGAGGTGACGCAGGTTACGCACGTTGGTACTCAAATCACAGCCGGTGGCGACATAGGCTTGATAAGCGGCAGCGACCAGTTATACCAGCGCGCCAATATAAGCAGCGGCAAGGATGTCAACATCCTGAGTGGTGGATCGGTGACATTCGAGGCGGTAAAAGACCTGCACCAAGAAAGTCACACCAAAAGCAAGAACGATTTGGCCTGGACGAGTTCTTCCGGGCGAGGAAGCACTGATGAAACTCTCCGCCAGACTCAGGTTGTTGCACAGGGCAAGTTCGCGATCCAAGCTGTCAATGGCCTGAAGGTGGACCTCAACCATATCGATCAAAAAACTGTTGCTCAAACCATTGATGTAATGGTCCAAGCGGACCCGCAGTTGGCTTGGTTGAAGGACGCCGAGAAGCGTGGTGATGTTGATTGGCGTCAGGTTCAGGAGGTCCACGATTCCTTCAAGTACAGCCACTCGGGCCTCGGGCAGGGCGCGATGCTGGCTATCATTATCGTCGTGACGGCACTGACGGCAGGCGCAGCAAGCGGTCCACTAGGCGCAGCGGCGGGCGCCAGTGCGGGCTCCGGTACAGCCATGGCGGCGGCTGGTAGTTCGGCGATGGTGACGGCGGGCACAGCGACGGGCGTGGCCGCAGCAGGTTGGGGCAACGTCATGGTCACAACCGCGCTTTCTTCAATGGCCGGCACTGCAGCTGCCAGCACAATCAATAACAAGGGCAACCTTGGGAAGGTATTGGAAGATGTAACCAGTGCTGATGCATTGAAAGGCTATGCAACGGGAGCGGCAATTGCAGGTTTTGGTGCGGCATTTACCAATGGCTGGGGACGTGAGTTGACTTCCGACGGTAACTACAAAACGGTGAGCTACGCTGAGCGAGTCAAGGCCTATACAGCGAATACTACGTTGAAAGGTGTGCTGAGCGGTTCAGATAAAAAGTCGTGGCTGACGATTGCGGGTACCGGAGCGATGACGGAGGTCTATGAGTTCTCTGCTGGTCGCGGGCCTGATGTCCGGCCAGGAGTCGATAGGGACACAGGGCCAGCATATGAGGCTGGAGCCGACGGTTTCGTTCCGAGGCAGTACACAGACGATGTGATGCGAGAAGGGAAGAATATTGGTTTAAATAAAGCCATTGAGTGTGAAAGCTTCTATGCGGTATGCCATGGGACCCCCATCAGCAATATGCTCAATCAAATACCTGGGTTTAATGCGTTTGCCACGCTGCATGATGGATGGATGATTGACCTTGAAGCTTATAAAGCCGCGCCAATGTCATTGTTTGAAAATTTGGGCAGTATGCCTCCAGCTTTAATGACTAATTACGGTGCTTTATATGACAAGTATCGGCCACAAATAGAATCGGAGAGAAAGCGTGAGCAAAATTAGCGTAATAATGGTAGTTGTATTTCTGATTGCGGGTTGCGCGCCGTCACGGTCTGCGTGGGTATCCAGTAAAGATGGGTGGGTAGGTACCACGTTTGAATCTCACGTATACAGCATTTGCTCGCGCACGCCCCATACATGTACTGAGCCATTTTGGTCCCCCGCTAACAAAGAAAAAACGTTCGATAGGTTAGTAAAAGAAAGCAGCGGGACGCGCTACTACATAACCTGGATTAGGGATTGCCGCTATTCGGTGCTTGTGTCTCCGGAAAGTAGGATAGTGTCATGGAAGTATGAAACTAATAATTTAGAAAGTTGCTATTTGTTTTAGGGTGATATACATAAAGAAAAAGGCGAATTTATTTAGGCTGGAGTTGGAAGGCGTATTAAATAAATCTGTCTCCTTTTGTTATAGCTCTGGTAAAACTGCGGGGGCGGACATGTCCATGACGGTCGCAGGAAAAGATGTATGCGGTTTCTGCAAAGGTGACATTGCTGCTGCCGCAGAAAAAGCTGAGTTGAAATCGCTCACCGTGAAAGCTATAGATGATAAAACGGGACTTCCGAAAAACTATTACTGGGAGACAGGCATGAAGTCCATTAAGGAGAAAAACAGATGATAATTGGAGGGTATACACTTAATCCTGAACACGGTAGATTGCAAATCCCTCTTGTTCGCCAACCGTCCCTGGAAGATGTGAAGTCCATTATAAGCAAGTATAGAAAATTTGACGGTGTCGCTTCGTTGTCTATTTCACCGACGCCTGAATATGGACCGTATGAAATCAATCTTTACGCTGATTCTGGAAATTATCTTTTGATGCTAAATCAATACCTTAAAGATGGTGAGTACGTCGTGCATACTCTTAATAATACGTCGATGGGGGCAAGTTCAGTTGAGATTTTGGGCGACTATTACCCGGCGAGTTTCATAACTAGAGATATAGGTGTCGTTACTTCTTGTTTTCAAGAGTTTTTGAATTTTGGTGATGTGAGTTCGTTTGTCTTGAGTGCATAGAAATAATAAGAATGTAATAAAAGAGTAAAGGGGGACAGATTTATTTTAATTCGAGATGGCGGTAAAGCCCTATTAAATAAATCTGTCCCCTTTATTCTTTAGAAGAATTTTTCAGGTTATGTTGTTGTTCCAAAGGATGCTCTGAAATGAAATTAAGCATTAAGTTTCCCGAGAATTTGTTAACCCACAGCCTGCTCGAGCAAAGGCTGATTCCTTGCATTTGCAAAATTGCAACGGAGTTTGAAATTGAATTTTTGGACCCTTTGCCAGAAGCTGCAGGAACCGTTCTGGAGTGGGATCGTGCAGAACTTGAAAAAAGAGCGATAGGTGGGGTAGGTGGGCAATACTCTCACTATGCACACGGTCGGGTGACGTTAAAAAAAGTTGATATTGATATCTACCAAATATTGGATCTTGAAATGTTTTATAGGCTTTTTGGATGGTGCAGCATCTTGGAAGATGGCAACTATGCGCCGCCGGGGCAGTTTTGGGATGATGAATAAGTTGAAAAGGAAAGGGGGCAGATTTATTTAAATTAAAATTTGAAGGTGCACTAAATATATCGCCCTCCTTTTGTTAATAGATATACTTAATGAGCCAAATATCAAAAATATTTCTGTAAGGGTGGCACGGTGATTACCACATATAAACTCGAATTTCGACATAGGCCTAGTGTTTCAGAGTCTATCGAAGAGAGGCATAAAGATTTTTTGAGAGCTATAGGCGATTTGGGCGTTCCGTGGAATTTGAACGATGCCTTTGAAGTCCCCCCTATTGGAAGCGAGTTGGTGACCTCGGTGTCATTGGATAAGCTACTTCCAGTCGGCGTTAAAGGTCGAATTTCATATGCTCTGCGAGATCAGAAGTATCTCCAGGATGATGCGCAGTTTGATGATACGCTATTTATTGAATTCACAGCCTCCAAAGTCGACTATTCATATTTGTTGAAGATTGTTTTTCCTGTTTATATAAAGGCGTTTGGCTCCTATCGCTCAGCTTTACATGATTGGAATGTTACGAGGAGCGATTGGCCTTTAGTGTTGGAAGCTTGTGATGCTACAAAAAAAGACGTTAACGGTAGGGATGGCGTTTTCCGTATAAATGCGGCGAATTATTTCGATAAGGAATTGTGTTTTCGCGCCTTCGGAAAAGGGCCGCTTGAACTTGTTGATTTGTTGAATGGTTATGTAGAAGAAGTGTGTGAGTTTGAAGAGGGGGTTTTGATTGTAATTAGTTATACTCCGCTTTCTGCCGACGAACTACTCAGTGCGGGTGAGCGACTAAAGAGCTTAGTGGTTTGATTTTTTTGTCTGGTCAAATTGGTTGATATATTACAGTTTTGATTGGGCTTGGTTGAGTTGGTGTAAAGGTTCTGTTTTGGTGGTTCTTTAACAAAATGGTTTCTTGTAAGTCGGTCGGGCAGTTATGAGTTAACTGCCCAGATTCTGCTTTAGATCTTCGCGTTTAATTTTCGTCCAGTAATATCCAGCAGATCACACCCGTCCCTCAGCGGGATAGCCAGAAATAGCGCAAGAACATGCAACATAATCGCACAATTGCTGATCTTCTCCCTAAATGCCAGTTATTAAATAGAACTGTCCCCTTTTCATTCGCGATGGTGAGAAGGTCGGAATTAAGGTGGTGAACTAATGGCTAGGTTTAGAGAAATTATATATTTGTCTTATTCGCAATTTTGCGTGTTTTTGAGTTCGCTTGATCAGCCGTACAATGATTGGAGTGTTCGTAGTTATGCGCAAGGATTTGCGTGGAGGTTAGGGAGTGTCTCTTTTAGAGCTTTGGTTGACGAAGGGTACCATATAATTAGCCTTTTCATTAACGAACAAGTGCCCGCTATAAGCGCAGACGTGGTTCGGGCCTTTAAAGTTCCCTTCTCGGTAATAGATAGAAATATTGAGGTTGGTAGTATTTCGAGTACGGTTCCTCTAGAACTGCCTGAAGGAGATTATTCTCTTCAAGTCGAATTTATAAGACCCTCCTCAAGTGGAGTGTATGAAATAAATGTCCATTTGAATTTAGGGGACTGCGATTTTGAGGTGTTGAGAGCAGACGCCGAAATTGACGCGCAAGGTGAGTTTGATATCGGTGCGGTTCCTGCGGGATAAAATTTCGGAGAAATGGGGGCGGATTTATTTTAATTCGAGATAGCGGTAATAAAGCCTATTAAATAAATCTGTCCCCTTTTGTCTTGTGCCGCAGATCGTAAATTTGTTACAGATTTGATTAACGATATTGGGAATAACGCCACAAAGGTTATCCCTGGGACCTTCGCGGGGCAGGGAGCTAATGGTGCGCGAGGCAATGTCTATTTTAGAATTAAAGGCAATGATGTCGTGGTGACCAAGCCGAATGGTACGTTTGTGACGATTTTGAAAGATGGCGTCAACCAAAATCCATCAGTAAAAAGTGCGCTGGAAGGGAAGGTTAGATGATGAAAGATTCTTCGTTGAAGGCGTGGCTTATACTTGTCATTGGCAAAAGGCTTTTGTCGGTGGACGCACTGATTCATAAGTTAGGCTCGGTGGCGCATGGCTTTCCACAAGAGATTCGTTTCCATTTTGAAGGAAGCACTCCTGGCCGTTTATTTTGCGATAGCGATGGGGCTTCGATAGGACTATCCGTGGAGCCATTAACCGAATGCGATATGCAAGAGTATGGCGCGCAAGTAATTGCGTCGATGTCCGACGATGCTTGCTTTAGTAATGTTATAAACAAAACGCTGTCTTCAGCTATTCTGGTGAAATCCTCAGTGGAGGATAGGGTTGTGGGTGTTGGTTTTTCATTTGATTGTGAAGAACGTCTTTTTATTTTGAATTTGGGAGATGAGATTTTTGTTTACAGGTCTATCCCCTCGGATGTTGTTGAAAGTGAATTTCTTGTTTTTATAGCCGTGGAGGGGGAGGACTGAAAGGTCTGGCTAATAAATATGAAAAATTTAATAATTTATTATTTTGGTTTGTTTGTGTTAAGTGGCTGTGTAACCAAAGATCTGAGCGTTGAAAACCGCCAGCAAATCAAAACTGTCAGTGTGTTGCTTGCCTCATTCCCGGAGCAGCAGTTCAAGTACACCAGCATGGATCAAGCCTGGGGGGCCGGCTTAGGTGCCGGTGCCGGGGCGGCTGTGGGAATGGCATCGGATTCGTCCAAAGTCGCTACCAGTGCTATGGCTGGCGTGGGTGTGGTAGCGGGCGCGAAAGTGGCTGATGGTGGAGCTTCAAGTCCACGGCAGGCAATTTTGTTGAACTT
This sequence comes from Pseudomonas sp. AL10, assembly GCF_029960685.1. NCBI lineage: Bacteria > Pseudomonadati > Pseudomonadota > Gammaproteobacteria > Pseudomonadales > Pseudomonadaceae > Pseudomonas > Pseudomonas sp. AL10. The sequence continues at coordinate 57,418 of NZ_JASBQZ010000002.1, forward strand.
GCAGCGTAACGAAATAGATCCAGGGCAGTTGTTCAAACAACTGTTGGAGGCACGGATCAGTGCTGGGCATTTATTCAAAGTTGAACCGGAGGGCGGCCGGGCCGATGCGCATATAGAATTCGTCGTGTCCGAATGGGGCTTTGCCTTGAAAAACTACAGTGCAGAGCTTTATCCAACAGTGGGCATTGTAGCGACCATGAAGCTCGGCGACGCAGTAGTTTGGAGGAATTTCGAAACTGTCACAGCGTTCAGTGATGGAAATGTCCAGGCGTATACACCTCAAGAGTACTCAACAAACCCTGAAGCTCTCCGTAGCGCTTTGCAGAATGCTTTCGAATTAGTGATAGCTAAACTAATAGCTGATTTGAAACAATAGGCGCTATAAGGCGTAGGGAGAAAAGGGTACAGATTTATTTGAATGAGGCTTGAAAAGCATATTAAATAAATATGTCCCCTTTGTTCTGCTGTTTGTCACGGTACTCCAGTCAGCAATATATTAAACCAAATTCCAGGGTTTAATGGGTTTGCTACATTGCACGATGGTTGGATGATTAACTTGAAAGCTCACAAACACGCTGATATGTCGTTTTTTGAAAATTTGGGCAGCATGCCGCCTGCTCTGCTTGTAAATTATGGAGCACTGTACGATAAGTACCGCCCAGCAATTGAGTCGCAGAAAAAGCGTGAAAATTAATAAATGGCTTTTGGTAGTATTATTGTCGGCCTTGGCTGGCTGCGCACCTTCCCATTCCAATTGGGAAAATGGAATGAATCTATGGGTAGGTACTCATTTCGATTCCCACCTTTACAAAGACTGCACTCGAGGATGTGGCGACTCATATTGGTCGCCTGTAAATAAAAATAAGACCTTTGATAAGGTTGTTGATGAAAACGGAGGCAGGCGGTATTACATAACTTGGATTAGAGATTGCCGATATTCGGTTTTTGTCGCTGCGGATCGGCTAATAAAGTCATGGAGATACGAAACTTCTAACGTAAAAGGATGTTATGTCTTTTAACTGTTGTTTTAAGGGAAAAGAAAAGAGAGAAAAGGGGGCGAGAGAAAAGGAAGAGAAAAGGGGGCGGATTTATTTAAATGGCTAAGTAAAAAATAAATCTGTTTCGAATGGAGCTGCGATCGAAGGGGACAGATCTATTTGCATGGAGCCGTTTCGGTGAAGAGTCGAATATAGGATATATTTTTTTTAGAGCAGAAAAGGGGGCAGATTTATTTAAATTAGAGTTGAAGAGCATATTAAATAAATCTGTCCCCTTTTGTTCCTTTTGTTCTTTTGTTCGCAACGGCCCGTGAGAACTCTTATCCAGGACGAATCAGGCCGGTATTGGTTGCAAGGGCAAGGTGGGGGAAAATTACCCCTTCAGGTTCTTACGATTTTGTCACATTGCCGGATGGGACTATCAAGGTAAGCCGCCCAAATGTGAATGAGCAATTTTCAACCCATCTGGGGTAGCGTGGGGGGGAAGTTAAATATGCCGGCTCTATACGCTTTGGTAATAATGACGGTCCAGAGCGAGGAAAAATAACAAGATGGGATAATAGTTCCGGTCATTATCAGCCACCTGCTACTCTAAAGGCTAACTCTGGGTTACCGGAAAACTCATTTAATCCAAGGAAATAGTTTGGTATGGATTCAAGATTGATATCACTCTGTAAAGAGTTGGCGAAAATGACTTCTGATCAGGCGGCAGCTTGGATATTGAGCCGGTACCCGCTTACTTCAGATAATTGGGGTGAAGCTTTATTACTCCTTCCTCATAGATCTTGGAAAAAACCAGAGCAGAAACGTTTAGCGGATTATTATTTTAAGAAAATTCCGTTCTCTAGCGCTAGAGGATATGAAACCTTCGCGTCAATTATGCCAGTTAAGTTAATGGTTGCATGCATTAACGATGCATTGCCCAAAGATCCTAGCAGGCTCGAGTTATTGTTTTATCATCTTGTCCCAGTGCTTAAGCGTTTTGCGAAGAATGATGCAGATCGAAAAATTATTGAGACTTTACTTTCGGCTTTTTCGATAAATTTTCCAAAAGATAATTGAGAACAAAAGGAGGCGGTTTGTTTGATCTTGCTAGAGAAGTGAAAAAAGGGAGCGGAAAAAAAGGGAGCAGATTTATTTGAATTAGGGTTGAAAAATCTATTAAAAAAATCTGTCCCCTTTTTCTGATTTCCGGATCAGCATCAGGGTGGAATACATCGTGCTGGAGGTGTGCCCAGAGAGATTTTTTCAGATAAAAAGTAGGGGGTGAAGGTGGATATTAAAACTTTTTTGAAGAGTAAGAAAGAAGAGCATTTGCTTGATGGCTTGGCTGCTGTAGATGATGTCAGTCTTAATGCAATAAAGGTAGGGCAGAAAAATGCTCCTGATGATTACTTGGAGTTTTTGCAGGAGTTCGGAAGTGGGGAAATTGAAACAGCCGGATTTATGCTTTATAACGGCCTCCTAGAGGCAAGTGATATTTTTGATGATGAGACTGCGGCGCAATTCGAAAGTGTTATGATTTTTGGTGATGATATGCAGGGGCGATGCGTCGGTTTTGATAAAAATGATAAATGGGCTGTAGTGAAAATAGACTCTGCAGATATGAGTGTTAAGAAATTATGTGAAACATTTTCTTTGTTTGTTTATAGTTTGTTGAGGTGACTCTGGGAGAAAAGGGAAGGAAATGGGAAGGGAAAGTGATTAAGCCTAGATCAAGGTGGCAGGCGTTTTTGTTATTGTTGATTTATCTGTTTTTATTGTTTTTGTTGGTGGGGGTTATCGCAAAGCTCATGGGGGCGCTGGTTAATTATTCAAAGATTGGTGTATGGGACTTTAGTTGGGCTGAAATCGTAGATATGTTACCCGGTGTTTTTGCCTATGCAATACCTACTGGGGTAGGCGTTTGGATACAGTCCTGGTTGAAAAATCGTAAAGAGAGTGGCCAAGGGAATTGAGCGCAAAGCGGGCGACACAAAGGCCGCCCGATTTTCACTCAGGACGGATCGGCATTAAGCCTGCGACTGATGACATCCAGCAAATCACACCCATCGCGCAGCGGAATGGCCAGCAAATGGGCGAAGTCTGAAAGTACTACGGCATCGCTGCTGAGTTGTTCGCGGAAGGCCAGGTTTTCCAGCAGTTGGGTGACGGCCCGAATGCGGTGCACGGCGGCGTCGTGAAGGACGTCGAGAGGTGCCTGGGTGTCGATGATCAGGGCTGGGACGGTGCAGTCGTGGCCGGTTAGGGGAATGTATCGATTCATCATTAAGCTCTCTGGATTATTGAGGGCTCGTTCTTCGGGTCGCCAAACCCGGTCGCTTTTTGAGTGACGGCCGGACTATAAGCCGCACCACCAAGCCCGCGCAAGGCATCAAAATGCCGCCGCTTCGGAGCGTGTACGCAGCTACTAACGTCTTGCCACCCATTGCCGACATACTGCTCACGAACAAACGCACTACGACTATGCAAATCTGAAAGCCTCACCCCAAACATTAAAGGACCAATGTGAAAAACCTCCTCCTCATTCTCCTCACCACCCTCATCCTCGGCGGCTGCGTCAGCCACCCCCTCACTCCCGAAAACCGCGCGCAGATCAAGACCGTCAAAGTCCTGCCCGTGAAGTGGGAAAAGAACATGGTGTACTTCGGCCGTGAACAGGCCTGGGGCGCGGCCCTGGGGGCCGGGGTTGGCGCGGGTGTTGGCATGGCCAGCGGGGCGTCCAAGCTGGGTACTGCGGCGTTGAGTGGCGCCGGGTTTGCCGGCGGCATGAAGCTCGGGCAGTTGGCCGAGATGCCGACGCCGGTGGCTATTCTGACGGTGATGGAGGCGGAAAAACTCGATGTTGGCGTGTTGCTCAAGCAGGGCTTTGTCGATGAGTTGGGCAAGACTTCGACGCTCAAGGTGGTCGGCGATGATGAGCCGGCTGATGCGCAGATTCAGCTGACCGTGTCTGAGTGGGGTTTTCGCCTGACCCAGGGTTTCAGCAGTGTGATTTATCCGACCCTTAACGTGTTAGCGCAGATGGATCGCGGCGATGAGATGATCTGGCGCACCTTTGAAGCGGTCACGCCGTTTAATGGTCAGAACGTTTATGGCTATACACCGTTAACCTACCGCACGGACCCTGAAGCTTTGCGCCGGGCGCTGACCGGGATTACGCAGATTTCTGCGCAGTACCTGGTGAAGGAGCTCAAGTAGGGCTGTGCGAAGGCTGGGGGTTGTTGGTGGGCGGGCTTGGGCTAATGCCAGTCAGGGTTAAGCGCAGTTCCCCTGTGGGAGCGGGCTTGCCCGCGAAGGCGGTGTGTCAGTCGCTGCATCTGTTGCTGCATTACCGCTTTCGCAGGCAAGCCAGCTCCCACATTTGATCTTCGTTGCTTTGAGTATTGCGGTCGGCAGTAGGGTAAGCCCCCCACCTATGGCCGAAACAACTTGAGAACCGCTCTCAACCCCGTAAAATGCCGCAGCCGTTGCATCACCGTCTTTCAGGGAAGAATTCAGGCCAGCACGTTTTCAGGCTGCCTTTCTCCTTGGAAAACCCAGCAACGCTGATTTCCTCACCCAAGGAGCACCCTGTGAAGACACTGTCCAAAATCCTGCTGTCGGGCCTCACCGCCGCGGCGCTGTTGACCGTGGCCGGTTGTGCCACCGAGAGCAACCGCGCGATGCCGGTGGAGCAAGTCGCCAGCGCCCACGTTGCCTATTCCGGCGTGCGTGTGCCGATTGCCGTGGGTAAGTTCGATAACCGCTCCAGCTACATGCGCGGCATCTTCTCCGATGGCGTTGACCGTCTCGGCGGCCAGGCCAAGACCATCCTCATCACCCACTTGCAGCAGACCAACCGCTTCAGCGTGCTGGACCGTGACAACATGGGTGAAATCTCCCAGGAAGCCAAAATCAAAGGCACCGTGCAGAAGCTCAAGGGCGCTGACTACGTAGTGACTGGCGATGTAACCGAGTTCGGCCGCAAAGAAACCGGCGACCGCCAGCTGTTCGGCATCCTCGGCCGTGGCAAGACCCAAGTGGCCTACGCCAAAGTTGCGTTGAATGTCGTCAACATCAATACCTCCGAAGTGGTGTATTCCACCCAGGGCGCCGGTGAGTACGCGCTGTCCAACCGTGAAGTGATCGGCTTCGGCGGCACCGCCAGCTATGACTCCACCCTCAATGGCAAGGTGCTCGACCTGGCCATGCGCGAAGCGATCAACCGCCTGGTCGACGGCATCAATGCCGGCGCCTGGAACCCGCGTAACTGATCAGCCACACCACAAGGAGCAGTACACGGATGAGCAAGGCAGTGAAATTGGCGCTGACGCTGGCAGCAGTCGCGACGGTAGCCGGGTGCCAGACGGCGCCCCAGCCCCTGTATCAATGGGAGAGCTACCAGCCGCAGGTTTACGAGTACTTCAAGGGCGAGCCCAAGGAAGCGCAGGTGGAAGCACTGGAGCGCGACCTGCAGAAGATCAACGCCAGTGGCCGCAAGGCGCCGCCGGGTTACCACGCGCACCTGGGCATGCTGTACATGAACATGGGCAAGGACGACCAGATGGTGCAGGAGTTTCGCACCGAGAAGGCCCTGTTCCCTGAGTCTGCTGCGTACATGGACTTTCTGTTGAAAAACGCCAAAGCCGGAGTCGCCACTAAATGAGCCTGTTAAAACTCACCGGCGCCTTGCTGGCCCTGGCGTTGCTCGGCGGTTGCGCCGCGCCCAAGACGGTTGATTATTCGGCGTACAAACAGGCGCGGCCCAAGTCGATCCTGGTACTGCCGCCGATCAATGAATCGCCGGAAGTGCAGGCGTCTTACAGCCTGGTGTCGCAAGTCACCTACCCGCTGGCCGAAGCCGGCTACTACGTGTTGCCGATTGCCCTGGTGGACGAAACTTTCCGCCAGAACGGCCTGACCACCGCCAACGATGTCCAGGCCGTACAACCGGCCAAGCTGCATGACATCTTTGGTGCGGACGCGGCGCTGTACATCACCATCAGCGAGTACGGCACCCAGTACATGCTGATCTCCAGCGACACCTCAGTGACGGCCTCGGCCAAACTGGTGGACCTGCGCACTGGCACCACCTTGTGGACCGGTTCTGCGCGGGCGTCGAGCGAGGAGGGCAACAACAACGGTGGCGGCCTGGTGGGCATGTTGATCACGGCGGCGGTCAAGCAGGTGATCAACAGCTCTACCGATGCGGCGCACCCGATTGCCGGTATCACCAGTGCGCGGTTGCTGTCGGCGGGGCAACGCACCGGCATCTTGTACGGCCCGCGTAACCCCAAATACGGCACGGACTAAAAGAACAACGCCATTCAACTGTGGGAGCTGGCTTGCCTGCGATAGCGGTGTGTCAGGCAGCCTTTCCAGCACTGGCCCACCGCTATCGCAGGCAAGCCAGCTCCCACATTGATCGGGGTGAATTTCAAGGGTTTAACCCGAACCCAACCTATCTCGCGTCTGACCTTGTGAACGGCTCATTCATTCACGAGGCTCAGCCCCATGTCCCGCCCTCTGCTTTACCTGCGTCCCGCTGCCCAAGGCTTTACCGTTACCCTGCTGGTAGCGCTGGCCGGGTGTGGGCTGTCTTCCTCTCCCGAGGGGGCCAAACCCGCACAACCCATCGCCGAGTTGCACAGCGCGCCAGTTGAGGGCGCGATGGCCAAACGCATGGCCATGCCGGCACCGATGGCGGTGCGTGAAATGGCGATGATGAATGACCGCAGCGAACCCCGCGAGCAATACGCCAACCTGCCTGACAACCCTGTGCAGCGCGTCGCCGAAACCCCGGTCTCCACCTTCAGCGTGGATGTCGACACGGGCAGCTATGCCAACGTACGGCGCTTCCTCAACCAGGGCCGCCTGCCGCCCGAAGGCGCGGTGCGGTTGGAGGAAATGGTCAACTACTTCCCCTATCACTACGCCCTGCCCACCGACGGCTCGCCCTTTGGCGTCACCACCGAAGTGGCCGCAACGCCGTGGAACCCGCGCACCAAACTGCTGCGCATTGGCATCAAGGCCTCCGATAAAACCGTGGCCGAACTGGCGCCCGCCAACCTGGTGTTCCTGGTGGATGTGTCCGGCTCCATGGACCGCCGCGAAGGCTTGCCGCTGGTCAAAAGCACGCTGAAATTACTGGTCGATCAACTGCGCGATCAGGACCGTGTGTCACTGGTGGTCTACGCCGGTGAATCCCGCGTGGTGCTCAAGCCCACCTCGGGCAGTGAAAAAGCCAAGATCCGCAACGCTATCGAGCAACTCACCGCTGGCGGCTCCACCGCAGGCGCGTCCGGCATCGAACTGGCCTACCAGATGGCCCGCGAAGGCTTTGTTGATCAAGGCATCAACCGCATCCTGCTGGCCACCGACGGCGACTTCAACGTGGGTATCAGCGACTTCGACAGCCTCAAGCAAATGGCCGTGGCCCAACGCAAAAGCGGCGTATCACTGACCACCCTCGGCTTTGGTGTGGACAACTACAACGAACACCTGATGGAACAACTGGCCGACGCGGGCGACGGCAACTACGCCTACATCGACAACCTGCGCGAAGCGCGCAAGGTGCTGGTAGAGCAACTCAGTTCCACCCTGGCCGTGGTGGCGCGAGATGTGAAACTGCAGGTGGAGTTCAACCCGGCCCAGGTCAGCGAATACCGCCTGCTGGGCTATGAAAACCGCGCCCTGAAGCGTGAAGATTTCAACAACGACAAAGTCGATGCCGGCGAGATTGGCGCAGGGCACACGGTGACCGCGCTGTATGAAATCGTACCCAAGGGCGAGAAGGGCTGGTTGGAGCCTCTGCGTTACGCCGCCGCGCCTGCGACCGAAGGCAAATCCGATGAGCTGGCGATGCTACGGGTGCGCTACAAACCCGCTGCGGGCGGTAACAGCCAGTTGATCGAACGCCCCATCGCCAACCAGGCCACCCCGGCCAGCGATGACCTGCGTTTCGCCGCTGCCGTGGCCGCCTTCGCCCAACAGCTCAAGGGCGATGGCCGCTACACTGGCACCATGAGTGTGCAAGACACCGCCAGATTGGCACGCTCGGCCCGGGGCGATGACCCCTTCGGGCTGCGCAACGAATTCGTGCAACTGGTGGAGCTGGCCCAAAGCCTCAAACCCTGACCTCGCTCACAACCGAGATCAAATGTGGGAGGTGGCTTGCTGCTAAAGCTTTTTGTAGGAGCGAGCTTGCTCGCGAAAAACTCACAGGCACCGCGTTTATCCAGGAAGCACGCGTTATCGTTGACGTTCTTCGCGAGCAAGCTCGCTCCTACAGTAATCCTGCTTCGGCTGACAAAAAGGAGTTCGCCCATTACATGGCCGTTCCAGACGACTCACCCAGCGACGAATCGCTGCTGGCCCGCTACCGAACCGGTGACGCGGGCGCCTTCGAAGCCTTGTACACGCGCCACCGCCAGGGCCTGTACCGCTTCCTCGTGTCCCTGTGCAACAAAGCCGAGCTGGCGGAAGAAATCTACCAGGACACCTGGCTCAGCCTCATCCGCAGCACCACCCAGCCACAAGGCCGGGCGAGTTTTCGCACCTGGTTGTTCCAGATCGCCCGCAACCGCCTGATCGACCATTGGCGCAAGCACGGCATCCACAACCCCCTGCATGACAGCTACGATGAACAGCTGCACGCCCAGCCCGACCACAGCGCTGGCCCCGAACAACAGCTGAGCCTGAGCCGCGACCAGGCCCGCCTCGACGCCGCCCTGCAAGACCTGCCCGAAGACCAGCGCGAAGTCTTCCTGCTACGCCTGCACGGCGAGCTCGAAATACCGCAAATCGCCACCCTCACCGGCGCCCCGCTGGAAACCGTAAAAAGCCGCCTGCGTTACGCCCAGCAGAAACTGCGCCGCCTGCTGGCCGAGGAGATACTCGCATGAACGACTCCCGACACACCCCGGACGACGCGCTGCTCCAGCACTTTCGTCAACACAGCACGGGCGAACCGCCCGCGTCCCTCGACGCCTTCATCCTCAACGCCGCCCGCCGCGAAGCGCCCAAGCCCGTGCCCAACCTGTGGCAGCGCTGGCTGCGTGCATGCCAGCAACCGCGCTGGCAAATGGCATTTGCCAGCCTGGCCGGTGTGGCGTTGCTGGTGGGCGTGATCACGCGCACCCCCGAGTTGGACCCGGTACACAACACACGTCTCGCTGCCCCGGCCGCGTTCTCCGCGCCTGCGCCGATGAGCGCACCGCCCCGTGCCGAGTCCTACAGTGCCGAAATGAGCAGCGATGCCTTGCCCCAAGGCAAGCTGGCCAAGCGCGCTGCGCCGCAACCTCTTGAGCTTGGCTTGCAGGAATTAGCGCGCCTGCGCGCGGCAGGGGATGAGGCCGCGGCGACGGCCAAACTTGCCGAGTTGCAAAAGCGCTTCCCTGGGCAAAACCTGGAAGAACGCCTTAAAACCTTGCCGCCGCACTGACCCCGTGGCGATGGTATCGCGCGATACCATCGCCGCTTGGCGGCAACGGGTCATAAGCATATGAATTTATATTCAGTTGCAGGGGGAGTAATTGCTGCTAGTTTAATCAGCGAAAGACGTCATTGTTCCTGCTGGCCAACAGAGCGGGTCATGTTTTCATTGGATGAAAAGTTGCAAGCGGACTTCAAGGATTAAAGTCTTCTCAGCATTCGCTACATGGCCACTGGGAAATAGCTCTACCTGTTGGAAGTCCATTCAATTGGATTAATGAACGGTACCTGATATGACGGCGACGCTGAATTACTCACTTGCACAGGCAATACCTGAACTGCAACAACCCTTGGATATATTCGAGCTGAAAGAGTCCAATGTACGCTCTTATTGCCGGGACTTTACCGATACGTTCAAAACCGCCGAGGGATCAACGCTGACCAGTGAGCAAGGTCAGCTTTTCATCGACTTTTTCAGCGGTGCCGGTGCCTTGAACTACGGGCATAACAACCCGGTATTAAAGTCCGCGCTGCTCGACTACATTGCGCACAATGGCATCACTCATGGCCTGGACTTCAAGACCACCGCCAAGAAAGCCTTTCTCACTGCATTCGAAGCGCAGGTGCTCGCGCCGCGCAACCTGCGTTACAAAGTGCAGTTTCCTGGGCCCACCGGCACCAATGCGGTAGAGGCCGCGATCAAGCTGGCGCGCAAGTACACAGGGCGCCAGAACATCGTAGCCTTCACCAATGCCTTCCATGGAATGTCCCTGGGCAGCCTGGCCCTGACCAGCAACCCGCGTAAGCGGGCCGGGGCGGGCGTTACCCTCAGCAACGTCACCTTCATGCCCTACGATGGCTACTTCGGCGACGAGGTGGACACCTCGCTGTACTTGGCCACTATGTTGCGCAGCGGCAGTGGCATCGACAAACCAGCGGCCATCGTGCTGGAAACCGTGCAAGGCGAGGGCGGCGTCAACAGCGCCTCGGCTGCCTGGGTGCAAGCCGTGCAGCGCATCGCCCAGGCCCATGACATTCTGCTGATCATCGATGACATCCAGGCGGGCTGCGGGCGCACGGGTGACTTCTTCAGCTTCGAAGCCCTGGGCGTCACCCCGGACATCGTGACCTTGTCCAAGTCCATCAGTGGTTATGGCTTGCCCATGTCGCTGGTATTGCTGGCGCCTCACCTGGACGTGTGGGAGCCGGGAGAGCACAACGGCACATTTCGCGGTAACAACCTGGCGTTCGTTACCGGCAAGGCGGTAATCGACCACTATTGGAGCGACGCAGGCTTTACCCGGGCGCTCAAGGCCAAGGCGGGCGTGCTGCATGAGGCCTTGCAGGGCTTGTCCGCAGGCTTCGCCGCCAAGGCGCCCAACCGCCTGAAGGGGCGCGGATTTTTCAGGGGTATCGAGTTCGAGGATGTAAGCCTTGCGCAGAAAGTCGCTGCGCGTGCCTATGCCCACGGGCTGATCATTGAAACCTCCGGCATCGATAACCAAGTGCTGAAGTTTCTTCCGGCCCTGACCATCACGGCTGCGCAGATCGCCCAAGGCGTGCAGATTCTGGAGCAGGCGTTTGCCGAGGTGACCACACCATGAGCGATGCAGTTTTTACTCGGCATGCGTCCCTCGATGACGCCGCCGCCATCGCGCCGTTGTTGGACAAATACCGCGAGTTTTATGGTGAGGCATCCGACCTGACCCGCTCGACGGCCTTTATTCAACAACGCTTCTATTTAGGCGAGTCAATTATTATCGTCGCGCTGGTAAACAATGAAATCATTGGGTTTACACAACTGTTCCCGAGTTTTTCCAGTGTCACGTTAGAGCGCCTGTGGATACTTAATGATTTATATGTTGAGGCGTCCAAACGCAGGGCGGGGGTTGGCCTGGCCTTATTGAATGCGGCCAAGACGTTCGCGGAAACAACCGGCGCCAAACAGTTGTTCATTGAGGGCGCGGACGATAACCCAAAGGCTCGAAACTTATACACGCGCTTCGGGTTTATCGAAAACACGGCGTATCACTATTACCATCTTCCACTGAAGCCAATCCAGGGATAGGAGCTTTTCCATGTCAGACACTGTTTTCGATATCGTAGGTATTGGTTTTGGTCCCTCCAACCTGGCGTTGGCTATCGGGCTGCAAGAGTCGGCTTCAGCGCTGACCTATCGGTTCCTCGACGCCAAGCCCACCCCCGACTGGCAGGATGAAATGCTGCTCAGCGGCTCGGACATCCAGAACAACCCCTTGCGCGACCTGGTCACGCCGCGCAACCCGCGCAGCCACTATGGGTTCGTCAATTACCTGAAAGAAACCGGGCGCCTGTTCGATTACCTCAATCTGCCGCTGACATACCCGTTGCGGCGTGAATATGCCGAGTACATCAAATGGGTGGCCGGGCATTTTCTCGCCAGTGTTGAATCCTCAGCGTTCGCCCACCGGGTCGAGCCGTTGCTATTCAAAGGCGAGCAGGTGTGGAAGGTGACCTATAACGACCAAAGGGTCATCTACGGGCGCAGTCTGGTGCTGGGCACCGGGCGCACGGCGAATATACCAGCGGTGTTCGAGGGCCTGACCGGCCCTCGGGTGTTCCATCTCAATCACTACCTGGAGCGTCTCAACCAGCTACCCCAGAGCGTGCAGCGCATCGGGGTGGTGGGGTCCAGCCAGAGCGCCGTGGAGATTGTGCTCGACCTGACCGCCAGGTTCCCGGACAAAGAGATTTACTCGCTGCACCGCAGCTTCAGCTTCCGCCTCAAAGACACCAGCCCATTCAGCGACAAGGTGTATTTTCCGGAATTTATCGACTACTACTTCAACCTGCCGCCCGAGGCCAAGGCGCGGGTGGACAAGCAACTGCGCGGCACCAACTACAGCTCGGCCGATGAAGACGTGATCAACGCGCTATACGTGCGCATCCATGAGGAAAAACTGCAGGGCAAACAGCGTATCCACATTCTCAACAACATCGCCATCGAGCAGGCGCAGATCAACGCATCAGGGCAGGTGGAGCTGGCGCTCAAAGAGGTCAACCAACTGACCCACTCGACCCTCGCGTTGGATGCGCTGGTGCTGGCTACCGGTTTCAAGGACATTGCCGCCAAGGAAAATGGTGAACTCTATCCACCGCTGTTGGCGCCTTATCACGCCCGGTTCCGAGCGGACACTCATGGCGCGCTGGTGGTGAACCGCGATTACAGCCTGACGGCGCTGGATGAATTGCCTGCCGTGTTCCTTAACGGCTTATGCGAAAGCTCCCATGGCCTGGGTGACGCCGGCTCATTCAGCCTGATTTCACTGCGGGTCGAACATATCCTCGCGTCCCTGGAGGCAAAGCTCGCGCAGGCCGAGGCTCCGTTGCACGCACTGGCCTGATCGGCTCTCGGCAGCGGCCTGCGCGGTCCGCTGCCTCATACAAGGAGTTCCCATGTTTACAGCAGCATTGATCTACATCCTGGCGGTGATAAGCCCGGGCCCCAACTTCATCATTGTCAGCCGCTTCGCCTCGCTGGGCTCGGTGTCGACCGGCATCGGCGCGACCCTGGGCATCTGCACGGTCGGGGTGTTTTTCTCGACGATTTCGTTGCTGGGCCTGGCGGCTTTGTTGCACCAGTACCCGGCGTTTTCCAAAGTCGCCACGTTATGCGGTTCGGCGTACCTGCTGTACATCGCGTACAGCATCATCAAAAGCGTGCTGGCCAAGAACACCGGCACGGCCGAAAGCACCGCACCGGGCGCGACCAGCTTCGCCAAGGCCTACCGCGTGGGGGTGATCACCAATATCAGCAACATGAAAACCATCGCTTTCATGATCAGTATCTATGCCGGCTTTCTCTCGGTGCCGCGCTCGGAGATCGACAAAGTGCTGGTGGTGATGCTGTGCTCGACCCTGGAAGTCATCTGGTATTCAGTGGTGGCGCTGCTGTTCGGCCAAGGTCCGATCAAGGCGCTGTTCCTCAAGTACACCCGGCAGATCGACGTCGGGCTGGCCGTATTTCTGGTGGCGTTCTCACTGAACAACGCCATTCCTGTGCTGATCGCCAGTCGATGAGGTTGGGTCATGGAATGGAACGCGTTGCTCAAGGATGTGGGGGTGCGCTTCAAGCATCGTAGTTGGTTGTTGATTGACCTGAAGCCGGAGGCGTTGGTGCTAAGCGATTCAACGGGGGAACTGACGAGGGATTATCCGGGGGTGACGTTGATTTTGGACTGCTGCCTTGAGGGCATTTTCCAAGTGATCGACAGCTTTGGGCCGGGTATCAATTACGCAGCATCACTGCAGGCTGTTCGGCGCAGGGCTTACTCCGTGCCGGTCGCGTTAGCCAGGGAGGTGGCTTTTCAAGATTTCAAATGGGCGTGCTGAAGGCCCATATAAATAGCCCCAGGTCGTTGGCCTGGGGCTTTCTTATAACCCGCCGTGAGCCCGGTACCAGGCCACCGTGTCCGTGAGGGTCTGCTCCAGCACACGAAAGCTCAGCCCCAGTTCCTCTTCACTTTTGCGGTGGTCAAAGCGGGTACGGTGTTCCTCGCGTATCAACAGCCGTAACGTCGCCATGCTCAGCAAAATGGGCTTGCCGGTCAGGTACGCGTAGGTCTCTTGCACAGCTGCCAACAGGTACAGCGCGGGCAGCGGCAGTTGGCGGGAGGGTACCTTGACCCCGGCAATACGCCCCAGCGCCGGAATCAGCTGGCGCATGGTCAAGTTGCGACCGGCCGCGAGATAACGCTCGCCCCGACGCCCGCGCTGGGCGGCAGCAATGTGCGCCCAGGCCACATCGCGGGCATCGACCAGCGAAAAGGTGCCAGGAATCAGCCCCGGCAACTTGCCGTTGATCACGTCCCTCACCAACTGCCCCGAAGACGTCGGCCCAAGGTCACCCGGCCCCCACATCCAACCGGGCAAGACCATGCAGGCGTGCATCTGCGGGTGGCTTTCAAGAAACCTCAACACCTCACGCTCAGCCAGGATCTTGCTGCGGTAGTAGTCATCCGCATCGGCTTCGTCCCGCAGGCACGTCTCGTCGATCGGCGTACCGGGGGCACCGTCGAGCACGGCAATCGACGAGGTATGCACAAACCGTCGCACACCGGCGTCATATGCCTGTTGCAGCAGGGCTCGCGTACCGACGACATTGATCTTATCCAGTTCCTCCCAATGGCTGCCGCCCTTGTAGTTATCGCGAAAAAACGCCGCGCAGTGAAACACCGTATCGCAGCCTTGCAACGCCGCCGCGAAGGCATCCACATCTGCCATGTCTCCCACCACCTGCTCCACGCCCGGCACATCGCCGAACTGCTGCGCACCCTTGACCGCCGAGCGCACCAGCGCCTTCACCGCATAACCCCGTGCGACCAGCTCCCGTACCAGGTTATTGCCCAGCAAGCCGGTGGCACCGGTCACAAAGGTGCTGTGCAAGCGATTGGGGTTCGTGTTCATACAGGCCATTCCATTTGTTGAGAAGGCCAGTAGATATACCCGCGAGCCCGCGCCGTAAAAACAGCGCCTGCGGCATAATGGCTTTGCACATCTGCACACCAGGGAAGCGCGGAGATATGGCATTGCAGGCAAATTGGGACGATCTTCGACTGCTGCTGGCAGTCTCACGGCGCGGCAGCTTTTTACAGGCAGGCCAGTTACTCGGTATCGCGGCCTCTACCGTCTCCCGCCGCCTCACCCAACTGGAAACCGCCCTGGGCGAACCACTGGTGGAACGCGGCGTGGAAGGCTGCCGGCTCACCTCCCGAGGCCAAGCCCTGGTAGACGTCGCCCTGGCAGCCGAATCCGGCCTGCGCCGCCAGGCGCCCGTCGACGGCACGCCCGAAACCCTCAGCGGCACCGTGCTGGTGAGCGCCGGCGAAGGCTTTTCCGCCAGTGTGCTCGAAGCCGCCAGCCGCTTCACAGCGCAGCACCCAGGCTGCTCCGTAGAACTCCTGGTCACCACCGACTTCCACAAAATCATACGAGGTGTGGCCGACATTGCCATACGCACCGCACACCTGGGCGAACCTTCCCTGATCTACCGAGGGCTTGGCAAACTCGCCTACGGCGTGTTCGCAACCGCCGAATACCTGCAACGGTTTCCTGCGCTAACGCCAGCCACCGCCGCCAGTATCGCCTTGCTGCCACCGCTGGACCTGCTACCGCAAATGCGCGCCGCGAAAGCTGCCGGGCTGGACCATGCGCCGATTAGGGTGAGTTCGTTCGCGGTGCAGCTTGAGTCGGTGAGGCGCGGGATGGGGGTGGCGGTGTTGCCGCGTATTTTGGCGACGGGGTTGAGTGAGGTTTTTCCGGAGATAGAACTGCCGGCGATGGAGGTTTATTTGGTGACGCGGCCACAGGCGTTGAAGCAGGGGCATATTCAGGGGTTTTTTGGGGTGTTGGAGGGGGTGTTGCGCGGTGAAATTTCAAGCCTGGAAAAGCAGCATTCCGGGAATTCATCAAGGCCTTCGTAATATTCAACCCATCGGGATGTAGGCGCTTAGCCACTCGTAGCAACATTGAGTTGCGCGTGCAAGTGGCTCACAAAAAAGCCCTGGGTCTTAAGGCCTCGGGTGTTTCATTCATATCTGGCTCCACACTTCTGCGGCGATGGTGCTGGCGTCCTTTGACATTTCCAACACACCAATGCGTTCTTGCCATTCCTCGAATTTGACAGGTAGAAAGGACGCATTTGTAATGCGCAGCGCAGCTTCGGTGATATACCTCTAAGGCATTAACTGCATCTCCGACAAACCGTATTCCCCCAACGAATACAGCAACGTCCCATACCCCAGCTGGACGTAGCCAGCCCTGTCAGCACCGTAATCCCCGCCACCACCTTCCACTTGGCCGTTATTTGCCATGGCCTGCACATTCGGTGCGCTGAGGCCCTTTCGCACGGCGTAGTGGTTGTAGAGCAGTTCCCATATCGGACGGGGTTCGCCGCGATGATCGGCCGAGATGACGGTCTGTTTGAAGCTGCTGTTGGGGATGGGGGTAAACGGCACCTCCTGGCCAAGGTTGTACTTGGCCACATACTCGGCGCCCTGCAGCACGCGGTTGTTCTGGTAGCCGAACAGGTCGTTGCCCTGGCTCCAGGCCATTTGGCAGAAACTGCCGAGCAGGGCTATGTCGAGCATGGCGTGTGACTGATCACGTCCGCTTTCCTGGACTTGACCAAGGCCATCGCCGTAGAGCT
The DNA here is from genome assembly GCF_029960685.1 of Pseudomonas sp. AL10. Classification (NCBI taxonomy): domain Bacteria; kingdom Pseudomonadati; phylum Pseudomonadota; class Gammaproteobacteria; order Pseudomonadales; family Pseudomonadaceae; genus Pseudomonas; species Pseudomonas sp. AL10. The sequence goes on from NZ_JASBQZ010000002.1 coordinate 74,017, forward strand.
TCCACACCGCGTGGGCGATGGCGCCGTTACCGGTGCCGTGCTTGAAGTAGTCGACGGCCTCGTTGTAGAGATCGCGGCGGTCGGTCAGTACGCCGATGGCCAGCATCGAGTTCATGTTGGCTAGGTCCCAGCTGGCCCCATGATGATCAGGCCGGGCGCCGTCGTGGTTCACCAGGAAGTCATGATTGATGGGGTAGAACACAGTGAGCATCATGCCTTGAAAACGCTGGAAATCTTCCGCCCGCCACTTTGGGTAGCTGCGCAGCAGTTCGGCCGCGTTGGCCAGTTGGTAGCCGTACAAGCCTGCCACCAAAGCTCTGCCGGGCTTGTCTTTGATCGCGGTGAGGGTCAAGGCCCACTGGTTCAAAATACTCACGGCCTTGTCGGCATACGCCGGGTTGTTGGAGATCTGCCAGCGCAGGGCCAGTGCATACGCGGCGGCTGCGTCGTTGAACAGAACACTGTCGTTATTCGGGCCGCCTGAAGTGCGGTACACCACCGGCACCGGGTTGGGCTGCCAGTCTAATGAGGCATGGGGGTTGGCGATCAGCTTCTGCCAGCCTGCCAGCCACGGCTGGTTATAGTTGGCCAGCTTCTCGCGTATCCGCGTGAAGTCCTCCCGGGTCTGGAGCAGGCCAGGATGCACGAACGCTTCGGTATGCAGGGTGGGGGAGGCTTGACTGCCGATACTCATCAATAGCGCATAGAGCAGCACGGCTCTTTTGGACAGGTACTTCAAACGGATCATCGTGTGTACGCCCTGATGGGGAGAACCTTGCGCGGTCTGAAAAGCCATTCGCACAGGACTGGAATCTGCCCCAGGGATAGTTCAGATGAAGCCTGCATACCCGGGGCTTGTTGTCAGAACGTGTAGTTGATTGCAAACAGGCCCAAGCCTGCGGTTTCGCGCCTTACCAGCGGGCTGTCGCTGGCCTGGTCAGCGTATTGAGTCAGCGTCAGGCTGGCCAGCGTTGACCAGTGCGCGTCGAAGGTGTGCTGCCAGTTCAAGGCAGCGGAGTAGGCATAGATCCCGGCGTCGGCGGTGTACTTGCTGTAGATCGAGCGTTGGCTCTGAGCCTGGGTGACGCCGAAGAACGTCTGGTTGTAGCGGCTATCGCCGGCATGGGCGTCGATGGCCAGGCTCAGGGTGTCGCGGTCTGTGTGCAACAAGATGCCTTCCAGGCCAAAGCGGTAACGGTTGCCTCGGTGCTCGCCGGCCATGCGCAGTTCGGCTTCGCCGTTGACCGACAGCCAGTCAAGCAGTTGTTGGCTGAGGGTAAAGTCGGCGACGGTTGCGCCGTTGATATCGCCCATACCTCTGAGCTCGTCGCCGCCCGGGCTGGTGATGCTGTCCTTCTCTTTGCGGCCCAGGTCGTAATTGATCGCTGCGCTGGCGCCGAAGCCACTGTCGGATTGAAATTGCAGGCCCACGCCGCGAGTGGTGTCGGCGAACAACGCTCCGTGCTGGATGCTGAGCATCGGCAGTACGAGCGGACGGTAGCGGTCAGCACCCATGTAGCGAGGCGTGACACCCATGCCAAGGCCCAGGGTAACGGTGGTTTCTTCGGCTGTCGGGCTGGCGTCGGTCGCCTGAGCCTGGGGCGCGAGCGCGCAGCACAGCAGCGTGACGGCGCCCAACAGAACGTTGTGGGTAGGGGAGGTGGTGAAGTTCATGGTCAAGCCCTATGTGCAAAAGAAGACAGCAGTGCGCCCGCCGACGCGCGACACAACGCCTCCCTCTGATCGAGCTGTTCAGGCCCGTTGATAGGCTTGGACAGCGATGCAGTGGTCGGCATAGGATCGGCTCGCGAAAGCGGGCGTAGGGCAATACTGGCAGCGCACTTTCAATAAACCGTTCGTAAATTATCAAGGTTTCATCAAGAGGCTTCTTTGTGTCAGGAAAACGTATCCTCATCGTCGAAGACGACGCCGACAGCGCCAACATTCTCGAAGCCTACTTGCTCCGGGATGGCTATGAGGTGGCCCTGGCCGAAGACGGCCAGCGCGGTCTGGACCTGTACAAAAGCTGGCAGCCCGACCTGATCCTGCTCGACGTGATGCTTCCGCGCTTGAGCGGCACCGAGGTGTTATCCGCCGTGCGCCGTAGCAGTGACACGCCGGTCATCATGGTCACGGCCATGGGCGACGAACCGGAAAAGCTCGGTGCCTTGCGTTATGGCGCGGACGACTATGTGGTCAAGCCTTACAGCCCGCGCGAAGTGGTGGCGCGGGTGCACGCGGTGTTGCGGCGCACCACCGGCAACCAACCGGTCGAACACCTGCTGCGCCATGAAAACCTGCGGGTGGATCTTGTTGCGTTTACCGCGGCCATTGAGCAGGGCGAAGCACCACCGCAATGGCTGGACCTGACCCCAACGGAATTTAAGCTGCTGGTGACGTTGCTCAAGACGCCGTCCAAGGCCTTCACTCGTGATGAGTTGCTGGAAATCTGCCTACCGGAAAGCGAAGCCCTGGCCCGCGTCGTCGACACCCACGTGCACAACCTGCGCCGCAAGCTGGAAAACCACGGCATCGCCGGCGTTCTGGTCACGGTGCGCTCCATTGGCTATCGATTCAGGTAACGCACATGCTTGAGCAACCGCGGGTCAACGACAAACCCATGTGGCGCTGGATCGGCCTGCGCATGAGCCTGCTGGCGATCGGCGCGGTGGTGGTGATCTCGGTGTGCATGTGGATCAACGTCACACTGTCGGACTGGTATTTTGTGCAGCATCTGCCGCCTGGGCCGCGTGAGGAGCTGCTGGCGTTGCGCGCCGAGCCAGAGCTCAATGAGGCACGCTTGCGTCAAGTGGTTGCCCAGTACTATCCGCTGGACTATTTCCAGCCGGCTATCGCCAATCGCGACTGGCTGATACTGATCGGCCTGGTGCTGGCCGCGATCCCTATCATCATTGGCTTCGGCCTGTGGTTTTCGCGGCCCTTGTCCAGCCAGTTCTCGGCAATTGCCCAGGGCGCCCGGCGAGTCGCCGGCGGTGATTTCCTGACGCGCCTGCCGGTGCACCGCGACGCGCCCGACGAGCTGCAACGGCTGGTCAGCGACTTCAACAGCATGACCACGCAACTGGAGCGCTATGAGCGCGATGTGCGTGAATCCAGCGCGGTCATTGCCCACGAACTGCGCACACCCTTGAACGCCGCCATGGGGCGCGTGCAGGGTATGCTCGATGAGGTATTCCCCAGCGATGCCATGCAGTTGGGCATGGTCAAGCGTCAGCTCGATCAACTCAGAAAGCTGGTGGATGATTTGCACCTGTTGTCGATGGCTCGTGCTGGCCGGCTGGTGCTGGAGCGCAGCGAGTTTTCTCTGGTAGCTCTGGTGGCGGAGCGGTTGGCGTGGTTCCAGCCGCAGTTGGATGAGGCTTGCGTGCTGACGCAGGTCAGTATTGCTGATGGGCTTCGTATGCATGCCGATCGTGATCGCCTGGGCCAGGTGATCAACATTCTGGTCGATAACTTGCTGCGTTATGCGGCCGGGGGAGGCGAGTTGAATGTAACGGCGCGCCGGGTTCACGGTTCGGTGGTGATTGAAGTCGGTGACCGAGGGCCAGGTATCGAAGCCCAGCATCTGGACAGCGTGTTCGACCGCTTCTGGCGTGCAGAGCGCTCCAGGGCACGTTACTCGGGGGGGAGCGGGCTAGGCTTGTCCATCGCCCGTGCGATCTGCCACGCCCATGGCGGTACCATTACTGCCCGCAATCTGGCCGAAGGCGGTACGCTGATCAGGGCGGAGGTTCCTGTGTAGGCGTTTCTTCTTTGCCTTGAGACCGGCGCTCAAGGCGGTGAAATCGTAATGATCGTAGAGCTGGAAAACTGCTTGGGAAAAAGGGAGGGGAAAAGGGGATTTATTTTCACCTCTACTATCCCGACGCGACTCAACACTCTCTCACCACCCACCAAACGCACAAAAAAGCCCCAGATCTCCCGACCTGAGGCTTTTTCATTTCATATCTGGTGCCCCGGCGTCGTTTGAACTGGGCGGTAAGATGCCCGGTTTATAAGGGTTCTTGTGATGGTGTTTCGGTTAGGCATACACGAGGGCATACACGGCCCCCCGTGCTGGGTGTGCATCTAGCTTGAAATACGCCTGTATGCCCAGGTCTAGCACTGGTAACGATCCTTGATCATCCTATCGAAATAAGTACCTTTCGAGCCGGCCCCCATGAGGCCCTGATGGATGTTAGGTGGGACGCGGCAGTAGTCGTAAGTACGCCCTTGCTTGAACGTGATTTTCATCCTGCCTGTAGCGGGGTCATAGCCGACAGCTGTGATAGCCGTCGAGTTGACACGAACCATATCCATAGCGCTTTCCCTACCCCTGATTGATAACGTTCTCTGTTCTGATACTAGTCGGTGTTTCGTTCGGCGGTGCCATTGCGTCCGTGCAAAAGGTGGGCGGGGCTGAAAAGCTGCTGGGGACCCTGAGGTTTTTCTTCCAGCACGGGGCATGAAACCCGCGGGATCGTGGTAGCGGCAGCCGCACCAGGTTACTGAAATTTCAACGTTGAAATTGAAAGGATCTTGAAGAGAAAAGGGCATCCTTACCGTATCTGTAACGGTCATGGGTTTCGTTCAGGATAGTGAACGATAGTCCTGGTCAACTCGGTCAACCAGTCAACTAACTTTGGAGCCCAGCCACTAACGAGATCCGGCGGGTTCTATGCCCCGTACCTTTAAGAATGCTCCAGGGTCCCCATTATCGAACCAAAGCCAGGAGCATGACCTGCCTCGCTTCGCTGGAGGAGCAATACTAAATGGGGCTAGGGGGATACCCTGATAAAACCGTGTTACGGGTGTTACGCGTGTTACTTAAGTAGGTAAGCATATGATTTTAAATGATTTATATGGCGTTACACAGCTGTGACTGGTTTGCCGATATGCGTGTTACATGGCAAATAGGTGTTACATCAATGAATGCTCTGGGAGGAGCGGTTTGTGATGATTAAGGCGGGTCTTATCAAATTAGGGGCTTTCGCTAGAGGGCCGCTACCGCCGCTGCCCGTCGGCACCAGGGAATAAGGAGATTGATCATGTGGCTCAAAAATGTAGCATTTGCGCTGTTGATTTGCCCCCACGTCAGCGCTTGCTTTAGCAAGCCATTCCAGCCCCCCACGGCCGATGCCGACTTGTGGGAGAAACCCGGCGCCAGTCATCAGGATGTGGTTGCGTCCATGTTGGCGTGTGGTGAGAAGAATGGCTCCGGCGTTGATCCCGAGGCCAGCTTCCAAGAAATGGCCCAGCGATTTGTATGTATGAAGCGTGCGGGCTATACCCGGCGTGACGGTTTCGACATCTGTGCATTGCACCCCAAGGAGCCGTTGAAGGCCTGTGAGTCGGCGCAATGAAGCTATAAAGGCATCGCACGGTATTAAAACTCGTTAGGGCGAGTTGCCCCAGGTATCAATAGGTACATCCAGCTGACTGCTTCCGGCCAGAAGCTGACTCCCAATATGAGCAGCTATGGGCAAAGCCAATCATTTGTTAGGCCGTCGTAAGTACCGTTCCCAAGCCATCCGCATCTCTTCGTTTAGTCATCGCTCTCATTGCCGTTCGCAGGGCTTTCTCCAGTGTTAAGGCATTCATAGCTTCTGAAGAGTGGGGGAGAATACTGAATCGTTGACAGTGATGGCGCTCTGATCTAGATTCGACATCTCTTTACGCGTTCATAGCTTGATGGTTTCCGTCATTGCTTAGTCAGGCGCTTCGCCAGACTCAATTACATTGCGTTGTTTTATTCCGCAGACAAGATCTGCGGCCCTACGCTCGCTTCGCTCACTCCGGTCCACAGATCTTGTCTGCGGCTGATTCTTGGTAAAGAGCCCCCATCGCATGGATCCGCGACAAAGAACTCTTGCAGACGTTGATCTTGATCAGAGCAAGGTTCATTTCTCAAAAAATCCAATCGTTTTACTTTGCGGGGGACACGTTCCAGAAAAGGAGCATGCGGACGCTGACGACCCTCCAGTCCGTTCTCTTCGCGATGCAGTGAAGCGCAAAGCGCTTCAGATGGCCGCGTCACCGCATATATTCCGCCCGGAAGAGATAAAATCTTGGCACGAAGATGGTGTCTTTAGAAACCTTATGGATTTCGAAGCCGATCTCGGTAGTGTTTGCTCATTGGTAGCTATCGCAGTTGAAAGCGAAGGTGCGATTGCTGAACTGGGAGCATTTTCTCAGTTGCCAGATTTCAATAAAAAATTGATTGTTTTTGTTCCTGAAGAGTATGCGGGTGCTAACTCATTTATTAATCTTGGAATACTTCGCCATATTAAAGAGAAGCATGGGACAGGGGTGAAGGTTTATCCTTGGAGTCCGAAATATCCAAATGACATATCTGATGATGTGGTAAGCGACGTTCTTGAGGATATTGCTTCGGAAATATTAGAGCTTCAAAAAACTCAGGCCTTCAACGTTAATAATAATATTCATCTTATTGTGTTGATTTATGAGTTGCTCAAATTGTTTGTCGCCCTTAAGGAAAAAGAGCTGATTGATTCAATAAGAAGTTTAGGTCGGGAGGTGCATAGGGACGACCTAAGACGAAAGCTTTTTCTTCTTCAGGAATTCAGGCTTGTAAGGAAGATTGAGTACAGCGATTCAACGTTCTATGCATGTGATGATGATACTTTTCATAGCCTTCGCTTCGTCTTAAAATCAGGCATAGCTGTTGACCCTTTACGTTTGCGTGTTGAATGTGTTGATTATTATAAAGTAACAGGGACTGAAAGGAACCGAAACAGAGCGATTGATCGTGCGAAATTGGGAGGCCATAAATGATCCTGTATGACTTCCGCAAACATATGTCAGAAATTTTATCCCTATCAGAGCATGATGTGGCTCGATTGATAGTGAGAGCACCTTATGCATACAAGCGTTACTTTATACCAAAAAAATCTGGTGGTATGAGGCCTATTGCACAGCCTGCAAAAGAAACTAAAGTAATACAAGGTATTCTTGTTGAAAATTGGTTTACTCATCTTCCGGTTCACGAATGCGCTGCAGCATATCAGCAGGGCTCAAGTATCAAGGGTAACGCAGAGCGGCATAAGCAAAACAGTTATATCGCAAAGTTTGATTTTACAAATTTTTTCGGTTCCATAACTGAATTGGATCTAATAAAGCATTTGTCGTATGTGCTTTGTGGGAAATTAACAGCGCAAAGCATCAAGGATATAGCACGAGTCAGTTGTGTTAGAGAGCGATCTACTTCTCGACTTGCTCTTAGTATTGGAGCTCCAAGCTCGCCAATTTTGTCGAATTCAATAATGTATTATTTTGATCTGGCAGTGGAAGCCTGGTGCAAGGATCGAAATATAGTCTACTCCCGCTATGCGGATGATTTGACGTTCTCAACGAATGATAAAGGCGCAATGTTCGATATTGAGGATTTCATTTTGGAGGTCCTTGACAAAATCCCCTATCCAAGACTTCAAATAAATCCAGCGAAAACAGTGTATGCCTCTAAGAAAAGGCAGCGTCGAATCACTGGATTAATTATAACCAATGATAATAATGTTTCTTTAGGTCGCGATAAGAAGCGCTTGATTAGCTCGATGATTCATCATTATATGCTGAATAAATTAGATGAGGAGTCAATACTCCGCCTTCAAGGGTTGATGGGATTTGCTCAAGATATTGAACCGCTATTTGTTGCAAAAATGAGGGGTAAATATACAGGGGAAATAATTTCGGACTTGCTCAGGCAGAGAGGAAAAAAAATTAAGTAATATGATTTTTCTACGTTTGGCGGCCTACATGTCACAACCGTAGAATAACCAGTACGCTTGGTAGCCTTTTAAATCGTTAGTCTGATTTCACGAATTCTATGTTGAATGGTTCGACAGTGAGCGACAACATTATTGGAGTTATATGGTGCGCGCGGCGTGGCTTTTTAGACGTGGCGTATTGACATTATCTTGTGGGTGTTATAGTTTTGCTGTAATCGCAAATTCGTGCACCAAAAATAGACGAGTTAAATTACGCCATGGACGCCCTGCAAAATTCCGATATTGTTGTTAGGCACGCAAATCTGAAGTCTAAGTGCTGGGTGGTGAGACCTGGATCTAGGTATAGATTTATAAATAACTTCCTCGAGATGGGTTGCATTGCAATGGCGCATCTTGATGATTCTAGTCCTGATGAAGATATCTTTGAGGTTCTTCGTGATGCTAAGGGTGAAGATGTTTTCACAATCTGTGACGCAATAGAGCCAAATCTAACGATCAATGTACGGGGGCAAGTTCTATCTTTTCTAAAGGAGATGGCTGTTGGCGATGTCGTATTTACTTTGTCGGGATCCAATATTTACCCTGGAGTAATTAGCGGTGATCCTTACGTTGCCACTCAGGCGTTTTCTGACTCTGAACGATTCATTGTTAGAAGATCTGTAACTTGGGGCGATCCAATTGAGCGTAGTAAGATCCCCGTAACTTTGGCTAAAAGTTTTCACGCTTATCAAGCAATTTTTTCTTTGGGGGACAACTCAAAAGAAATTCATCATTGGTTGAGTGCTTTTTTTGTAAGTGAAGGAACATATTATAGTAGTCTTCGCGTCAATCAGGCTGGCGACCTTAGCCATCACTCATTAAAAAACTTGTCAGAAGTTATGGATAGGCTTCAGGTCTTATCTCTAATGATTGGGGATAACGAGAGGTTTGATTTTTCGAGCGATCTAGTGACTCTAGAAACTCTTCTAGACGTTATGAAACGCTTTGATCGAGAAAGTTTGCTAGTCCTTACTTCGCAACAGGTAATGATGTCGCCTGGAGATATATGGTACGGCTTTAAATCAAGCTCACTGCGTTCAGGTGTTGCTTTTCTTGTTGGGCTGGCGTTGCTTTTTAATCAAACCATTGCTTTCGCAGATGCAGAGCTGGAGAGAATCAAGGAAGAGGTAACTCCGGTGATTACGCAAAACCTTCCAGCTGTTAAAGACAATGTGGATCTGGAGGCCGTTAAGCAGGCGCTTTGGGTGAAACCTGCTGGTCAGAATCGATCCTTCGTAGATCAAGAGCCTTCTCCGGAATTGTTCCCTCAAGATGGTACTCCGCGATACTCAAGCAGGTAGGGATTATGTCGACCATGTGGGTATGGATTATCTGTTTGGGGGCTTTAATCGCCCTAGCGTTTGCCGTGCTCAATTTCAGAGTCATTCTACACGCACGCGTGTACGAATTTTTACGACATCATCAGGCGTATAATAATTTTGTTATAGCCTCCTGTGCGCTTGCAACATTACTGTGGGGGGCATATACCTTTGACGCCCTACAGCAGAAAGATCGGGCTTTGGCAGAGCTGGCGGATATTCAAAAGCGAATTAAAGACACAGAATCTACATTTTTATCAGTCAAGGTTTCAGTAGTTAAAGCTAGCGATGGTTATTATCTAACCCCGACAGTAACCATTAAAAATAGTAGTAATGAAGCTATCTACTTCAAGCTTTGCCCGGATTCTTTGTCTGTAAGCAAAATATCATACAACTTTGAGGGGCAAGCGCGGGCTGATAAAACGATTTTCCCGTTGCTTTATGAAAAAATATCTGATAGTCCACAGGTAAAAAATAGCCCACTTTTCGATTTGCGAATTCCAATTGCATCCGAACGAAATCTAAACTTCTTCGCAGCGGTTAAGGATGCTGGAGTTTACTATGTGACTTTTTCAGCTCTGTCTTCAAAAGATGCCGCGCAAGGAGCCGATGTTCAACAATGCAGCTTCAGTTCGAATATTAATATATCGGGAGGAAATAAGATCAATGGAAAAGACTCCATATGGTTCGCTTCGGCATACGTGATTGTTATCGGTCAGTAAAGCAGTAATTTCTCTAGTGTATAGTACTGTTGGCCTAGGCATTAATAATCATGCGTCGGCGGCTGCTTTTGGCCGATAGCTGTCACTCGCGCAGGGCGGCTATCGACCCAAAGCGAACGTTCTGTACTGCATATGGAGACGGGGCGACTCAAGCCACTACGTCAACTTTTAAATCAGAAGCTTGGCCAGCGCATCTTTAAAATCTTCCCTATACCTATTTTCATCATCGAACTGGAGTTCTGCCCCATGCAACTCTTCTAGCATGCCAAGCAACATGTTAAGCCTGACCAACATTTTAGAAAGCGCTCGAATTCGCTCTGCCTTATCAGGATCACACCAGATCCAATGCAAAGTAGTCTGAAATCGGCCATATCCGTCATGACTATTGCTGCCCTCAGCAATAAGCCTATCCTTAAAGTCTTCTGAAGTTACACTCGAACCTAGCAAATAGCATAAGGCATTTGGATTTATCCCGATATTTTCTATGCACGCATGATATAGAGGGCTGTGATGATAGAAGTCAGCTTGAGCCTCATTATAACAAACATCATTCTTTAACTCTTCAAGCACAACATTTCTGATGGCTCGGCAGTGCCCGGTCATCACAATATCATCAGTCAATGTTTCGAAGCCAAATTTTGCAGATATATAGACCCTGCAGAGCAGTATCTCTAAAGCAGCCTCTATATTAGATACAAAACTAGAAAATGCTGCCACTCTCTTACTTTGAGCTTCAAACGGAGTATCTTGATAGCTTGCGCGATAACCTATCGTTAGTCCGGGCAGCCTCGAATGAATCAAATTAAGAATATCTTCTGACTTTGTTACCAAGTTAGCTCCAAGAGCTCCCGCAAAACTACTGTCACTAGAAACTTTTATCTGCCTCCAGACATTATAGATTGAAGATCTCCCGAGCTTAACGTCTCGCTCTTCATGATACTCATTGTTTTTGTCAATATTTTTATGGAGAATCTCAACTAGTGGAGAGAAATCCAGCACAAAAGAAGGAACCCCCTGTTGTGATTTTATCATCAGCTGCATATACTCGCTGACACCCATAGTGTCCAGTTCAGCCACGTACCTATGGCTTTTACTATTAACCAGCATTGTTCTGATGTAATTCTTTTCTTCACTCACGCCATTTCCTCGCGCTATTTATTTAATTTCCGCATAACATCAGGCACCCAATACATTCAACATCTTTGCAGTTGGCCGAGTTGACCCCGGGAAAAGGGGACAGATTCACTGGCCCGTTGTCCGCTGTTGGCCGAAGATTAGCGTAATCCCAGTCCCTGGGCCTGTAGGCAAAGGACTGGGAAGTCCTTGCTCAGGCTTCTTGGTAATAAGATATCGTCTCTTTCAGCGAGGCTGAAAACTCATAGATCTCGTCGAGTGAGTTGATAGGGTGGCGAGTTTCGACTTTGTCCTTGTCGAAAATCCCAAGATATTTTTGGCTACGATTGAAGTGAAGTCTCGCGATAGGTTTGCGGTTGTTGTCGTCTAGAAGGATGCCGAAGTAGCTCTGGGTGTCTCTGCTGGCTATGCGCTTTGCATCTATGACGGTCCGGACAATCGCTTTGATAATATGAAAACCTTCCAACTCCTCCATCGTAGTCAGAATACGATCTTCAGGCTCTCCTTGGGCTTCAGCCTGATTTTCAGCGACGACCGATTCAGCGAGCGTGGGAAATGTGGCTTTGCTCATTGCTGACTTCAACCTGTCGTTGATTTGGTCACTGAGAAACTGGGCTGCGGCTTTCCTTGTGAGCAGAGTAAACTGGTCTCGAACTTTTTGGGTGATGACTCCTTCGTAGACTCGCGATGCGAAGAAGCGAACGAAATCATCATCAGGCTGGGTGAACTGCTTAGCCATTTCCTTTTTTATGTTGCCCACGTACTTCAGTTCGCCTGCGGCATTGATGATCGAATCAACGTCGAAAGCGGACTTCGTGAGCTTTTGAAGTTCAGGGATGACGTGCTCATCGATGTTAAGGAGGTCGATCTCTAGAAACGGCTTTTCATCCATTTTGTTTGGTGCATCAAGATCGGTGTAAAACCGATAAAACCTGCCATTTGTAAGGATGGAAATTCGTGCAGTGGTGACATGAAAGTATCGGAAGAGTTGGCTCGCATGGTTAATATTGAGCGGCTCGCCGACTTTTTTAGTTTCGATCAATATCTGGATTTGGCCATCTTTCAAAATCGCGTAATCAATCTTTTCCCCTTTCTTCGTGCCCACATCGCACACGTATTCGGGAACCACTTCGGAGGGGTCGAACACATCATAGCCCAGCACGGTATGAATAAACGGCATGACGAAAGCAGTTTTCGTTGCTTCCTCCGTTTGTATCGTCGACGCTAACTGATTAACCTTCGCTGACATTGCATTTAAGCGTTCTAAAAAATCCATTTCCCTGCTCCGTTGCACGTTCACCCGATCGGGGTTGTAGAGGCGTAACGCTACTATGCCTAAATTCACTTCTGCTACTGGCATTCCATCCACGCTGGATGCTTGGACAGGGGGATGACATTTGGGCAACTGCTATCGCGTTCGGAAACGCCTCTGATTCCCGAACACATTCGAACGACTCCTTTTGGCCGAAAGCGGTCCTAAGCCCGCAGCCGCCAAAGATCAGAAGCCGAAAAATCTAGAGGCTTGTTTCGTAATGGGAGAATCTAGAGAAGCGGAGGCTGTTTAGGCTTCCGCCTCTTCTTTATCCGGCCTTTCTTTTGAGCTGAAGGTCAATGAAGTGGAGCTCCGCCTTGATTGCATCAATCGTGAGCGTCTCAACTTTAGTTTCTTTGATTCCTATTGCGTTGAGCTTTTTCATTCTGGTCATGCCGACAATTATCCCGTTCAAATGCAGCTTTCGGGACTTTAGGTAATCCGGCATCTGAGCACTGTTCTGTAGTGTCTTGTTCATTGTTAGACCGATGGTAGGCCCGAATCAACCGGCCCTCGCCGGTTGCTTCGGGGAAGGTTTGAGTTAGGCCGCCAACAGGTCAAGCAGGCTGTGTTGGTGTGAGCGAGCCGCGAGTTCTCGCCAGGTCCAGCTTCCAAAGTGCTCGCCCAGTTCAGGGATATCCAGCTTCATCAGTGCAACCGGGTCACGACTAATCAGGTTGCGTGCGGCCCACAGCTTGCCGCCGGTCTCCAGCAGTGTTTTGGCGGCCTCATTCCACTGTTCTTCCAGCACAGTGTTCGCCAGGTGAGCCGCTTTATTCTCGATCTCGGTGCGTTCCTTTTGTGCCTCTGTGATATGCAGATCAATCGTCACCAGCTCCTGCTCCAGTGCGGTGATGAGCAGTTGTTGGCGGCGTTGATGCTCAGCCGCAGCCGTGAGGTTTTTTGCTGCCTTTTGAGCTTCGGCGTTTGCCGCTTTCTCGCCTTCCACATCGCCCCAGGCGACAGCCTGTGCGTAAGCAGTGGCCGCGTCCGTTTCAGCTTGTCGAGCTTTTGCCATGTTTTCCTGATCGCTCTGGCGCACTTGCTGCAACCTGGTCTCGATGCTGCTGCGCTTTTCGTTAAGCTCCATTTCGTCGGCTTTCCAGTTCGCCATATCGCTGAGATAGCCCGCAGCCAAGCTCTCACGGTTTGCCAGTGTCTCAAGGCGATTAATCTTCTGGTTTAGTCTGCTGATCTCAAGGTTTCGGGAGTCGATGCGTCTTTTGTGATCGTTGATTTCATCTTGCACTGCCCGTTGACGGCCTTGTTGGATAACCTCCGGGCTTTCCAGCGCTTCTTCGAAGGGCGCCAGGTCGCGCTGAATGCTCTCCACTTCGAGGGTCAGTTTTTCGCGGCGTTCTTTCAGTTCTTGGATAGTGTTCATCTGTATTGTCTCTGGGTACTGCGGTTGATAGGGATGGTTGTCGAACGGCTGGCGAGGCCGGGAATGAGCCGGCGCTACCTCGATCAGCAGGCATGCCGTTAGGCGGCCTTGGCCTCGCCTTCATTCGTTCCTGGAACGGTCTTCACCACGTAGCAGCGTTGAGGCCCCAGCCCAGGTAGCCGAATCAAGCTGTACGCCTTGCCGTCGCTTCCCGGCTCGAGTACGCCCCGTTGCAGCAGCTCCTTGTTCACCGCACTGATATTCATGCCCTTGAAGATCTCGGCCCTCCAGGCTTCCGGCAACACGTAATAGGTATTGGTGGTATGTAGGGCATCGCCCATGCCGTGTTCCATCGTCTTGCGAAAGCCCAGTCGATCAATCGTGCGTGGGCCGTGTTCATCGATCTTGGCGGCGGCAGATTCCCATCGGGTGAAGCGGCTCTCTCCAAACCGCTCGATGACCTGGTGCAATCTCGCCAGAATCGCATCACCCTCGAAGTTACCGGCGCCGCCGCGTTCGGCTAGCCATGCATGCAGGCAAACCCGTGCAGCCGTCGTGGCCGTACCATCAGGCCAACCAGTGACGCCGAAGGCGGTGGCCAACTCTCCGGCCGCTGCCGCAAGGCCAAAGCGAAGGGCGGCACGCTGAGCCTGACCACTGGCCGAGGCGGGCAGGTTTTGGGTGATAAACTGCTCCACCGTACGGCGAGCGATCACTGACCACCTGAGCATTTCTCCAGGCGCACACAGTGCGTGCAGGAGGGCGGTGAGGGGTGTGCCGTAGTATTTGGCGACACGGGCCTTGAGCGCATCGGAGAGGGCGGCAGCGTCCTCAAATCCGTTCAGCACATCGAACATGCCGAGGCCTTTGCTCGCATCCGCTGGTACGGCGAGCATGCGGACTTCCATACCCGCTTTTAGCTCCTTGTTGGCATCCGCCATGTGCTGCGCCAACGTCTTCTCACCCGTTGAGAGAAACAGTAAGCGCCACTCCTGCACCTGTCGGCCCGCTTGTCCTCGATCATTCGCCCGTGCCTTACCTGTGCCGTTGCCGAGCATGTACACCGTCTCGCCAATGATGTGTGGGTCGCACATGCCGATTTCATCCAGCACCAAGAGGCCGTCTGAGTGTGCGGCGGCGATGGACTCCAGGGCGTTGTCTGTCGAGCGCCACGAACGAACTAATCGCGGCCCGCCATAAACCGAGGCGGCGACTTGCAGGTGAGTAGTCTTGCCACCGGAGCTGTCGCCATACAGGTGGAAGCCGCCCGACTCATGCCCCAGCAGGTTCAGCAGAGGCCCTGCGAAGGCCACAGAGACGACAAACGCCAAGCGATGGTTACCAATGCACAACGCGCCGATTTGCTGCTGCCACTGCTCCAGAGAGCCCGCCTCGCTGATTGGTGGCAGCTGGGCACCAGCCTCATAAAAATGCAGGTGTTCGGCGTGCGAGCCGATCTGTTGTTCGGGCAGAAGAAAGGCGTTGTCGTGCCAACCCAAGCGCGTTACCAAACGTGCGCGCTGGGCACTGTCGAAACCGCCGAGATAGCTCTGCAGGTCATTCCGGGCATTGCGCCCCGACCGACTTCCGGCGAGGCGTAGGCCCATGTCGACCAGTGGACCGAGTACGTCCTTGCCGAAGTCGCCAGTCATGGTTCGGGCCGGAATGTTCCAGCGTTTTTTAGCTCCGTCGGGGTCGTCAAATTCGACCAACAAGCCCCAGTTGTGGCCCTTGTCGTCGCGAGTGCGGGCGATGATTTCCAGAGGCGAACACACAGGGCGCGCCTCACCATCATCACCGGAATAAAACACCCCGTCAGGCGTCAGCCGAAAGCCGCCCGGCAACAGATCATTTTTCGATTTCGCAGGTCGTTTGGCGGGCGCCTTGCCCTTCGGTTGTTTAGGTTCAGTTGGCTCAGCGGCACTGCCGAAAAACTCACCGCTGCGCACCAGCTCGGCGACGTGGCCACCGGTCCAGCCTTTGGCGAGTGCATCCGCTGCATCGTCGCCGTCTGCCCATTTTCCACCCTTGTTCAGCGTGGGCTTTCCGTCTTTGCTGCTGGGCTTGAGCTTGAACACGTCGAGGGAGATTCGTCGCACCGAAGCGGCGCCCAGCTCAATCAGCTTAAGCTCGATGGCGTCCATGCAGGTCTTGCCGCTGACATCGTTATCCGGCCACAGCACGACCGTGCGCCCTTTGAGTGGCGTCAGATCGGCTTTGTGCCAGGAGTTCGAGCCGTTCGGCCAGCACGTTGCTACATAGTCGGGCATCAGTTCAGCGGCAGCATCAGCGGCCTTTTCACCTTCACACAACACAACAGGTGCATCGGCGCGCTGTGTCAGCTCATCCAGGCGCAGCAAGGGCCGAGGTTCCGGCAATCCTTGCCAGCGCCATTGTGTAGTTTGCCCATCGGAGCGCTTGCACCAGGTCAACGGCGCAAAGACCTTTCGCGGTTTACCGTCTTCATCGGGGCCCAAGTCGAAGCGATACAGCGCCATGACCGGTTGGCCCTGTGCATCGCGATAGATCCATACCTTTGACGGAATACCGTGTTGCCGGTGTTTAGCTGGGCACTTGTTCATGGCCTCGGCCGGGATCGGCTGAATTACAATCCACTCCGGCGTTGCGCTCTTGGCCGGTGCGCTTTTGGTGGTTGCAGACCCTGCGGAAACGCTGAGCAGATCCGCCAGCTTTTTGCAGGCCTCAACGTCGGTGCCGCCATCGATGTAACGCACCAGGTCGATCAGGTCGCCGCCCTTATCGCCAGTGGCAAAATCTGCCCAGGTGCCTTTGCTCAAATTGACCTTGAGTGAACCTGCACGTTTGTCCGTGCGCGTCGGGTTCGGCGCGGTGTACTCCTTGCCGCCGTCGACGCGTTTTCCGTTCGGCAGCCAGTGAGTAAGGACGCGGTCAATGTTCTTCAGGGCGGCGCTTTTTACGTCGGCAAAGCTGGGGCGTTTTGAGGTGTTGCTGGTGCGCTGGGTCATGGCGCTTTACTCGCTGCGTACAGAGCATCGTTGACGTCATCAATCAGCGCTTTTGCCATTTCTCCCAGGTAGAGAGCAGGCCAACTGAACCGTTCGCCCTCATTACTCATTGCGGCGTCGAGGGTTAGTTGATTTGCGTAGTACTGAAACAGCGATATGGCCTCAAGTGCGTCCTCGATAGGCACGCCTGCATTGACCTTAAAAAGCTTTTGGGTACCGCTGGCAACGCATGAGAATTCGGCACGCCCGAGGGTATTGGCAGTTTTCACAGGGCACCGCCTTTCTGGCCCATTGGCACAGAGGAGGCGTCACCGTACAAGGCGAGTGTTTTGATCAAGCCCAAGGTGCCACGCACGTCCCAAATAACGGATGACAGCACGCGGTTGGAGAGCGCGGGTTTATCGCCGTCTAAATGATCTTCCAGCAGCATCAGAACTGAATCGGCACGGTCGAGGGCGCAAGTGATGGCATCAATGGGAATACCGGCTTCGGCGTCCTGGCTGACGCAGAGCAGATCCTCGGGCAGTGAGAAGCCTGGGAGCATGCTCATTGGGCACCCCCTGCGGCTTCCAGGGCGCGAGCTTTGGACATATGGGCGTTGTAACGGGAGAGGCGTGTAGCGAGGCTGGAGTTGGCGTGTAAGGCGGCGAGAGCCATTGCTCGATGAGCGGCGGCGCGAATTTTGGACGGACTGAGGGCGTGCATGGGGCGAAACTCCTATTGTTGAGGAGCTGCCACACTTCGTCGCCAAACGAATTAGGGTGGCAGCTGTGCGCAGGTTGGCGAACCGGGACAATAGGAACCCGGCAGACCCGAAGGTCTCCCACGCACAGCCGCCATAACACGTGAATGCGGGCACAAAAAAAGCGCCTGCAATCGTAATGGGGGCGCCTGTGCGCCTATTGTAGATCGGGTCGCCAAACCCGGTCGCTGAATTTGCAGCGACAGCCAGAGAGTAACGCTCGTTTTTTGAAAGTGCAACTGTCCGGAACGCTTGCGGATTTTTTCGATGCGGCATAAATTGATCACGCATTTAGATTTACCTCAACGCCTCCGGTTGCCGCCGGGGGCGTTTTCGTTTCAGGCATGGATGTCCCAGCGCAGGGAGACAAAGGGCAACAGGTCGCCGTCGAGGCAAGATCGTGCATCTTCGTAGGCGTCGATTTGTTGGCCTTCGTCGACGATGATTGCTTGCGGGGCTTGGCAGGGAACTGACAATGCGCACCAGATGCCATCTCTCCATCTCATCACCATCACGTCCCGGTTCAGGCGTTTTTGCTCTGTGCGGTAACGTTCAAAACGCTGCATACCTCGTGATGAGAAACCCACTTTTCTGAGTACAGAAAAGGGCTGCAGGATTGCCCTGTTGGCAGCTCGATTTTTCATGCTGCCACCTGATCGCGGGCAGCGATGCGTGCACGTGTCCATGCCTGAACTTCCCCCAATACCCACGCAACCGGAGCGCTTCGGGCATTGCTGTTACTCAGCTTTACCGGCAACGGGAACCCGCTTTCAGGTTGACGCATCAGCTTGTAGATAGTCGGGCGTGCGAGCCCTACGATTGAAATGACATCTGAAATTCGGATGAGAGTTGTGGCGGGATCATGCGAGGGATTTGTTTTTAATACGGTAGTCATAGCGAGCTAACCCTTTGTTAATTGAGACAACGGGTCATACGCTACGCAGGGGAGGGAGAGTGGACTGTGTCCGCTCCCTTTTTTATTTCAGAGGTCTAAGGCCCAGAGCGGTCAAATGCTCTCGAATGGTTTTTTTTGTGCCGTGGCTCTTCCGTTCGGAAAGAATATTGGTCAGTTCAGCATCGGTCAGACTTCGCATTTCAATTTTCCGACCGTTAATGATTTGCTCAGCAGCCGCCTTGATTTTTGCTCGTCTATCCATTGTGTCGGTCTGTATTTTTGAGCTGGGATCTCGGTTCCCCTTACCGGCGTCCTGACCTCGTCTTGTCGCCTTTGTTGAAAAGGCGTCGTCGAGAATTCGATGCATCAGGTTTGATGTGTTGAAGCCTTTTTTAAACACATCCATCTGCTCCACCTGGCGATAAAGACTCGCCATCAACAGCGCCTGATTCGCTTCGCCTAGTAATGTCGCGAATTCTTCTCGTGCCCTGATTTCGTTCCCGCTGCTGCGGTCCCGCTCTTTTTCGATCAGGGCAAGGTACTGGCGGGGTGAGTCATGTTTCAGCTGCTCTATCAGGTCTGCATCAATGTCGTAAGTGGTGAGCTCAAGGTCGAACAGCCAATTTGCAAGCGTCTCCACAGCCTGCATTCCCATTACTAGGGTAAAGGTAGCCGCAAGCTGTGAGTCTGCTGCGGAATGACTCACCCCAAGAAACCGTCGAATGACACTGGGCAATGAGCCTGCCTCTGCATAACTGGCATGCTCGCTAATGGGATCGCGAAGTCGATAAAGGGTTTTTGTTACCGACTCTGCACACGGAGCGTAGGAGCCCTCCTCAAGCCAGAACGAGGTGGCCGTGTTGATCAGATCGAAGGCATCTTTGAAGTGGTTGTTGAACTGAGGAAACAGCGCAAGACTGCGAACGGCTGCCTCAACGTCGTCCTGATCCCATACCAGGCACGTTACATCGAAGCCTGCGATTTCGAGCTCAAGCTCTTCTGCATCGATGTCCTGCTCAAAGTCCATTTAGATCTCCCCGCCGCCCCGAAGGCGATAGGCCGTTACAGCGATTCGCAAACGAAAACGCCGATGCCAGCAGGGTTGCGGGTGTGGCTTTTCTGTAACACGACTGCTCGATGTAACACGTGGTGCTCAGAAGTTTTTTAGCGAGTGTAACGCTGAATATGTCAAATAAAAACAATGGCTTAGAGGTATTCGTAACACGCGTAACGCGCGTAACACCATTTTTGAAGAGGTATAGGGTTAACGGCTTCACACGGCCTTCCCAAATTGACCTTGCACTACATTTCCGGCCACTAGGGCATCAAGGTAATCGGCGTACCACTGCATCATCACTCTGCGCTGAGGTAGGTACACCGCTTTGTTATAGACTCCGGCAATACCCTCCTTTGCATGAGAGAGCTGGGCCTCAATGTGATTCTCATCGAAACCCTGCTCATTGAGTATGGTGCTGGCTATGTGACGAAAGCCGTGGCCTGTTTGCCGACCGGCATATCCCAGTCTGCGGAGCGCCATTAGAAAGACGGTGTTACTACGAGGGATTGTCCTGTCTTTCCTGCCTGGAAATAGGAGAGGGTACGCACCTGTAAGTGTTCGTAACTCAGTGAGCGCTTCGATCGCCTGTCGAGAGAGGGGCACCACATGTTCGCGACGACGTTTCATTCGCTCGGCTGGGATCGTCCATAGCTTTTTGGAGAGATCAATTTCTGACCAGCGTGCTTCTCGGATCTCGCTCGGGCGCGATGCTAATAAGGAAAGCAAGCGAAGCCCTATGCGAACGTCCTTTGCGTGAGGGTAGGAGTTGATCGCCCGAAGTAGCGCAGGCAGTTCTTCAATCGAAACGTGTGCATAGTTTTCAGCGCTACGTGATTGCAGGAATTTGCTGAGACCTTCAAGGGGGTTGTGGACGGCTCGTCCTGTTACGCGGGCCAGGTCATAGATCTCTTTGCAAAAGGCGCGAACTCGGCCCATTTGTTCAATGATCCCCTTCTGCTCCATGCCACGTAGAAACTCCATCCATTCCAGGGGCAATATTTCTGTGTACACGCGCTTGCCGAAGACAGGAAACACATGAAGCTCCAGTGCTCCCAGTACTCGTCGGGACGTACCTGCTTCCCAGCTTGTGCGTCTGGCTTCAAACCACTCACGGCCTAACGCCTCAAAAGTGTTGTTGGCAGCAACCTGGTCTGCAACCTTGCGAGCTTGCTTGCTCACTAATGGATTTTTGCCGGTCGATGCGTCTTCCCGCAGTTGAGCTGCTTTCTGTCTCGCCAATGAGCCACTGATATCGGGGTAGCCGCCGAGGCCCAGCCACGACCATTTCCCGTCTGGCTTTTTGTAGCGCAGCTCCCATGATTTCTGCCCGTTAGGTTTCACCCGGAAGTACAGGCCATTCCCGTCCTGCTCCCGATACGTTGTGTGCTCAGGCTCCAGGCCTGCAAGCGTGGTGTCTGCTAAGGGGCGGCGTTTGATTTCAGTGCGCTTCACTTCCTGTATGCCTCCAGTTATAGGAATCTCAAAGCATACACGTGGGCATACACGGCGGGAAGTTATAGGGGTAGACAGGGATGGATAGCCAGAAACAAGAAAGCCCGCACGGGGCGGGCTTCTTGGAGTGTTTCGTAGACTGTCTGAGACAGCCCGAGACTGCTATATGGTGCACCCGGCGGGATTCGAACCCACGACCCCTGCCTTCGGAGGGCAGTACTCTATCCAGCTGAGCTACGGATGCTTGTGCGGGCGACATCATACCCATGTCGACCTGATGCGTCCATTCCGGCATTTGCCCCGCCCTCTGTCGTCCATTTCCGACAAAAAATGGCTAATCGCCACCCTCATTCACAACTCCCCGCGCCGCACGTCCCTTTGTTTGCTTTGCTCTTGTGGCTTTACACCGCTTCCACGCCGCAATTCCTCAGGTGAACGCATGCATTCCAAAGGAACCGTGATGCTCGATCTCCCGCTCAGACAAACCCTGCTGGCTCGCTCCGATTTGTTTCGAGGTATGCCGGAGCATCTCTTGCGCTACGTGGCCACCCATATGGTGGAGCGCACGCTGGATGATCGGGAGCTGTTGTATTTCAAGGACGACACCCTCGAATTCATTGCGCTGGTGGTGGAGGGCCGGATTTATTCGGTGGTGCATGGGCCCGATGGTCGAGAGCAGATCATCGGCAGCACTGGGGCCGGGCAGGTGGTGGGGGAGACGGCGTTGATCAAGGATCATGGGCGCGAGTCTTCCACCTTTGCCAGTGGCCCCACGCGGTTGTTGCAGTTGGGTAGCCGGCATTTTGCTGTGTTGTTTGAGGAGCCGGTGTTTCTGCGGCGTTTGTTGATGCTGATGATGCTGCGTTTGTTGCAGGCCATCGAGTTGCTGGAGTTGGTGTGTCTGCATCGGCTGGAGTCACGGTTGGCGCGGTTTTTGTTGGCCAACCTGGGTGAGATCGACCTGGCGTTGGCCTTGCCCAGTGTGTCGTTGCCCGCGAGCCAAGGGGTGTTGGCGTCGATGCTGAATACCAGTCGCCCCAAGCTGAATGTGCAGCTGCAAGTGTGGCGGCGCAGTGGGGTGATCAGCGGCGATCTGGAGCGCATGGTGATCAATGATGTTGAGCATTTGAGGCGCAAGGCTTTTGCGCTGAATTAGTTGTGGCGGTGTTCCCCAGGTAACAGCGTACCCCCGTCGAGCCCTCGCAGACTGGCCCTTCATCAAGGATGCACAGGAGTGCTGGCGATGGGGATGACTGTTCAGTTCAAGGATCAATGGGCCGCCGATGACCGTTTGTTCGAAGCGAGTTGGCGTGCTGTGCACGGCGAGCTCAGGCGCCGGGCGTTGCGGCGGGCCAAGGGCAATCTGGATCAGGGCCAGGAGTGGTTGGCGGCCACGGCGATCAAGGCCCTGTTGTTTTTTCGGCGCTCGCCCGAGCGCATTCGCGACCCTCAGGGGTTTCTGTTTCTGGTGCTCGATCATGTGTTTCTCGACAGCGTGCGGCGCAGCAAGCGCGAGGGGCGGTTGTTCGATGATTCGGTGGACCTTGAGCACGATCACCTGGCCGCGCTCGCCGCGCCCTGCGCTTCGGTGCTGGAGCGGGTGGAGTGTTATGAGCGCCTGGAGCAGCTCGAGGCGCACGTCGCACGGTTACCGCTGTTGCAGCAGCGCTTGTTCGAGATGCGTTTTGTCGATGACCTGCCTTACCCGCAAATCGCTGCCGCGCTGCACGTGAAGCTGCCGCTGGTGCGCAAGCGTGTGCAACTGCTGCGCGATGCGTTGCGCTGAAGGTAATTCACACATGCTGGCGTGGGGCGTTCTAGTGGTATGAGCGCAGCACGCCGCCGCTATCCACACCCAAACCTGGGTGAATGCCATCAAGGAGAGATGTATGACAGAGGTCAACAGCCAGATCACCGACGCGGTCACTCAAACCAACGTCAAGGTGGTGGCCGAGGCGCCAGCCCAGGCCATCGCGTCGCTGTACCAGGTGGCCAGCAGCGCGGCGGGCCTGTCGTTGCAGAACGCGGTCAACAGCCAGCAGGCGATGAACCAGATTTCCAACGCGGTGATTTCCAAGGCCGTGGCGCTGATCATGCAGATTGGCGAGAAGGGCTGAGCCCTCGGGAGATCGATTATGTCGTGGTTCAGCAGAAAGAAACCCGCCGCCTCCCCAGCAACGCCCGCCGCCGATTCACCTGCGACGGCGCCCGCCGCACCGGCCTCGCGCTCGATCATGGCGCGCATGAACGAGCACTTGCTCAATCAGGTGAGCGCACCGTCATCCGACAGCACGGCGGCGCTCAATAGCCAGATCGTGCAGGCGGTGCAGTTCACCAATTCGCAGAACTTTGCCTATGCGCCGGCGCAGATCGCGGTGCCGGCCGACATGATGATCAGCCAGGCGGCCGGGCTGGTGGCGCAAGCGGCGGCGGGGTACTTCGATGGGGTCAGCAAGATCGCCCTGGCGGCCCAGGCCGTGCTGCTCCAGCAAATGACCGAGAACATCGTCAAGGACAACCTGCCGGCCGCTGCCGAAGATGCCTTGGGCGCCCTGGCCACCGACCTGCTGGTGGGCGCCGCTGCCGCCGTGGCTGCCGCTGCCGGTGCGATGGAAGCCGAAGCCGCCAGCGTGGCCATCGACAAGATCGACCAGAGCATCGCCAAGTACGCCGACACCCTGGCCAACCGGGCCGCGCCAGCGGCCTGAACCGAGCACAGCGCTCCAGCGTTCTGCTGGGGCGGTGCAACAGCAACTTGAAAGCAACTTTTCTTGAGTGAGGAGCGACATCATGCAGCCTGGAGATATTATTTTTTCTGTCAAACAAGATGACGACAGCGCAACGCGGGCGTTTATCAAAGCCGGTCAATTGGTCAAGGCCAAGGTGTTCTCGCAGGACACGACGTACCTGAATGTGGTTCACCCGGCGATTGCGGTGAGCGACACCCTGGTGATCGAAAGTGTCGGCAGTGGCCTGGCCCTGACCGACCTGAGCCTGGAAAAACCGCCACGCTCGGCGATGGTGTTTTCCTGCGTGGATACCGAACTGGGCGAGGCAGCGACGGTGGCTGCCAAGCAGTTCTACTTCGACAAGATCGGTGGTGATATCCGGGGCCGCTACAGCGTGTGGAACGCGATGATTTCAGCCTTTCGGCGCTGGACTTCCGATACCAGCCTGGTGACGCGGATCAACGAGTCCATCGACATCGGCAGCGGGTCCTTTTGTTCGCAGTTCGCGGCCAACTGCTATGAGGTCGGCAACCTCTACAACGAGGCCAATCTGCTGCCGCCTCCGCCGGCCATTTTTCCCAACCAGCCCAGCGCCATAACGCCTGCGGAGTTGGCGACCTTCTGTGATTCGTCGCCGCATTTTTACTTTGCCGGTTTCTGGCAGGACAACGTTGAGGTGCGGCTTTAGCGGGCGTGTCGCCGCCAAGGCAGCCCCTAAGGAGCTCGATATGCAACCCTCGGTCCTGTCCACCGACGACCGCCAGCGGCTCGAAGCGATGCTGCGCAACCCGCAGGTATTCGCCGGCACGCCCCAGGCCATCGTCGACGAAACCCTCAAGCGTGCCGCCCAGGTGCTTGAGCAATCGAAGGCCAACGAACAAGCGCTCAAGACCGCTGCCCAGCAACGTGAAGCGGCCCTGCGCCAGGTGTTGGACGGCGCAGCTCCCGATCAGGACGCGCAACGCAAGGAAGTACAGGCACTGATCCAAGGGTTGATCGCCCAGATTGAAGCGGCGCTGGGCCCCACTGCAAAACCTTGACCCCGCGTTTCACAGCGCCTGTTTCGCAACGTTCATTGATGAACACGGAATGCACCGTGTACTAAATAAGGAAATTGATCATGCCATTAGTCAACGAGCAAATTACCGACGCGGTCACCCAGACCAACGTCAAAGTGGTGGCCGAATCGCCAGCGATGGCGATGAGCACTATTTATCAATCCATGGCGCAGGCCACGGCGATTCTGTTCCAGAACGCGGTGTCGGCCCAGCAGCAGCAAAACACCCTGGCCCAGGCGGCCACCAACCAGGGCGTGATGCAGATCTACAGCGTCGATACCACCGCAGGTGCGGCGGCCACCGAGAAAGTCGCCCAAGGCGGCGTATCGGATAACCTCACCAGCCTGTTGACCGTGCTCAAGTCGTTCCAGCCTTAAGCACTGAGCAATAACGGATGTTGTTCTTTCTCAACCCAGGAGTTTCAACCATGAGTACAGTCAGCCCGCAAATCACCGATGCCGTCACCCAGACCAACGTCAAGGTGGTTGCCGAATCACCCGCGATGGCCATGAGCACTATTTACCAATCCATGGGCCAGGCCACGGCGATCCTGTTCCAGAACTCGGTCTCGGCCCAACAGCAACAAAACACCCTGGCTCAGGCGGCCACCAACCAGGGCGTGATGCAGATCTACAGTGTCGACACCACCGCTGGCGCCGCCGCCACCGAAAAAGTCGCCCAGGGCGGCGTGGCCGACAACTTGACTAGCCTGCTGGCCGTGCTCAAGTCGTTCCAACCTTAAGCTGCAAGGTCCCCAACAGCCCCGGCGCCCACCTGGCTCCGGGGCTGTTGTCGTGTGGGCACTTGATCCGAAAGATGAGCCGGATGCGCCATATTCGTTCTTTTTTTCGAACATCCTATTGCCCTGTACCCCCATTGATCCTAGGATTCGTTTGAGATTTCAAACGCTCTGTCTCCCGTGCGCTCTTTCATTTTTTCTGCGCGCTGGGGCTGATTTCCCTGACGGCAGCCCACAAGGCGCCTTTCAACAACTCTAATTCGCTCCGCGTGCGCGCGGTGCTGTTAAGGAAAGCCGACATGCAGCTTAAAGACACCCAGTTGTTCCGCCAGCAAGCCTTCATTGATGGCGCTTGGGTCGATGCGGACAATGGTCAAACCATCAAGGTCAACAACCCAGCCACGGGCGAGATTCTTGGCACCGTGCCGAAGATGGGCGCCGCGGAAACCCGCCGCGCCATCGAAGCCGCCGATAAGGCCCTGCCAGCCTGGCGCGCACTCACCGCCAAGGAGCGCGCCAACAAGCTGCGCCGTTGGTTTGAGCTGCTGATCGAAAACCAGGACGACCTCGGCCGCCTGATGACCCTCGAACAAGGCAAGCCGCTGGCCGAAGCCAAGGGTGAAATCGTCTACGCGGCCTCCTTTATCGAGTGGTTCGCTGAAGAAGCCAAGCGCATCTACGGTGACGTGATCCCCGGCCACCAGCCCGACAAGCGCCTGATCGTGATCAAGCAGCCCATCGGCGTGACCGCAGCCATCACCCCGTGGAACTTCCCCGCCGCTATGATCACCCGCAAAGCCGGCCCGGCCCTGGCTGCCGGTTGCACCATGGTGATCAAGCCGGCCTCGCAAACCCCGTTCTCGGCCCTGGCCCTGGTTGAGCTGGCGCACCGCGCCGGTATCCCCAAAGGCGTGCTCAGTGTGGTCACCGGTAGCGCCGGCGACATCGGCGGCGAGCTGACCAGCAACCCCATCGTGCGTAAATTGTCCTTCACCGGCTCGACCGAAATCGGTCGCCAGCTGATGGCCGAATGCGCCAAGGACATCAAGAAAGTCTCCCTGGAGCTGGGCGGTAACGCGCCGTTCATCGTGTTTGACGACGCCGACCTGGATAAGGCCGTCGAAGGCGCGATCATCTCCAAGTACCGCAACAACGGCCAGACCTGCGTCTGCGCCAACCGCCTGTACATCCAGGATTCGGTGTACGACGCCTTCGCTGAAAAGCTCAAGGTGGCGGTGACCAAACTGAAGATCGGCAACGGCCTGGAAGACGGCACCACCACCGGCCCGCTGATCGACGAAAAAGCCGTGGCCAAGGTGCAGGAACATATCGCTGATGCCCTGAGCAAAGGCGCCAAGCTGTTGGCCGGTGGCAAGGTGATGGAAGGCAACTTCTTCGAACCGACCATCCTGGTCGACGTGCCGAAAAACGCCGCCGTCGCCAAGGAAGAAACCTTCGGCCCGCTGGCGCCACTGTTCCGCTTCAAAGACGAAGCCGAAGTGATCGCCATGTCCAACGACACCGAGTTCGGCCTGGCCTCCTACTTCTACGCCCGCGACCTGGGCCGTGTGTTCCGCGTGGCCGAGGCCCTGGAATACGGTATGGTCGGCGTCAACACCGGGCTGATCTCCAACGAAGTGGCGCCGTTCGGCGGCATCAAGGCCTCGGGCCTGGGCCGTGAAGGCTCCAAGTACGGGATCGAGGACTACCTGGAAATCAAATACCTCTGCCTGGGCATCTAAGGCACGGGATTGCAGTAAACGCAGAGGGCACGAGAGCGCTGCCCCTTTGCGTGTTTCACATGGTTATTCGCAGTGGCCGGGAAAGCTGTGGCAGTCGATCATCGCATGCTGCCGTAGTTGCCTCCCCGCCACCTATCCTTGAGCCACGCCGCCCGATGAGCGGCGAATGAGGACTTTATGAGCAAGACCAACGCATCCCTGATGAAACGCCGCGAAGCCGCTGTACCGCGCGGTGTTGGCCAGATTCACCCGATCTTCGCCGACTCCGCGAAGAACGCCACCGTGACCGACGTTGAAGGTCGCGAGTTCATCGACTTCGCCGGTGGTATCGCCGTGCTGAACACCGGCCACGTGCACCCCAAAATCATCGCGGCCGTGACCGAGCAACTCAACAAGCTGACCCACACCTGCTTCCAGGTATTGGCCTACGAGCCCTACGTAGAAGTGTGCGAGAAAGTCGCCGCCAAGGTGCCAGGTGATTTCGCCAAGAAAACCCTGCTGGTCACCACCGGTTCCGAAGCGGTAGAAAACGCCGTGAAAATCGCCCGCGCCGCCACGGGCCGTGCCGGTGTAATCGCCTTCACCGGTGCTTACCACGGCCGTACCATGATGACCCTGGGCCTCACCGGTAAGGTGGTGCCTTACTCGGCCGGCATGGGCCTGATGCCAGGTGGCGTGTTCCGTGCGCTGTACCCTAACGAACTGCACGGTGTGAGCGTCGACGACTCCATCGCCAGCATCGAGCGCATTTTCAAGAACGATGCCGAGCCGCGTGATATCGCCGCCATCATCATCGAGCCGGTGCAGGGCGAAGGCGGTTTCTACGTCGCGCCAAAAGCCTTCATGAAGCGCCTGCGCGAACTGTGCGACAAGCACGGTATCCTGCTGATTGCCGACGAAGTGCAAACCGGTGCCGGGCGTACCGGTACCTTCTTCGCCATGGAACAGATGGGCGTTGCCGCCGACCTGACCACCTTCGCCAAATCCATCGCCGGCGGCTTCCCGCTGGCCGGTGTGTGCGGCAAGGCCGAATACATGGATGCCATCGCCCCGGGTGGCCTGGGCGGCACCTATGCCGGTAGCCCGATCGCCTGCGCCGCGGCCCTGGCCGTGATGGAAGTGTTCGAAGAAGAACACCTGCTGGACCGCTGCAAGGCCGTGGGCGAGCGCCTGGTGACTGGCCTCAAGGCTATCCAGGTCAAGTACCCGGTGATCGGCGAAGTGCGTGCCTTGGGCGCGATGATCGCGGTCGAGCTGTTCGAAGACGGCGATACCCACAAGCCAAACGCTGCCGCTGTTGCCTCCGTGGTGGCCAAGGCGCGTGACAAGGGCCTGATCCTGCTGTCCTGCGGTACCTACGGCAACGTATTGCGCGTACTGGTGCCCCTGACCTCGCCGGACGAGCAGTTGGACAAAGGCCTGGCGATCATCGAAGAGTGCTTCTCCGAACTCTGACACGCCCCTGTAGGAGCGAGCTTGCTCGCGAAAAACCCCCAGGCACCGCGCTTCAAAGGCTGCCCGCGTTTTCGTTGACGACCTTCGCGAGCAAGCTCGCTCCTACAAAAAGAAAAAGCAAAAAAACCGCTTCGGCGGTTTTTTTGTGCCTGCTTCATTGTACGCACGCGCCTGCATTGTCTAAGGTGCAAGCATTGCCGATGGAGCGTGCTGGATGACTGCTGTTGATTTACCCGCTGTACCCCGAGTGTTAATCGCCGAAGCAGACCCTTGGTCGCGGGACCTGCTCAAGCAAGTGCTGTTGAATGTGCGCTGTGACGCACGGCTGGATGTGTGCGCCGACGGGCAGCACGCCGCCACGCTGTTGGGTGAAAAAACCTATGACCTGATCCTCGCGGATTGGGAGCTGCCGGGCGTGGATGGCCTGAGCCTGCTGCGCAGCGTGCGCCAGAAGCGTCGCTCGCTGCCGTTTATCTTGCTGAGCAGTCGCAACGACAGCGCCAGCGTACGCGAAGCCTTGCCCCTGGCGCCCACCGCCTACCTCACCCGCCCACTGAACATGGAAAGCCTGACCCAGCGCCTGCAAGATCTGCTGCTCAACGAAGGCGAAAGCGTGTACTGCGAGATCCCACCGCTGGCGCCGGGCATGACCTTGCCAGCCTTTCTGGAGCGGCGCCGTGAGGTCTGCGATGGGGCGCCACTGCGCGTGGATGTGAAAGCGGCCGTGCAACACAGCCTCGGCCCCGAAGGCCTGGACCTCAAGCAGTTGGAAGACCAGGTGCACAGCGACCCGCAAATCACCGCCGTACTGATCGCTGCCGCCAACAGCGCCGGCTACCACGGCACGCCGGTGCAGACCCTGCCAGAAGCCCTGCACAAGTTGGTGCCCGGCCAGAGCATGAACCTCATCCTCGGCCTGGCGCTCAAGCACAACGTAGTGTTGGGTGACCCTGGGCTGGTGGCCTACGCCGAGCGGCACTGGCAATTGTCTCAAGATAGCGCCGACTACGCCCGGCGCCTGGCGCGCATGCTGGAGCTCGATCACGAGCGTTGCTACAGCGCCTGCATCCTGCACCGCTTGGGCGACCTGGCCTTGTTGCGCTGCCTGGAAGACTGGCGCCAGGGCGGCGGCGCCCTGGATGACCAAACCATCGGCGAATCCCTCGACGCCTTTGGTGCCGCCTACGGTTCGGCATTGCGCACACGTTGGCGCTTGCCGCTGGAGTTGCGGCAGTTGATCGCGGGGATCTATTCACTTGAAGGCGGGGTGTATTCGCGCGAAGCCCTGGTGGTGAACCTGGCGGTGCAAATGGCGCGGCTGACCGAGCACGAAGGGCTCGAAGAACTGGCTGGCAGCAAGACCGCGCGGCTGCTCAAGGTAGGCTTGCCAGAACTGACCCGCGTGCGCAAAACCTGAAACACACACCGATCAATTGTGGGAGCTGGCTTGCCTGCGATAGCGGTGGGTCAGTTAAGCCGCCATCGCAGGCAAGCCAGCTCCCACAGTTGGTCGGTGTTAACCGGCTATAACGCGGTTCTTGCCTTGGCGCTTGGCCTCATACATCGCCGCATCCGCCCGGGCAAACAGGCTGTCGAGGGTGGAGTCATCTTCGCGCAGGCCGGCCAGGCCCTGACTGACGGTCACATTGAATTCATGCCCCTCGTAACTGAACACCAACGCCTGGATTTCCTTGCCCAACCGTTCGGCCACCTGCAGGGCCATCTCCGGTGGGCAACCCGGCAGCACAGCAGCAAATTCTTCGCCGCCAACGCGCCCGAACAGGTCGCCCCGGCGCAATACCCCGCGACCGCTCTCCGCGATACGCCGCAGCACCTGGTCGCCCTCCAGGTGGCCGTAGGTGTCGTTGATGTCTTTGAAATCATCGATGTCCAGCAACAGGAACGCCAGCGGCGTGCCCTGCGCGCAGGCATTGTCGAAGGCTTGGTTGGCGAGTTCGAAGAAGTGTCGGCGGTTGCTGCTTTGGGTCAGTACATCGGTGGTGGCGAGGCGATGCAGTTCCAGCTCAAGTTGCTTCTTTTCGGTGATGTCTTCGGCGATGCCCACCACGATCAGCGCTTCACCGGGCACCACCTGCTGGTTGATGTAGCACTTGTCGCTCAACCAGCGGATCTGCCCGTCAGCGGTGATGATGCGGTACTCGCGGTCCTCCACGGCACCTTGTTCCAGCACGCGGGCCAGGCTGTGTTCGGCGTAGTCGAGGTCTTCGGGGTGGACGCTGTTGCGCCATTCACGGTGGTCGGCCAGCAGCAGGCCGGCAGAGCGGCCAAACAGGCGCTCGTAGGCCGGGCTCACATACAGCACGCGGCGTGTTTCCCAATCAATGGCCCAAAGCACGGCGTTCACGCTGACCAGCAGTGAGCTGAGCAGTTGCTCACGCTCACTCAGCCGCTCGACTTCACCTTGAGCATGCATAAGCGCCAACAGGGTCGCCGCCGCGGCCGGGCGCGGCGGCTCTGCGGTGGGCACATCGGGCAGGCTGGGCTTTTCGTGAACCATCGGTACAACTCTCTCTGGGCGCGCCGCAGGTGCAAAGGCGGTCACTACAAGGGGTCACCATGATGGCGAAGTGTTCTTTGAGAGAGGGGAATTGCGGTGAAGTTCCGTGAACAGCGTGGATTGACGGTGCCCGGAAAATGGCGCCAAAAAGCCAGTGCGTGGGAGGGCGAGCCCTCCCACGGCGCCCTTACGCCGCTGTAGGGCGCAACGAGTAAGTCTTCAACTGGTGGGCAAAATCGCGCAGGGATTGGATGCCGCTGGCCTCGGCTTCATGCACCCATTCCTTGATCGCGGCCAGCATATCGTGGCCGTTGGAACTGGTCTTGAGCCAGATCTGCTGCAGCGCCAGGCGCTTTTCGTAGATCACGGTCAGGGCATGGCTGTGTTCCAGCATGCTCTGGATGCGCAGGTGGTGGCGGTCTTCCAGCAAGCTGGTTTCCCGCGACAACAGGCGCTTGGCGCGATGGAACTGGTGGCGCACTGAATGATCGACCTTCTCAAGCTCCTGCTTGACCAGCGGGCCAATTACCAACTTGCGGTATTGGGCCATGATCTGGAAGCGGTTGTTGAGGATCGCCATGGCAGTGTCCATGTCCAGGCTGCCCTTGCCTTCCACGCGGTGGGCGATGGGCGCTACACGCTGCACCTTGGCCAGGCGCAGGAAGCTGAACACTTTGATCCAGGCCCAACCCAGGTCGAACTCCCACTTCTTCACCGACAGCTTGGCCGAGTTGGGGTAGGTGTGGTGGTTGTTGTGCAGCTCTTCGCCGCCGACGATGATGCCCCACGGCACCAGGTTGGTGGCGGCGTCACGGCATTCGAAGTTGCGATAGCCCACGGCATGCCCCAGGCCATTGATCACGCCGGCGGCCCAGAACGGGATCCACATCATCTGGATCGCCCAGATGGTGATACCGATGGTGCCGAACAGCAGCAGGTCGATCACGCCCATAAGCGCCACGCCCAGCAGCGGGTAGCGCGTGTAGAGATTGCGTTCGATCCAGTCGTCCGGGCAGTTTTTGCCGTAGATGCGTAGCGTCTCGGGGTTTTCCGCCTCGGCGCGGTACAGCTCGGCACCTTTGCGCAGCACGGTGGACAAGCCCTTGATCACCGGGCTGTGCGGGTCATCGACGGTTTCGCATTTGGCGTGGTGCTTGCGGTGGATGGCGGTCCACTCGCGGGTGTTCTGCGCCGTGGTCAGCCACAGCCAGAAGCGGAAGAAGTGTTTAAGGCCGGCATTGAGCTCGAGCGAGCGATGGGCCGAATAACGGTGCAGATAGACAGTGACCCCAATAATGGTCACGTGGGTCATCAACAGCGTGACTGCCACCAGTTGCCAGGCGGACAGATCAAGAAAACCGTTGTACCACATAGGCTGTATGGCCCTCAGATAAAGAAAAAAACAGCACCCGCATTATCACTTCCTTTGCAGATAAAACCAGTCACTGTTTCAGATAAGACTTACAAAGTGTTTCCTCCTCTATAATCCTGATCCTTTGTAGGGCGATTCTGGTTATTTAGTAAGGATTACTAAACATATGCTGTTTTCATACCGAGGTGCCCTACGTGCGGGGTTGGTATACCTGCTGGTTTCTATCGTTTGGCTCCAGCTCAGCAATTACCTATTAATCAACTTTATCGATGAACCCATGGAGCTGGGGCACTGGCTGCAGGCGCGTGGATACGTGGGGGTCAGCCTCAGCGCGTTGCTCATTTACTGGATAGGCCGGCGTTTTGCCCGCGCCCACGCGTTGCAACAACCCCTGAAAGAGAATCGCGAGCGCCTGCGCCAGGCCGCTGCGGTGTTCGATTGCACCCGCGAAGGGGTGCTGGTCACCGATACTCAGGGGCTGATCGTGCACGTCAACCGCGCGTTCATGGAGATCACCGGCTATCAGCGCGACGACGTCATGGGCCAACGGCCAAGCCTGTTCAAGTCCGGGCGCCACTCGGCGCATTTCTACCAGCAAATGTTCCAGGCCCTGGAAAGCACCGGCGAATGGAGCGGCGAAATCTGGAACCGGCGTAAAAGCGGCGAGGTTTACCCCCAGTGGCAAACCATCCGCGTGATTCACGACGACCAGGGCAAGGTCAGCCACTACGTCGCGGTGTTTTCGGACATCAGCGCCATGAAGAACTCTGAGCACGAATTGGCGCACCTAGCCCATCACGACCCGCTCACCGACCTGCCCAACCGCCTGTTGTTTACCGATCGCGCCGAGCAGGCCCTGGCCTCTGCGCAGGTGCATAAGCGTGGCTGCGCCCTGCTGTTGATGGACCTGGACCACTTCAAGATCATCAACGACAGCCTGGGCCATAACGTCGGCGATCAATTGCTCAAGCTGGTGGCCGAACGTCTGAGCGGCCTGTTTGGGCCGGGGGTGACCTTGGCGCGCCTGGGGGGCGACGAATTTGCCGTGCTGGCAGAAAGCTGCCCGCAGGTGGTGCAAGCGGCGGCCTTGGCGCAGCGCATGCTCAACGCCATGAAGGATCCGTTCATTTTTGACGGCAACCAGCTGTTTATCAGTGCCAGTATCGGTATCAGCCTGTTCCCCAGTGACGCCCTCAGCGCCGAGCAATTGCTGCGCAACGCCGATTCCGCCTTGTTCAAGGCCAAGAGCGCCGGGCGCGAAGGCTACGCGTTGTATACCGAAGAGCTGACCGCCCACGCCCAGCATCGGGTGGAAATCGCCGGCGAGTTGCGTCGCGCCCTCGACCAACATGAATTGCGCGTGTATTACCAGCCGGTGCACGACCTGCACGACAGCCGTTTGGTCGGCGTCGAAGCACTGGTGCGCTGGCAGCACCCGGAACGCGGCCTGGTTCCGCCGGGCGAGTTCATCCCCATCGCCGAGCGCACTGGGCTGATTGCCGACATCGATGCGTGGGTGATGGACCAGGCCTGCCGCCAGATGTGCCAGTGGCTGGCCGACGGCGCGCCGCTGAGCTTTATCGCCATCAATGTCTCCAGCCGCCTGTTTGCCCGGCGCGAGCTGTATGAGCAAGTCGCCCAAGTGCTGCACACCACTGGGCTGGATCCGGCCTTTCTGGAGCTGGAAGTCACCGAGAGCGCCGTGATGGACGACCCGGAAGTCGCGCTGGAGCAACTGCACCGCCTGCGCGAACTGGGCCTGCGCCTGGCCATCGACGACTTTGGCACCGGCTATTCCTCGTTGCTGCGCCTCAAACGCCTGCCGGTGCAGAAGCTCAAAATCGACCAGGGCTTTGTGGCGGGCTTGCCGTGGGACGAAGACGACGCGGCGATTGTGCGCGTGGTGATCGCCCTGGCCAAAAGCATGGGCATGCAGGTGCATGCAGAAGGGATCGAGCAGGTGGAACAGGCGCGGTTCCTGCTGGACCAGGAATGCGACATGGGCCAGGGGTACTGGTTTGGACGGCCGATGCCGGCCCAGGAGATTGATTGGACGCGGGCCCCTCTGATCCGCCAAGACTGACTCGGTCAATGTGGGAGCCGGGCTTGTCCGCGAAGGCGGTGTGTCAGTCACTGCATGTGTTACTGCACCACCGCTTTCGCAGGCAAGCCAGCTCCCACAGGGGGTTCTGCGGCGCCTGTGTGTGAGCGTTTTTGCTGCCAAAACTCTTGCAACCCCATGCCCCATCAGAAAATTCTTTCTGGTTATATAAACATTCTTAAATAGTATTTTTAAGAATATCCGCGCTTATCTACTATCGCCCTCACGCCGCAAGCAGTGCCGCCACTGCCAGGCACTACTCATTTTCAGGAGCGAGACCATGAGCGCATCTCTACGTAGCGTTGACGGCCAGGACGAAGCAGCCATTTTGCGTGAAATCCAGAGCGCCCTGCGCGACCTGCGGTTTGGCGCGGTGGAAATCACCGTACACAACGCCCAAGTGGTACAGATCGAACGCAAGGAAAAATTCCGTCTGCAGAACCCCGGTAACAAACCGAGCTGAGCTAGAACGGCGATAGACCCGCAATTACAAGAAAAGCCAATACTCAAGAATTTCAGGAGCTTCTATGTCGTCGATTCGCCGTTATGCCTTGGCCGCATTGGCCAGTGCCGTGTTTGCCGGTTCCGCCGTTGCCAAGGACTACGAGTTGCTCAACGTCTCGTACGACCCCACCCGTGAGCTGTACCAGGATTACAACGCTGAATTCACCAGCTTCTGGAAACAGTCCCACCCCGGCGACAACGTCAAGATCCAGCAGTCCCACGGTGGCTCGGGCAAACAAGGCCGGGCGGTGATCGATGGGCTGCGCGCCGATGTCGTCACCCTGGCCCTGGCCGGCGACATCGACGAAATCGCCAAGCTGGGCAAGACCCTGCCGGAGAACTGGCAGACCCGCCTGCCGGACGCCAGCACGCCGTACACCTCCACCATTGTGTTCCTGGTGCGCAAGGGCAACCCCAAGGGCATCAAGGACTGGGGCGACCTGATCAAGAAAGACGTGTCGGTGATCACGCCCAACCCGAAAACCTCCGGCGGTGCACGCTGGAACTTCCTCGCCGCCTGGGCCTACGGCCTCAAGGCCGGCGGCAGTGAAGCCAAGGCCCAGGAATACGTCAAAGAGCTGTTCAAGCACGTCCCGATACTGGACACCGGCGCGCGCGGTTCTACCATTACCTTCGTCAACAACGGCCAGGGTGACGTGCTGCTGGCGTGGGAAAACGAGGCGTTCCTGGCCTTGAAGGAAGACGGCGGCGCCGACAAGTTCGACATCGTCGTGCCGTCCCTGTCGATCCTGGCGGAACCGCCGGTGGCTGTGGTCGACAAGAACGCCGAGAAAAAGGGCAACACCGAGATCGCCACCGCGTACCTCAACCACCTGTACAGCCCGGCGGGCCAGGAGATTGCGGCGAAGAATTTCTACCGTCCACGGGATGAAAAAGTCGCCGCCAAATACGCCCAGCAGTTCCCGAAACTGGACCTGGTGACTATCGACAAAGACTTCGGCGGCTGGAAAACTGCCCAGCCGAAATTCTTCAATGACGGTGGCGTGTTCGACCAGATCTACACGGCGCAATAAGCCAAAGTAACTGTAGGGGCCTGACTTTTTGTAGGAACTGGGCTTGTGTGGGAGCTGGCTTGCCTGCGATAGCATCACCGTGGTGTGACTGACACACCGAGGTGCCTGCATCGCGGGCAAGCCCGGCTCCCACAGAAAAGCCAGCTCCCACAAAAAGCGCGCTCCTACAGTGGTTTCTACCCTTTAACCAAGGACTCTTATGTCGCGTCGTATCTCCCCCGTCATACCCGGCTTCGGGCTGACGCTGGGCTACACCGTGGTGTACCTCAGCCTGATCGTACTCATCCCCCTGGCGGCGATGTTTGTACACGCCGCTCAACTCACCTGGGATCAGTTCTGGAATATCATTTCCGCACCTCGGGTACTGGCGGCCTTGAAGCTGAGCTTCAGCACCGCGCTGTACGCCGCGCTGATCAACGGTGTGATCGGCACGCTGCTGGCCTGGGTGCTGGTTCGCTACACCTTCCCCGGGCGCAAGGTCATCGACGCGATGATCGACCTGCCGTTCGCCCTGCCCACCGCCGTCGCCGGTATCGCGCTGACGGCGCTGTACGCGCCCAACGGCCTGGTCGGCCAGTTTGCCGCCGACCTGGGTTTCAAGATCGCCTACACCCCCCTGGGTATCACCCTGGCGCTGACCTTCGTCACGTTGCCCTTCGTGGTGCGCACGGTGCAGCCGGTGCTGGCCGATATCCCCCGGGAAATCGAAGAGGCCGCCGCCTGCCTCGGCGCCAAGCCGTTGCAGGTGTTCCGCTACATCCTCGTGCCGGCATTGTTGCCCGCCTGGCTGACCGGCTTCGCCCTGGCGTTTGCCCGAGGCGTGGGTGAGTACGGGTCGGTGATCTTCATCGCTGGCAACATGCCGATGAAAACCGAAATCCTGCCACTGCTGATCATGGTCAAGCTCGACCAATACGACTACCGCGGCGCCACCTCCATTGGTGTGCTGATGCTGGTGGTGTCCTTTGTCTTGCTGCTGCTGATCAACTTGTTGCAGCGGCGCATCGAACGTCCATAAGGAGGCGCGGAACATGTCCCAATCGTCTATTTCCGCCGCGTCCTCGGCCAACGCCGCCCGCCGTGGCAGCGCGACCTCGCGACGTATCCTGATCGGCCTTGGCTGGCTGGTATTTGTGCTGTTCCTGCTGCTGCCGTTGCTGGTGGTGGTGTCCCAGGGCTTGAAGAACGGCCTCGGCACGTTCTTCACCGCAATCCTTGAACCGGACGCGCTGTCGGCGCTGAAACTCACGGTGATCGCCGTGCTGATTTCGGTGCCGCTCAACCTGGTATTCGGCGTCAGCGCCGCCTGGTGCGTGAGCAAGTACTCGTTCCGCGGCAAGAGCATTTTGGTCACGCTGATCGACCTGCCGTTCTCGGTCTCGCCGGTGATCGCCGGCCTGGTATACGTGTTGATGTTCGGCGCCCAGGGCTTCTTCGGGCCGTGGTTGCAAGACCATGACATCCAGATCGTGTTCGCCCTGCCGGGCATCGTGCTGGCGACCATCTTCGTCACCGTGCCGTTCGTGGCCCGTGAGCTGATCCCGCTGATGCAGGAGCAGGGCACCCAGGAAGAAGAAGCCGCACGCCTGCTGGGCGCCAATGGCTGGCAGATGTTCTGGCATGTCACCGTGCCGAACATCAAATGGGGCCTGATCTACGGCGTGGTGCTGTGTACGGCGCGGGCCATGGGGGAGTTCGGCGCGGTGTCGGTGGTGTCCGGCCACATTCGCGGCGTCACCAACACGCTGCCGCTGCATGTCGAGATTCTCTACAACGAATACAACCACGTTGCCGCGTTTGCGGTGGCCAGCCTGTTGCTGATCCTGGCGCTCTTCATCCTGCTGCTCAAGCAGTGGAGCGAGAACCGAATCAACCGCCTGCGCAACAGCGCGGGTGAGGAATAAGTCATGTCGATCGAAGTCCGTAATGTCAGCAAGAACTTCAACGCCTTCAAGGCCCTGGACAGCATCAACCTGGATATCCAGAGTGGCGAGCTGGTGGCGTTGCTGGGCCCGTCCGGCTGTGGCAAGACTACGTTGCTGCGCATCATTGCCGGCCTGGAAACCCCGGATGCCGGCAGCATTGTGTTCCATGGCGAAGACGTTTCCGGCCACGATGTGCGTGATCGCAACGTTGGGTTTGTGTTCCAGCACTACGCGCTGTTTCGCCACATGACCGTGTTCGACAACGTCGCTTTCGGCCTGCGCATGAAGCCGAAAAACCAACGCCCCAGCGAAAGCCAGATCGCGAGCAAGGTTCATGAGCTGCTGAACATGGTGCAGCTTGATTGGTTGTCCGACCGTTACCCCGAACAACTCTCCGGTGGCCAGCGCCAGCGTATCGCCCTGGCCCGCGCCCTGGCGGTGGAGCCCAAGGTGTTGCTGCTCGACGAACCCTTCGGCGCCCTCGACGCCAAGGTGCGTAAAGAACTGCGCCGCTGGCTGGCGCGCCTGCACGAAGACATCAACCTGACTTCGGTCTTCGTGACCCACGACCAGGAAGAGGCCATGGAAGTCGCCGACCGTATCGTGGTGATGAACAAGGGCGTGATCGAGCAGATCGGTTCACCGGGCGACGTCTACGAAAACCCGGCCAGCGACTTTGTGTACCACTTCCTGGGTGACTCCAACCGCTTGCACCTGGGTGACGACCAGCACGTGCTGTTCCGCCCTCACGAAGTGTCGCTGTCGCGCCATGAGCTGGAGGATCACCATGCGGCGCAGGTGCGGGATATCCGGCCGTTGGGTGCGACCACGCGGGTTACGCTCAAGGTTGAGGGCCAAAACGAACTGATCGAGGCCGAAGTGGTGAAAGACCACGACAGCCTCACCGGCCTGGCGCGGGGCGAGACCCTGTTCTTCAAACCCAAAACCTGAGCCCAACACAATACCCCTGTGGGAGCCGGGCTTGCCCGCGATGGCGATGTGTCAGTCGACGGTTATGCCAGCTGATCCACCGCCATCGCGGGCAAGCCCGGCTCCCACATTGGGTCTTCAGTACCTGTTAGACCGTGGCGTTTTTCCCGCGTACCGCCACCGGCCCCGAACGCTCTTCAATCTGCCGCTTGAGGTCCTGCCGCAACCCCAGCAAAAACGCCAACTCCGCCACCACAAACAACGGCCCCACGATCAGCCCCGACACATCGTCCACAAACGCAGGCTTTCTGCCTTCGTAGTAATGCCCGACGAACTGAATCACCCAGCCCACCACAAACATGCCCACGCCGCTGCTCAGCCACACCGCCGTGCTTTGCGCCGCCAGCACATGCCCGGCCCACACCGACAAGCCCATCAGCACCGTCATCAACACGCCCAAGGCCAGTTCCAGGCGCAGGTAAAACCACGCCGAAAACAACGCCAGCAGCACCGCAGGTGATAGCCACAGCCCGCCCACCGACCACTCGGGGCGCGACAGCAGCACGGCCACCGCCACCACAATCAGCGGGATACCGATGAAGTGGCTGGCGATGTTGCGTGGGTCGCGGTGGTATGCGGCGTATTGACTGAGGTGGTCGACGAGGCTTTTCATTGTTGTTCCTCCTGTAGGATGTTTGATCATGCCCTGTCAGCCTGTACCTAACTGTCAACTGGGCGACAATCTTCGGAGTTCGCATGGACACAGGGACATGGCACGCGCAATTGGCTCGCGGTCATTGGTTCAGCCATTTGCCGCCTGACTTGCAGCGTAGCCTGCTGGAGGCAGCGCGGTTGCGTGTGCTGACGGCGGGGCAGTACCTGTTCAAGCGAGGTGACCCGCCGTGCGGCGTGTATGCGGTGCTGGAAGGCACGGTGCGCATCAGTGCGGTCAGTGCCCAAGGCAAGGAAGCGGTGTTGAGCCTGGTGGAAACGCCCTACTGGTTCGGCGAGATCTGCCTGTTCGACAACCTGCCGCGCACCCACGATGCCCTGGCCACGGGCGCATGCAGGCTGTTGCAGGTGCCGCAGGCGGCGATGCTCGGCATTCTCGAACAGCATCCGCTGTTCTGGCGGGAGATGGCCCTGTTGATGAGCCATAAACTGCGGCTGTCGTTGATCAATATCGAACAGATAAGCCTGATGCCCGCCTCAAAGCGCCTGGCCCATCGGTTGCTGATGATTGCCCAAGGCTACGGCGAAGTGGAGCAGGCGCGCCGCGTGCTGCACCTGCCCCAGGAGGATCTGGCGGCAATGCTGGGCCTGTCGCGCCAGACCATCAACAGTCTGCTCAAGGCGCTGGAGCAACAGGGCATTATCGGCTTGAGTTACGGCGCCATCGAGATATGCGACCTCAACGGGCTGCAGCTGGCCGCGGGCCTATGAACCGCGATAGGTGGAGAAGCCGTAAGGGCTGAGCAGCAGCGGGATGTGGTAGTGCTGGTCGGCCTGCTTGACCTGGAAAATCACCGGCACCTCGGGGAAGAACGTCTCGCGGTTAGCCTTCTTGTAGTAATCGCCGGTCTTGAACACCACGCGGTACTCGCCCGGCTGCAGGCTGCGGTTGGCCGGGAACAGCTCGGCGATGCGGCCTTGCTGGTTGGTGACACCTTCAGACAGCGACTGCCATTTATCGCCCACGTGCTGTTCCAGGGTGACATTGACCCCGGCGCTTGGCAGGCCATTTTCCAGGTTGAGTACGTGCACGCTCAGCGGGTTGCCGTCGGCCAGGGCCAGGTTGCACAGGCCGCTCAGGCTTAGTGCGGCAAGGGTCATGCTCAAGGTTTTCATCGCGAAGTCCTTTTGAGGGAAGTGGAATCAAGGGGTGATTTTCAAGCCCAGTTGCTCGGCGGCCTGCACGGCGCAGGCTTCATCCTGCGCGGCGCCACCGGCACCGGCGATGCCTAGGGCACCGACCAGTTCGGCGTCGGCAAACAGCGGCACGCCACCGCCGAGCAACAGCAACTCGGGCAAGCTGTTGAGGTTGGCGGCCTCGGGGTTATTACGCGCCCGTTCGGCAAACAGCCGGGTCGGGGTTTTTGTCGACAGCGCCGTGTACGCCTTGCGTTGGCTGGCGAGGCTGTTGTGCGGGCCGACACCGTCAGCGCGCAGGCCCAGCAACAGGTTGCCACCGCGGTCGAGTACGGTCAGCGCAGCGGTGCAGTGAGCCAGGCTGGCGTCGGCCAGTTGGCGAGCGGTGTGCAGATCCAACTCGGCGTGGCGTGGCAATTGTGGCGCCGCCTGGGCGGCGGTGGCCACGGCGAGGCTCAAGAACAAGGCAGTGCGGTACATAGTGAGGGCTCCAGAAAGCAGGCCGTCACGGTAACCAGCGGATGCGGACAAAAGCCGCACAATTGGATGACAGGTTTGTAATCAAACTCAGGGAGTTTTGGTGGTTGTACTGGCCTCATCGCAGGCAAGCGCCACATGATGTGAACCCATTCCCCTGTGGGAGCTGGCTTGCCTGCGATGAGGCCCTTGCTACTGCAACCCGTCGCGAAACTGCCCCGGCGTCATCCCCGTCCAGCGCTTGAACGCACGATTGAAACTGCTGGTATCGGCAAACCCCAGCAAATGGCTGATCTCGGCCAATGAGCACTGCGGGTCGCGCAGGTGCAATAACGCCAGGTTTTGCCGGCACTCGTTAAGCAAGGCGTCAAACCGACACCCTTCATCGGCCAAGTGCCTTTGCAGGCTGCGCAGGCTCAAGTGCAGCGCTTGTGCAATGCGTTCGGCACTCGGCTCGCCGTCTGGCAATTGCGCCTCAATAGCGGCGCGCACCTTGCGTTCCCAGGTCAGCGGTTGCAGTTGGGCG
The DNA here is from genome assembly GCF_029960685.1 of Pseudomonas sp. AL10. Lineage (NCBI taxonomy): Bacteria > Pseudomonadati > Pseudomonadota > Gammaproteobacteria > Pseudomonadales > Pseudomonadaceae > Pseudomonas > Pseudomonas sp. AL10. Next base: position 115,784 of record NZ_JASBQZ010000002.1, read on the forward strand.
AGGGTGCGCTTGAGCACGGTTTCGTTGTGTTCGGCCAGCTCCGGGTTGGCATCGTCCAGGTGGCTGTCGAAGTCGCTGGCGGCGAACTCCAGGCGGTCTTCGTCGGCGGCAAAGAATACTGGCGAGCGAAATACCGTATGCCATGGCTTGGGGTCGGCAGGTTCCGGGCGCCGTAGGTAAACGGCCAGCGGCGCATAGTCACGCCCGAGGCGGTTGCGGCAGGTGCGCACATAGATCGCCGCAAAGGCATCGATCGCTTCCGGCGCGGGCGCGGGGCTGCCTGGGGGTTGGAGCAGGCGAAAACGGTAGACGTCGCCGTGGCGGCTCAGCTCCAGGTCCAGGGCATCACTGACCACTTGGTGATAGCGCACGATGCGCTCGAACACCTCGCGCAAGCTGCCGCTGGCCACCAATGCGTAACCCAGCGCATGAAAGGTGGTGGGGCTGACAAACCGCGACACCCGCAACCCAATCGCCGGGTCGCCACTGGCCTCTACCGCCAGCGCCCATAAGCGCGTAGTGGCCGACAACCGATAGCGGGCGTTGGGGTCGTCCATCTGCTGCGGGTCCAGCCCGGCTTCGGCGCACAGCGCGGCGCTGTCGAGGCCCAGGGCGTCGAGCTGCTTGCGCAGGGCGCGGGTCCAGCTGGCGAGGGAAGTGGGTTCGGTCATGGCAATTGGCGCTTGTGGTCAACAGATTGGCGTGCGCGGCTAGCGTCCTGCGCTAGGGTTAGGTGCAGGATTCAGGCATCACTTCACAAGAGAATGGAAGCATGGACGGTACTTCTGCAAGCCCCCAGCCGTTGAACGCACAACAGCGTTCGGCGCATATCCGCGAGGTGGTGATGGCCGAGGGCGTGCGCCTGCGCCAGCGGCACCCCTGGTTGTTGCATCAGGACACGCTGGGCGCGGGCATCCTGGCCTTTGCCTTGTTAGGCATGCTCGGCTCGGCGGCGCTCTATATCAGCGGTCACATGGCCTGGTGGGTGTGCCTGCTGCTCAATGCGTTCTTCGCCTCGCTCACTCACGAGCTGGAACACGACCTGATCCACAGCATGTACTTTCGCAAACAGCGCGTGCCCCACAATTTGATGATGGGCCTGGTGTGGCTGGCGCGCCCGAGCACCATCAACCCGTGGATACGCAGGCATCTGCACCTCAACCATCACAAGGTTTCGGGCACCGAGGCCGATATGGAAGAGCGCGCGATCACCAATGGCGAACCCTGGGGCATCGCGCGGTTGCTGATGGTGGGGGACAACATGATGTCGGCCTTGATCCGCCTGTTGCGCGCCAAGACCTGGCCGCACAGGTTCAGCATCCTCAAGCGCGTGCTGCTGGTGTACGCACCGCTGGCCTTGCTGCATTGGGGCGCGTGGTACGTCTTCCTGGGCTTTCATGCCGCCAATGGGATTGCCAGTTTGATGGGCGCGCCCATTCAGTGGTCAGCTGGTACCTTGCAGGTGATGCAGGTGATCGATATCGCTGCGGTGGTGATCATCGGCCCGAACGTGTTGCGCACCTTCTGCCTGCACTTTGTCAGCTCCAACATGCATTACTACGGCGATGTGGAGCTGGGCAATGTGATCCAGCAAACCCAAGTGCTGAACCCCTGGTGGCTGTGGCCGTTGCAGGCGTTCTGCTTCAACTTCGGCAGCACCCATGGCATCCATCACTTTGTGGTGAAAGAGCCGTTTTACATCCGCCAGATGACCACCAAGGTGGCGCATAAGGTCATGGCCGAGATGGGTGTGCGCTTCAATGATTTGGGCACCTTTGCCCGCGCCAACCGCTTCGAGCGACGTGAGCAGGCACACAGCGATTTAGCTCACCTCAGCAGGCAATAAACGCCAGGGGCAAATCGCGAATCTGTTCGCGCACGGGCGGTTGGTAGTGGTCATCGCTGATCAACTCGTGCAGCAGTTCTTCGCGCAGTTGGTGGAATTCAAAGCTGCTGCGCTGGCGTGGATGGGGCAGGGCGATGTCGACTATTTGCTTGATGCGCCCGGGCCTGGGCTCCATCACCACCACACGGTCGGCCAGGAAAATCGCCTCTTCCACATCGTGGGTCACCAGCACCGTGGTGATCCTGGCGCGGGCACGAATCGCCAGCAGTTCATCCTGCATCTGCTGGCGAGTCAGCGCGTCGAGGGCGCCGAAGGGCTCGTCCAGCAACAGGATGCGCGGGCTGGCCACCAGGCCGCGGGCAATCGCCACCCGTTGCGCCATGCCGCCGGAGAGTTGGTGGGGGTAGGCACGGGTGAAGTCGGTAAGGCCCACCAGCTCGATAAAATCGTTGATGCGCCGCGTGCGCTCGGCCTCGCTCAGCGGCTCGTTGACCAAGCCCAAGCCGATGTTTTGCGCCACGGTCAGCCACGGAAACAGACGGTGCTCCTGGAACACAATGCCGCGTTCGCCGCCGATGCCGCTGACGGCGTTGCCATCCACCCGGATCTCGCCGCGAAACTGCGTATCGAGCCCTACCAGCAGGCGCAGCAGGGTCGACTTGCCGCAACCGCTGGCGCCGACAATCGCGACGAATTCCCCTTCGGCCACCTCCAAGTTGAATTCACGGATGGCTTCCAGTTCGAAGCCATCGACGTCGAAGGACTTGCCCACGTGGTTGAAGCTGACAATCGGTGCGTTCATGCGTGTCTCCAGCGAGTGGCGCGGGTTTCGAGGCGTTGGCCGAGCAGGTTGAGGGTGGCGCCGGTGAGGCCGACCAGCAGCATGCCGCTCATGATCAGGTCCATGCGCAGCAGCTGTTGGGCACCGATCATCAGGCTGCCGATGCCGCCATTGGAGGGCATGAAGTATTCGGCGCCGAGGGTGCCCATCCACGCGTAGATCAGGCTCAGGCGCAGGCCGGCGAAAATCCCCGACGCGGCACCCGGCAGCACCAGGCGGCGCAGGCGTTGCCAGAGGTTCAGGCGCAGCACCTGCGCGGCTTCGCGCAGTTGGGGTGACAGGTTGAGCACGCTGCGCTGGGTGGCAATAAACAACGGGAAGAAGGCGGCGAGGGCGATAAACACCCACTTGGCCAACTCACCCAGGCCGAACCAGGCGGTCAACAGCGGCACCCAGGCGAAAATGGCAATCTGGCGCAGCGCGGACAAGGTCGGGCCGAGCAGTCGCTCACTGCGCCGCGACAACCCCAGCCACAGGCCCACGGCAAAGCCCAGGCTGCCGCCGAGCAGCAAGCCGCCCAGGGCTCGGCCCAGGCTTTTGCCCAGGGCTGTGGTCAGGCTGCCATCCAGTGCGCCGGCCAGGGTGGTTTGCAGCACGGTCCAGGGGCTGACCAGAATGTTCGGGTCTACCCAGCCCTGTTGCGTCGCTGCCTGCCACAGCGCCAACAACAGCAAGGGTAACAACCAGGGCTGCAGGCGTTGCCAGCCTTCATAGCGTGGCCCGCGGCGGATCTGCGCGGTGGCAGGGTGGGGCCAGTGCACCCACTTGCGATCCAGCCAGCCGATGCCGCGGTCCATCACCACACCCAGCACGCCAATGACCACGATGCACACGAAGACGATATCGAGCATGAACAACTGGCGCGCCCACACCATCAGGTAGCCGATGCCTTCGCTGGAGGCCAACAACTCCACGGCCAGCAAGGAAGTCCAGCCGGCCCCCAGGGCCAGACGCACGCCGGCCATGAACGCCGGCAGTGCGGCGGGCAGGACCAGACGGCGGATCAGCAAGTGGCCAGGCAGGCGCAGCACCCGGGCAGCTTCGCGCAGGTTGGGCTGGGCATCGCGCACGCCCACCAGGGTATGCAGGGTCACGGGCACCACGATGGCCTTGACCAGCACCACCAGTTTGAGGGTTTCGCCAATGCCGAAAAACACCATGAACAGCGGGATCCAGGCCAGGGTCGGCACTTGAGCCAGGGCGCTGAAGGTCGGGAATACCAAGCGCTCGGCGCGCGCACTGAAGCCCAGGAACGCACCCAGTATCGCGCCGGCACTGATACCGGCCAGCAGGCCCCAGAACAGGCGCTGCAAGCTGATCGCCAGATGGCTCCATAACTCGCCGCCGGCCAACTCCACCGCGCTGCTCCACACCAGGGCGGGGGTGGGCAGAATCTGCTCGCTCATCCAATGATTGCGGCTGGCCAGCCACCATAAGGCAAACAGCGTGAGTGGCAGCAGCCACGGCAATAAACGCTGGCCCAGCTGCGGCCAGCGCGGCGCGATGCCTTTGGGCGGGGCCGCCAGCGGCAGGCTCAGAAGTGAAATCCGGGCCATGGAAGACCTCCGAATGCGTTATGTGATTTCGATCTTACAAAAGCGTGATCAAGATGATTGTGAGATAAGAAAAGTCATTTAAAGCCTCACACCGCCACGCATCCAATGCATTCGAAGAATATTTTCGATGCTGTTTGTGCATACCCCGCTGGAGGCTGCGGGTTAGCTTGCATAGTTCTAAAAGCTATTAAATTGTGAATTTATAGTATTTAAAGTTTTGTTCAGTCTGTGCCTACTTTTTGCTCCCCAGGCGACCGTCGCCCACCAGGAGCTGCGCTTATGAAACTGCCCTTTAAACGTCTGATCAGCCTGTTCGTCGGCACTGCCCTGGCCGGGTTGGTGCATGCCGCCGACCTCAAGGAAATCCGCATTGCGGTGCCCGACCTCAGTGCCGGCAGCCAGCACAGCGGCGGTGGCATCACCGACGTGTTGCGTGAACAGCAGATCTTTGAAAAAGCCTTTGCCGACCAAGGCATCCAGATCCAGTGGAATTACTTCAAGGGCGCCGGCCCGGTGATCAACGAAGCGTTCGCCAACGGCCAGGTGGACCTGGCCTATCTGGGCGACCTGGCGGCGATCATCGGCCGCTCCAATGGCCTGGACACGCGGCTGCTCAGCGCCTCCGCACGGGGAGTGAAACACTACCTCGGCGTGGTGCCGGGCTCCGGCATCAAGACCTTGCAAGACCTCAAGGGCAAGCGCGTGGCGGTGTTCCGTGGCACGGCCAGCCAGTTGTCGTTCGACAGCGCTTTGGCCAGCCAGGGCTTGAGCGAGAAGGACCTGAAGGTGATCAACCTGGACTTCAACGCGGCCGCTGCCGCCCTGGCCGCCAAGCAGATTGACGCCACCTGGGGCGGTTCCACCCTGACGGCGTTGCAGGCCAAAGGCTTGGCAGAGATACCGCTGACCACCAAAGACCTGGGCGATGCCGGCAGCATCCAGGCCGTGCTGGTGGGCAGCGCCAAATTCGTCGATGAACACCCAGACGCTGTGGCCACGTTGCTCAAGGCTCAGCAGCAAGCGGTGCAGTGGTTGACCGATGACAACAACAAACAGGCGTACATCGCACTGGTGTCAGGGCTGGCCAGTTACCCGCCGGTGATCCTCACCAATGATTTGAAAGACCAGAAACTCAGCGAAGTTTTCCCCTCCACGCTGGACCCGGTGTTCCTTGGCAAATTGCAGGATGCGGTGGACTTGGCGTCCAGGGAGAAGTTGATTCGCAAGTCGTTTCAGGTGAGTGATTGGGTGGCGCCTGGGCTGGTGGCGGCAGGGCTCTGAGCTTGTCGGTGCCTGGGCTATCGCTATCGCAGGCAAGCCAGCTCCCACACACTTGAATGTGTACACCGCTCAAATGTGGGAGCTGGCTTACCTGCGATGAGGCCCGTCAAACCGCCACACTCACCTGCTGACTATCCACCTCCACCAAGGTCTCAATCATCGCCTTCGCCGCCGGCGACAACCGCGACCCCGTGCGGCTGACAATCCCGCAGCGTGCACTCAGGGTGTCCATGTGCTGCGGCAAGTTGCGCCAGTGCAGCAGTACCAACGCCCCCCTGGCAATGTCCTCGGCAAACGCTTCTTCAGTGCCGACACCGATGGCATTGGTTTGCAGCACGATGCTCACCAGCGCCGGGAAGTGCTCGGTCTGGATGCTCGGTGAAAAATCCATACGCCCACTCAGGTTGGCCAACAGCTTGCGAATGCCTTGGGAAATCAGCGGCGCCGCCAGCGGGTAGTCGAACATATCGTTGGTCGACAGGCTGTCCTTGGCCAACAACGGGTGCCCAGGGCGGCAGAAAAACACCCCGCGTTTGGGGGTGAGTGCGCGGGTCTGGAAATTCGGGTCGGCCTCGAACTGACGAATGTCAGCGATAAAGAATTCGATCTCTTCACGGCTCAGGCGGCGGCTGAGGGTTTCCCAGTTATCCACCTGAAACGTGGTGCGGATTTTCGGGTGCGCGTTGATAAACCGCGCCACGGCATCCGGCACCAGTTTCACCGCGGGCGCCGGGCCGCAGCCGAAACGCAGGTCGCCGGCGTCCAGCTTGGTCATGCGCGTCACTTCACTGCTCAGCAGCGCTGCGCCATGCACCAGGCTCAGGGCGTGCTGCAACACCACCTGGCCTTCCGGCGTGGGGCGCAAGTCCTTGTGGCCACGGTCTACGAGCACGCAACCGAACTCCTGCTCCAGCCCCTGGATGCTGCGGCTGAACGCTGGTTGGGTGATGCCCATGGCGTCCGCGGCACGCACGAAACTGCGGTGTTCGTTGAGGGCGATGAAGTAGCGCAGTTGGCGAAGATCCATATGCTTTCCCGGCATTTTAAAAATAGGTCGAAGGCATTTGCGACCGAGCAAGCTGAGGTTTTAAATGCAAGCTCTTATTCCGTCAACGAAGCATTCATTCATTTGCTAGACCTAAATTGCATATGAATAGAGCGTTGCTGGAAGCGTCCCCCACCATTTCGCAGGCACATGAGGGTCATCACAATGAGCAACGCCGCATTAGCCGTTCAACCCATCGCCCACGCACTCGATATTCACCCGGTGGCCGGGCGAATCGGTGCCGAGATCCGTGGCATCAAACTGTCCGGTGAGCTGGATGCCGCCACCGTCGAAGCCATTCAGCAGGCGCTGGTGCAGTACAAGGTGATCTTCTTCCGCGAACAAACCCATCTTGATGACCAGAGCCAGGAAGCCTTTGCTCACCTGCTCGGTGAGCCGATTGCCCACCCGACGGTGCCGGTGCGGGACGGCACGCGCTTCTTGATGGAGTTGGATGGCACCCGTGGCCAGCGCGCCAATTCCTGGCACACCGACGTGACTTTCGTCGATGCGTACCCAAAGGCCTCGATCCTGCGTTCGGTGCTGGCGCCTGCTTCCGGTGGCGACACCGTATGGGCCAACACCGCCGCTGCCTACAACGACCTCAGCGTGGAACTGCGCGCATTGGCTGACCACCTGTGGGCAGTGCACAGCAACGAATACGACTATGCCGCCCGCAAGCCGGATGTGGCGGTGGAGAAGCTGGAGGAATACCGCAAGGTGTTCACCTCCACGGTGTACGAAACCGAACACCCGGTGGTGCGCGTGCACCCGGTCAGTGGTGAGAAAACCCTGCTGTTGGGGCACTTCGTCAAACGCCTGAAAGGCTACTCCCAGGCAGAGTCGGCGCAGTTGTTCAACCTGCTGCAAGGCCACGTCACTCGCCTGGAAAACACCGTGCGCTGGCGCTGGAACACCGGCGACGTGGCGATCTGGGATAACCGTGCCACCCAGCATTACGCGGTGGACGACTACGGCACCCAGGAGCGCATCGTGCGCCGGGTTACGCTCAAGGGGGATGTGCCGGTGGGGGTGCAGGGGCAATCAAGCAAAACCACTAAAGGTCTTTAATCTGAGTGAAGATTAAAAAATGTGGGAGCGTGGTGTTTACCAGACTCCGATCTTCACCACTTTCTCTGCCTCTGGTTCACCATAACGAAACCATTGCCCACGCAGTTCAACCTCCGTGTGGCTGATGGTGGTGCGCCGCTTCAAACCGCGCAGCCAGTCGAACAGATAACCCAGGTGCGTCTCGCGCACCTCGGCATAGGCAGGATCGCTGCCCAGGTCGTGCAGTTCTTGCGGGTCGTTTTCCAGGTCGAACAGTTGCGGGCGAAAGCCGTCGTACGCCAGGTACTTCCAGCGCTCGCTGCGCACCATGGTCATGCGGCAACGGTCGATGGGTTGCTCCAGGCGCTCGCGAGCGGGGGCCTGGAAGGCGTAGTCATATTCGGCAATGGCATAGCGGCGCCAGGTGGGTTGTGCGCCCTGCAGCAATGGAATCAATGAGCGGCCTTCCAGGCGATGGTCGGCGGCGGGCAATCCCAAGGCGTCGAGGAAGGTGGGCAGGGCGTCGATGGTTTCCACCAGGCGCTCGTCTACGGTGCCGCGGCTGATATCGGCGCTGGCACGCGGGTCGCGCACGATCAGCGGTACACCCACCGCAGGCTCCAGCAAGAATTCTTTTTCACCGAGGAAATGATCGCCGAGGAAGTCGCCGTGGTCGCTGGTGAACACGATCAGCGTGTCGTCCCAGCGGCCAGTGCTTTGCAGAAAATCGAACAGCCGCCCGAGTTGATCGTCGATCTGTTTGATCAGGCCCATGTAGGTCGGAATCACCGTGAGGCGCACCTCGTCACGGGAAAAATTCTGGCTCTCCTGGTGTTGGCGGAATGCCTGGTACGCCGGGTGATCGCTGGTGTGCTCAGGTTGAATCGGTGCCTGTACATGCTCGGTACCGTACAGCGCGTGATAAGGCGCCGGCGCGATGTAGGGCCAGTGCGGCTTGATATACGACAGGTGCAGGCACCAGGGCTGTTCACCTTGTTCGTCGATAAAGTCGATGGCGCGGTCGGTGGTGTAGACGGTCTCCGAATGTTCTTCGGCCACACGTGCGGGTTTGCCGGCGTTGCGCATGTGCCAGCCGCTGAGCACTTCGCCGTTCTCACCTTCGGCGGCGTTGGCCCATTCATGCCAAGGGTTGCTGCCGTGGTAGCCGTGATCACGCAAGTATTGAGTGTAGGGCGCGGACTCGCGCTTATCCTCGAACAGCGGGCTGTCGGGATAGATGCCGTCGTGACGCAGGTACGCGTCGAAGCCCACCTCATTGAGTGGCTCGGCCTGGGCACTGTCGGGGTCTATCTGCAGGCGCTGCAAGGCCTCAAGGTTCGGCGTGGCGTGGGTCTTGCCCACCAGGGCGGTGCGGATGCCGTGGGGGCGCAGGTAGTCGCCGATCGTCAGCTCTTCGAGCGGCAGCGGCACTGCATTCCACGCCACCTGATGGCTGCTGACATAGCGCCCGGTGTAGGCCGACATACGCGACGGGCCGCAGATGGTGCCTTGTGTATAGGCCCGACTGAAACGCACACCCGCGGCGGCCAGGCGGTCGATATTCGGTGTGTGCAAATGGGCATGGCCGTAGCAGGACAGGTAGTCGCGGCGCAGTTGGTCGCACATGATGTAGAGCACGTTGCGCACGGGTTTTGGTTCAGACATAGGAATTTACCGAACGGAGGACAGGTGGGTTTTTTCGCCGTTCGAGGGGCGCTCTGGCAAGTGCATTTGGGGACTGGGTTCTATGCATTAAGTGCATGGGTGTGGCTGCTGACGTCATCGCAGGCAAGCCAGCTCCCACAGTTGAAATGCATTTCCCTGTGGGAGCTGGCTTGCCTGCGATGACGGCCTGGCAGCAGACACATATCTACCTGGCACCCCGCGATCAAATGGTGGGAGCAGGCTTACCCGGCGAAGGACCTGATGTGAGCGGCCAGTCCTGCCAGCGCTTTATCCTCTGCCCTGGCCGCGTCATGGGAGGAGACATAGCCTTCATAACGCTCAAAATATTTGTCCTGGGTCGAGCTGATTTTTTGAAGGCGCTATCTTCCCCGGTCCCGTGCATCGGGAATAATTTGGCGTGCAGATGATCGACGCCATAACCCTCCAGAATCATGCCCGTTCTAGCCACACCTTTTAGCGCTTTGTCCAAAAGCTTCGCCGTCTTCTTGGCTGCGATGACCAAGTCACACAGCACGGTGTCCGGTTCGGCAAACGCATAGCTGCCGTGATGGGTTTTGGGGATAACCACACTGAACCCCGGCGTATTGGGAAATATGGAGAGAAAGGCCATGTGGGTCTGGTCTTCCCACAGGAGGTGGGAGGGTGCAGTACCGCGGGCAATGCTGCAAAAGATACAGTCCATCAAACGCGCTTCCTCGTGCGGGTCAAAAGGTTATAGACCCTCTTGTAGGTGATCTTTGTTATCTAATGATGACTTCACGCAGGTGACGGGCAGCCGCTTAGTCAGACCGCAAGATTTTCCAGCGCATAAGCATCCTCGTCCCTCTCATCAATCTCCTTGATCTGCTCAATCATCGCCTGCGCCAGCGGCGACAACCGATACCCTGCGCGGCTGACGATTCCGTAGCGGGTGTAGCGCTCCTCCAGGTTTTCGTCCAATCCCTCAATCTGCAAACACACCAGTTCGCCGCGAGCCATGTGCAGCACGTCGCTGTTGGCGCTGACGATGCCGATCGCGTCCGAGCGCAGTACCACGCCCATGAGGCTGTAGCCGTTTTCGCATTCCACATTGGGCTGGTAATCCGGCCGGCCGCTGAGGTCGACGATGACTTTGCGAAGGTTCGGCGGGCGGATGGTCACTGCCAGCGGGTAGCTCATCAGCTCGGCGGCGCTGACGCTGTTGTGCGCTGCCAAGGGGTGGCCGGCGCGGCAGCAGAAGTGCCAACGGCGCGGGCGCAGGCGGTGGGTGTGGTAGTCGGGGTTGGCTTCGAAGTGGCGGGTGTCGGCGACGAAGAATTCGAACTCTTCGCTGAGCAGGCGCTTGCCCAGGCTTTGCCAGTCGTCCACCTGGAACTGCACGCGGGCCTTGGGGTAGCGCCCGATAAAACTGCCGATGGCACGTGGGACTAACCCAGCTGCCGGCGCGGGGCCGCAACCGAAACGCAGTTCACCGGCTTCCAGGCCATTGAACTGGCTGATTTCGTTGGCCAGTTGTTGTGCGCCACTGACCAGGCGGCGTGCATGTTCGAGCAGCACCTGGCCTTGCTTGGTGGGCGCCAGGTCTTTGCGGCCACGGTCCACCAGTTGGCAGCCGGCACTGTGTTCCAGGGCCTGGATGCTACGGCTGAACGCCGACTGCGACAGGTTCACCGCTGCGGCTGCCGCGACGAAACTGCGCTGTTCGGCGAGGGCGATGAAGTGGCGAAGCTGGCGCAAGTCGATATGCATTTTTCACATCAAAAATATCCGGGAAATGCATTGGCTATGCATTACGTCGACTCCTTATAAAGGCTATCTCTTATGCAGTAAATGTTCGTAAAAACATAAATAAATAACCTTTGGGAATATGAGGCGACGAGTATTCCGGGGTTCTGGAGCCGCTTATGAGTCTGTTCAAGTCCTTGCCCCTGGCGATGTTGGTGGCCGGCAGTACCAGTTGGTCGCCGGCCCAGGCCGCTGAAACCCCCGCGCCTGCCGGCAAGGGCGAAAGCGCCAGTGGCCAACTGGAGACCGTCACGGTGACTGCCCGGCGGCGGACCGAAAGTGCCCAGGCCGTGCCGACGCCCATGAGCGTGGTCGGCGGCCAGGCCCTGGAAACCCAGCGGGTGTATCGCATCCAGGATTTGCAGCAACTGGTGCCCAGCGTCAACGTCGCCTATATGCATGCGCGCCAGTCCAGCGTGTCGATCCGTGGCCTGGGCAACAACCCGGCCAGCGATGGCCTGGAAGGCAGCGTGGGGCTGTATATCGACAACGTCTACCTCGGGCGTCCGGGCATGGCGGTGTTCGATCTGATGGACATCGAGCAGCTTGAGGTTTTGCGCGGTCCCCAGGGCACGTTGTTCGGCAAGAACACCACTGCCGGCGTGATCAATATCAGCACCCGCGCGCCGAGTTTTACCCCGGAGCGCAGTATCGAAACCTCCCTGGGCGAGGAAGGTTATTTCCAGACCAAGGGCACGATTTCCGGCCCCCTGACCGATGATCTGGCGGGGCGTTTCTCGGCCTATCGCACGCGCAGCGACGGCGACATCAAGAATGAACACGACGGCCATGATTTGAACGGCGGCTCCCGCCAGGGCTTTCGCGGGCAACTGCTGTACAAACCCAGCGAGGCCTTCAACCTGCGCTGGATCGGCGACTACAACGAAGAAGACTCCAGCGCCGGCACCCGCGTGCTGTACAGCACCGGGCCGACCATCAATGGCACCAACCTGTATCAATCCCGGGCCAACGCGGCAGGCGCCACCCTGGTGGACGGCACCCATCGCAAGGTCAACCTGGACAACGACCAGCACGTCACGGTGTTCCAGGGCGGTACGTCGCTGGAAGCCAACTGGACGCTGCCCAGCGACTTCACCCTGACCTCGGTGAGTTCGTACCGCTGGTGGAATTTCACCCCGCGCAACGATGACGGCCTCAACGTACCGGCGTCGTATAACGCCGGGGTTTCGGTGGAAGATAAGCAGTGGTCCCAGGAATTTCGCCTGGCGTCGCCCAGCGGTGGTTTCTTCGATTACGTGCTCGGCGCCTACTACTTCGGCTCCGACCTGGATAACAAATCCTTTGCCTACTACGGGCCCAAGGCCGATATCTGGAACGGCACGCCTGCCGGTGCGCTGAGCAACGTGAGCAGTGTGGGCAACGGGCATATCCGCACCGACAGCTTCGCGCTGTTCGCCCAAGGCACCTGGCACCTGACCGAGCGCCTGGATTTCACCGCCGGTGTGCGCGGCACCTATGAAGAAAAAAGCGCCTGGGTCACGCGCAATGCGCCAGTCGGTGGCGCGGCGGTCAGCGGGCCTGCCGCCACGGCGCGGCGTGGGCGTACCGGGGCCTATGATTCAGGCGACCTGTCGCAATACAGCGCCACGCCGTCGGGGCTGCTCAACCTCAGTTATCACTTCAACGAAAACCTGCTGGGCTACGCGACGCTGTCCCATGGCGAGAAATCCGGCGGTGTGAACCTGGCGGTGGGGTCTGCGCCGACAGCCGGAGCCGACTCGTTGCTGATTGGCACCGAGCGCGCCAACAACGCCGAGATGGGTTTCAAGAGCACGTTGTGGGACCGCCGCCTGCAGCTCAATGCCAACCTGTTCTGGACCCAGGTCAACGGCTACCAGACCAACGCCTACGACCAGGACAACCGCGTGCAGTACCTGACCAACGCCGGCTCGGTGCGCTCGCGGGGCGTGGAAGTGGAAAGCACCCTGGTGCCGATCAAGGGCCTGACCCTGAACATCAACGGCTCCTTCAATGACGTGACGTACCTGTCTTACAAGGATGCGCCATGCCCGCCGGAAACCAGCCTGCGTCCCGGTGCGCCGGCGTCCTGCGACTTGAGCGGCCATCAGGTAGTGGGCGCCTCCAAGTGGATCGCCAACGCCAACGGCGAGTACAAGTGGAACCTGGCGAACGGCTTCGAACCCTATGTCACCGCCAGCTACGCGTTCCGTTCCAAGGCGGTGGGCACGGTGGAAGATTCCGACTACGGGCAGATCCCGGCGTATGCGGTGGTCAACCTGTCTACCGGTTTGCGCGGCGACTATGACCAAGGGCAGTGGGATGTGTCGCTGTGGCTGAAAAACGCCTTCGACAAAACCTACTACACCACTCTGTGGACCGGCGGTAACGGCGGTTACGAGGGCTTGCTGGGCACGCCGCGCACCTTAGGCGTGACTGGGCGCTACGACTTCTAGGTCGGTGCGATAGGTGGCCGGGCTGAACACCCGCGTCACCAGCAGCATCGCCACTACCGTCACCGTCAGCACCACCCAGGCACTGACAAAGTTGCCGGTAAGCTCGCGCAGCCAGCCGGTCAGCCACGGCGAAATCGCATTGATCAAAAAGCCCACGCCTTGCACGAACGCCGCCAGTTGCCCCGCTTGGCGAGGGTCGCGATGGTGGTCGAGGGTCAGCAGCAGGCTCAGGGCGAAACAGGCGCCCAGGCCGAAGCCGCACAAGGCCACCCACAGGTGAGGATATTCCTGCGGCGCAATGATCAGGCCCAGGTAGCCAATGGTTTGCGCCAACAGGCTGATGCTGAGCAATGGGCGACGGTCGATACCGCGTTGCGCCAGCACTGGCATCAGCAGGGCGGCAGTCACCTGAAAAATCGTCATGAACGCCAGCAATGAACCGCTGGGCAGCATGCCCCAACCCAGTTGCTGATAGTAGGCGGGCAGCCACGCGACCATGCTCATGTAGCCGCAATTGACCAGGCCGAAATACAGCGCCAGCAGCCAGGCGCGGCGGTTGCGTAACCCTTTGAACGCAGGCGCCTGCTGTGGATTTCGCGCCGCGCCCAGCGGCAGCCAGGCCCACAGCAGCAGTGCCCCCAGCGCCGGCAGGAGCCACACACCCAATCCCGCCTGCCATTGCTCGAAATACGTGGCCACTACCGGGCTGAACAACGCCGCCAGCCCACCGCCGGCCATCAGCGAAGCTGAGTACACCCCCATCGCCACCGGCACGCGGTGATGGAATTCGCGCTTGATCATCGCCGGCACCAACGCCTGGATCAGCGCCACGCCCGCGCCGCCGAGCAGCGCGGTCACCAGCAGTGCCGAAGCCTGGCCCATCAGCCAGCGCGCCAGGCACGCCAGCAGAATCATCAACAAGCCCAGGGCGATGCCGCGACGCTCGCCCAGGCGCGCCTCCACGCGCACGCCGACCAGTGCCACCAACCCCATGCAGATCACCGGCAGGCTGGTGAGCAGGGCGCTGCTCTGAAAGCTCAGGCCGGTGGCCTGGCGAATCTCGCCGAGCAGCGGGCTGATGGAGCTGAGGATGGGGCGCAGGTTCAGGCCGAGCACCACCAGCAGGCCCCAGCCGGCGAGGGATTTATTCAGGCTCATGCAGGGTTTTCCACTGATGATACAGCGCAGTCATTGCGGCGTCGGGAAGGTGCTGGATGGGCAGGCGTTGCGCGCCGATAGGCAGGCCGACCTGTTGGCCAATGGCTGCGGTCGACAGGCCGTACGGCTCGGCCATTTCGTTGCTGGCGGCAAACACTACGCGTTCTACACCGCACAGGTACATGGCGCTCAAGCACATCGGGCAAGGCTGTCCGCTGGCATAGATCACGCACCCTTCCAGGCGTGCACCCAGCTGCCGGCTCGCTGCGCGAATTGCCAGCAGCTCGGCGTGGGCGGTGGGGTCCTGGGTCAGGTGGATCTCATTCACGGCTTCCACCAGCACTTCACCGTTGCGCGTCAGCACCGCACCGAAGGGGCGGCCACCTTGGGCGACGTTGGCGCGGGCCAAGGCGATAGCGCGTTGCAGGTGTGGTTGATCGTCGGTCATACAAGGCCCCCGGGCGCGATGAAAGGTGAAGTATGGTCAGCCACCGGGGTATGCTGAAATTAAATATAAACATGCCAATCAGTGGCAAACGCAATGGTGATGACGTTGTTCGACCCCGTGTTGTTGCGCAGCTTTGTCGCCGTGGTGGACTGCGGCAATTTTACCCGCGCCGCCGAGCGCCTGCATTTGACTCAATCCACCGTCAGCCAACAGATCCGCCGTCTGGAAGACGCAGTGGCCTGTCAGTTATTGGACCGCGATCAGCGCCGGGTAGTGGCCACCGCCGAGGGTGAGCGTCTGCTCGCGTATGCGCGCCGTATTCTCGCGTTGCACGACGAGGCCGCCGACGTGCTGATCAACCAGCAAAGCGACGGCGTGTTGCGCCTCGGCGTGCCGGAGGATTTCGCCGCCGAGCGCCTGATGCCGCTGCTATCGGCGTTTGTGGTGGCCTATCCACGGGTGCGACTGGAGGTCACCAGCGGGCTGGGCCCTGAATTGCAGCGCCAGTACCGGGGCGGTGAGTTCGATGTGTTGCTGGTCAAGCAGATGGGCGACAGCGACGACTGTGTGGCGTCGTGGCCGGAGCCCTTGTATTGGGTCGACAGCCTGAGCACGCCGGCGCTGGGCCGTGACCCGCTGCCGCTGGTGGCTTTCCCGGTGGGCGGCCTGTACCGCAACGACATGCTGCACCATCTTGAGCGTGCCGGTTGGCGTTGGCGCATCGGCTATTCCAGCGCCAGCCTGGCCAGTGTGTGCTCGGCGGTGGCGGCAGGCTTGGGCATCAGTTTATTGCCAGAACGGGTGTTGCAACCGGGCCATCGCATACTCGGCCCAGAAAGTGGCTTGCCAGCTGTTCATGGCGTGCGATTGGCCTTGTATGGTCGCAGTGGCTTGGGCGCAGCGGGCCAGAGTTTGTTGGATGAGTTGCTGGCGTTGTGTAGTGGAAACCCGCACTGAGCCATACCTTTGCTGAATATTTTGTATGCCTTTAGGGCATTGAAAAACGACGGCTTGAAGCCAGGCCACGTACCCCGTGGCTTTGGCGTTAACGGCTGTTTTATATATGCAATTTTGTTCTATTTATAACTTTAAAGATTACTTTAAGAGATAAGTGTCTGGCCCCGATGATTCAGCCCTCGACGGGCCTTCACGTAGGCCCCGTCGGTTTTTCAAAACCGCAGGGAGTGAATCAATGGGCAATGTCCAGACCGCCGCCAGTGCACCCGAGGCGCAGTGGCGCCAGGCACCGAGTGGTGAGTTGGTCGACCTTGGCCGGCCGCATCGCGCGCCGTTGGGGCAATTGCGCCTGCAGAAGACCCCGAAGCGTTTTTCCAGCCGCCGCGAAGGGGTTTTGCTCGGGTTGCTGGTGTTGGCGCTGCACGGTGCAGTGATCTATTGGGTGAGCCAGAAACCCACGCCGGTGCTGCCGATTGTGCCGCCGGAAATTCCACCGATGACCATCGAATTTTCCCAGCCGGCGCCGCCGGTGGTTGAACCGCCACCGCCTGTACCGCCACCACCGCCTCCGCCTGTGGTCGAGCCACCGCCGCCGGTGGTGGATGAGTTGGCGGCCAAGCCGGCGCCGCCCAAACCCATTGTGAAACCCAAGCCCAAGCCCGTGCCTAAACCTGAGCCCAAGCCGGCCCCCAAGGCCGTCGAGCAGCCACCTGCACCACCGACGCCAGCGCCACCTGCACCGCCCGCACCTGCGGCGCCAGAGCCGGTGACGCCTGCTTCGGCCAACGCCGCGTACCTGAAAAACCCGGCGCCGGAATACCCGTCACTGGCTCAGCGCCGCGGTTGGGAAGGCACGGTGTTGCTGCGCGTGCAGGTGCTGGCCAGCGGTAAACCGGGTGAGATCCAGGTGCAAAAAAGCAGCGGTCGCCAGCAGTTGGATGACGCGGCATTGGCAGCGGTGAAGCGCTGGAGTTTCGTGCCCGCCAAGCAGGGCGATGTGGCCCAGAACGGCTGGGTCAGCGTACCCATCGATTTCAAGATCCATTAACTATTCAGCGGCGCAGAGGGAAAACATCATGGCATTGGCATCTCCACTTGAATCCATCGAAAGCGCGGTGATCTGGCTGCTGGTGGCCTTTTCGGTCGCCACCTGGGGCCTGGCCTTGCTCAAGGGCGTGCAGTTCGGTCGCCTCAAGGCCCAGGATCGCAAGTTTCACAAACAGTTCTGGGCGGCATCGAGCCTCGACTCGGCCGCCGAACTCGCCGACACCCAGCCTGGCGCCGCCGCCCGTGTAGCCCAAGCTGGCTATGCCGCGATCCAGGTGGGCGATACCACCCACGCTGCGGATTTGAGCCAGGCGATCAATCACCAGGACCGCCTCGAACGCGCCCTGCGCCAGCAAATCGTGCGCGAGCGCCGCTCCCTGGAGACCGGCCTGGCCGTAGTTGCCAGTATCGGCAGCACCTCGCCGTTTATCGGCCTGTTTGGCACCGTGTGGGGCATCATGGAAGCGCTGAAGGGGATCAGCGCCGCCGGGTCCGCCAGCCTGGAAACCGTGGCAGGCCCGATCGGGGCGGCGCTGGTCGCGACCGGCGTGGGGATCGCCGTCGCGGTGCCTGCGGTGTTGGTCTACAACTATTTCCTGCGCCGCCTGAAGCTGACGGCGGCAGACCTGGATGACTTTGCCCACGACTTCTACAGCCTGGCGCAGAAGAACTCATTCCGCGTGCTGTTGCATCCGACACTGACCAAAGCCAGCGTCGCCAGCCCGCAAAAAGTGAAGGAGGCGTCCTGACATGGCCTTCTCCACGCAAGACAGTGATGAGGTGCTGAGCGAGATCAACGTCACGCCGCTGGTGGACGTGATGCTGGTGCTGCTGGTGGTGTTTATCGTCACCGCGCCGCTGTTGACCAACTCCATCCCGATCAACCTGCCCAAGACCCAGGCCGTAGCGCCGGTCGAGCAGAAAGACCCGCTGGTGGTGAGCATCGACGGCGCAGGCAAAGTGTTTATCAACAAGGACGCCATCCAGCCGGACCTGCTGGAGTTCAACCTGCAGGCGGCCAAGGCCAAGGACCCCGATGTACGGGTGCAACTGCAGGCCGATGACGGTGTGAATTATGGCGAAGTGGCGCGCGCCATGGCGTCGATCGAGCGCGCGGGGATTACCAAGTTGTCGGTGATCACCGCACGGTAGTTTCAAAAAATCTCGACAGTTTTTGGGCCGCTTTCCTTGGCAGGGTGCGGCCTTTTTTTATTTAAGGGTCAGGTATTTATGGATGTTGCACAGGAAAAGAATTTACATGTTTTTGAGTGTTTCCAAGCGTGCAATTCTGGACGACATGATTATGCTGGGCAGTGCATGGAGCAATTTAATTAATGGAGAAATTACATGCCTATACGGTTTCCTGTTCAGCTGGTAAACACGTTTGTAAATCCGCAGGTGTCAACTGATAAGCCTGTAGAAAATTCCCCGGTGGTGGTCTCTCCACCCTCCGGTTCACCACGTCTCAAACATCCTTCAGCCTGTAAGCCGCCAAGTTTGGTTGACTACCAGAGAAAATACGGTGCATCAAAAGGGGGGGAGTCTGCCGGCGTCTCCAGGGGGACGAACAACGGAAGTTCGACATTGAAGAAAAACGCTAATATAGAGTCTTATATTATTAAGCATTCTGGCGATTTTATAACCCCCGAAAAAGAAATTTCAACAATCTTGTCCGCAGCGATAAAGCAGCGCTGGGGATTGGATCTTGATCCCGATAAAACGTTTCTGGTTACATTTAAAGATAATGGGGAAGACGAAAAAGACGTCGTCGAAAAAATAACACTGACACAGGCGGCGCTGAAGAACAGGCAAGATGTAACGATTGAGGATAATGAGGGTTGGTTTCGAAAAATTGCCAAATATTTTTCTCCGGTAGTGTATGTTTACAATAAAATTGACGGCTGGGTCGAAGAGGCAAACAGTCGGCAAGGTATTTACCGGGAACCGAGTGCTCAGGGGGCTGCGCCTTATACTTCGGATACTCAGGTATCCATACCCGTTGATGATTTTAAAGCATTAGTCTGGGATACAGACCGGACTAAACTGTATAAAAATACCCTTGATAGCTTTTGGGACAAGCACAGCGGCTCATATACATCATTGAGTAAAATCTCTTTTGTTAAAGCGATCAATCTACAACGCTTGGAAGGCTCGCTTAAGCCTGCCGAGGCAGCACTCGCCCAGCGTGCGTTGGGGCCTGTTGCGCAAAAGGAATGGTCCGAGCTGACCGCCCAGGATTTTACAATGCCTGCGGTCAAGGACCCGGATCTGGATGTCGGTCTGCTGAGCATCAATGGCTTTCAGTCCACCGACTTGATGTGTGTGACCGACCGCAAAACCCAGCTCACATTGCTTTACATCCCTGGCAATTCCTCGCCGATCCATCGCTTCGACAATCCGGAACAAATGAAAACGTGGCTGGCCGAGCAAGCCAGGGATCCTGTAAAGCGTGAATCAC
Source organism: Pseudomonas sp. AL10 (assembly GCF_029960685.1). Taxonomy (NCBI): domain Bacteria; kingdom Pseudomonadati; phylum Pseudomonadota; class Gammaproteobacteria; order Pseudomonadales; family Pseudomonadaceae; genus Pseudomonas; species Pseudomonas sp. AL10. The sequence continues at coordinate 135,356 of NZ_JASBQZ010000002.1, forward strand.
TGTTGACGCATTTCTCCCTCAAGGACCAGGCCAGAAGGTCGTTTTCAGATGGTGTGCGTCAAACCTTGGAAGGGATGGCCAATTGGTCCGAAGCGCAGGCGGCAGGGAACGCGTTTCTTTCGGGGCTCAATGGCTGGGTGCCGGATCGTTTTATCACCGTTGAGCCATTAAGTGGCGATCCTTTTGAAGCGGTCAAGGTTCGGCAAAAAGAGCGTTCTTACTCGGATGCCGACAATGCCATTGTCAGCGATGGCGACTACACCAAGAACAAGATACTGCAGGGTGTGGAAGAGGCCACAAAGGTCGCAATGTTCATGACACCACTGGCGCTGGTCATGCCGGAAGTAGCCATAGGGCTGGATATTTTCTTCCTGGCTGCCGGGGTCACCCAGGCAGGCATCGGTATTGATGATGTCGTCAAAGGCAAAGCGACGGGGGCTGACCGTATCGTTTTTGGCGTATTGAACGCCGTGCCGCCATTAGCCACTCATGCGGGGGCGCCGCTTGCGAAGGTGCTGACAGAGCGGGTCTCCGGGGAGGGCATTGTTGCAGGGGGTGATATTGCAGCCCAGGCGCCCACTCAAGTCACCGAACAAGGGCGGCCAAACTTCAACCCGCCACGACGTGTCAATGGCCAGATAGGATACCCGATGAGCCCTGTTGCGCCTCCGAAGATCCTCGAGGAATTCACGATTCCGATGGACGATATCCATCAAATGTTCTTGCAAGACTACATGGTTTTTGTAGATCAGTACGGTACAAAAGTTACGTATGACGTAGAGGCACGCCTCTGGCGTGGGCTCAACGAGAACGGGCAAGTGAATGACATTTTTTATTGGCGTAAGGGGCAAGGAAAGTGGCTGAGTGGTACTAAAGCCGAGGCGACTGCCGGGAGTAAAAGTGCACCGGTTTCGACTATTAATAAAACACTGAAAGTACCGCCACTGCCGTCGCTGCCTTCCGCCGCTACAGAAGTGCCAAAAGTCATCCACTATTTTTGGGCAGGCAATGAGATGCCAGAGCATTTGCTCGAAAATATTATTGAGAACTCCAGGAAAAGCCCGGGGTATAAGTCTATCGTTCACGTGGATGCCAATAACGCTGGGGCCTTTCAGAAGATAAAATCCGCTCTGGATCACCGAGTGGGTGGGCTTGAAGTTCACGATTTGAAAGAAGAGGAGGCTTTTCGAGAACTCAATGCCGGCAAGTATGGGGAGATGTATCAGTATTTTCGCTCAGGACAAGGGCAGAATTTATCGGCCTCGTCTGACGTCATGCGCGTTGCGCTGATAAAAAAATACGGTGGTATTTATCTCGATACTGACGATGTTCTGACTAAGGGGGTAGGCGATGTCATGCTGAAAGCCACTCCAAATGATATTCTGATGAATTCGCCCGTTACTTACGCTGCCACGGACTTCAATGGGTTCAATACAAGTAATTTTGCTAGCCATCCCGACAATCCTTTGCTCGATACCCTTATGGAAGAATCTTATCAGCGATACAAGGCTAATGAATCCTGGTTGCAGGCAAATCGTCCGTTCCTGCCTGAGGAAGCGACAACCGCAGAGCAACAGGCTTATAAAGAGTATGAAACAAAGATTTTTGAAATAACCGGTCCGAGAATGTTTGGGGATGTGCTCGAACGAGAGAATTACGGTTTCTTTCCGATTGTCGATGAAATAAACGAGCTCTTGAATGCTCGTGTTCTCCTTCCCGAAAATTATGCAAAAAAATACACTGAGTTGAGAGATTATTATATGCCGATGAATCATAAGTTTGGGGTTTCTATCGGGGCGGAGCACTCCATGCAGCATTCTCGTTAATGCGGGTATAGGCTTGGCGGCATGAGCAATAAGTGAGCGCTGGACGCTTGAACGTGACCACTGATTGCTCATCTGGAAAGTAATCCAGCTTCGCCAAAGAGAAGGGCATCGTCTCGCTCTGACACCTGGGTGTCGGGGCGAGCGATGGCGTTTCCTGAGGTGTGGGCGGGGAGACACGGCTAAATTCTATTTTGTTATTAATAAATTCTTTTTTATTCCTTATTCTGTTTGAAGGTCGTCCCTATACTGAGCTGCAACGCTAAACGTTGCAGGAGGGCACACCCATGCACAGCGAGTCGATTCGTTATCTGATCGTGCCGGGCTGGCAAGGATCGCCAGAAGATCATTGGCAAACCCATTGGCAGAACAGCTTGCCCAACAGCGCACGGGTGGAGCAGGCCGATTGGCTGACGCCGCGTCGCGAGGATTGGGTGGCGGCACTGGCCGAGGCCATCGCTGCTGACAGTACGCCGGTTATCCTGATCGCCCATAGCCTGGGCTGCATCACCGTGGCCCACTGGGCCGCCACCGCACCCGTGCAGTTCTTGCGACAGGTACGCGGTGCGTTGCTGGTGGCTCCGGCGGATGTCGAGCGCCCTGCGTGTGCCCCTGCACTGCGCAATTTCGCCCCTATTCCAACTGACCTGCTGCCATTTCCCAGCCAGGTGGTCAGCTCCGATAACGACAGTGCCGTGAGCGCCCCCAGGGCTCTGGACCTGGCGCGTCAATGGGGCGCCGAAGCCGGCATCTTGTCGGGCGCCGGGCATATCAATGTGAAGTCCGGCCACCGGCGCTGGGAGCAAGGGTTTGCTTACCTCTATCGCCTGCAACATCGCCTCGAGCACCACGCTCGGCGCAGCGCCTAATATTTTTCAACGCCCCGTCCCTGTGCGGATTGGGGCGGGAGCCTGCCATGAGTCTGCATGAAACCTTTGGCCAGCCGTTGCTGACCTTTCCCGATGCCGAAAAAAGCCCGTTGAGCATCCGCGCCAAGGCGCTGGTGTTCGTCGACCCACGGTCACGCCAACTGCGTGAAGAGTTGGAAAGCCTTGCGCCGCGTGCCTTGCCCGTATTGATTCGTGGTGAGACCGGCAGCGGTAAAGAATTGCTGGCGCGGCACATTCACCGTGGCAGCGACCGTACTGGCCTGTTTGTCTCGGTCAACTGTGGCGCCATCAGCCCCACCTATGCCGATGCCGAGTTGTTCGGCTATGCCGCCGGTAGCCACAGTGGTGCGGCGAGCAGCCGGGCGGGATGGTTCGGCTCGGCCAACGGCGGCACCTTGTACCTGGATGAGATTGGCGACTTGCCGCTGCCGATCCAGGTGAAGTTGCTCGCGGCCCTGGAAAACCACGAAGTCACCCGTGTCGGTGCCCATCAGCCGAGCCCGGTGGATGTGCGCCTGGTGGCCGCCACCAGCATCGACTTGGCCCAAGCCGTGGCCGTGGGCAAGTTCCACGAGCGTCTGTTTCATTACTTGAGCGAAGGCCGGCTGGACCTGCCAGCGTTGCGCGAGCGGGTGGGGGATATCTTGTCCCTGGCCGAATATTTCCTCGGCATCTACAGCCAGCGCCTGGACCTCCCGGTGCCGCTGATCAGCGACGCCGCCCAGCAGGTGCTGGAGCAACACACCTGGCCGGGCAATACCCGTGAACTGGAAAACGTCATTCACTTTGCCTTGCTGGTGAGCAGTGGCGATGAAATCTTGCCCGAGCATTTGAACTTGCCGGTGGCGGGTTCGCCGCTGGAGCAAGTACGACGAATTTTTGCCAGCGCCAGCCCAGCCGAGAAGGAATCGGTGCGTAAATTCCTGTATGAGCAAAATGGAATATCAACGTGAATAAAAGATATTGTTCGGGAATAAAAAATCTAGGTATTGTCCTCACCACGCCGCGATAGCACTTCGCTGGCACCTCACATAAAAACGGTCGTTAGAAGGACATTGCATGAAAAAGGTTCTGTTGTTTACCGCTCTGGCGGCTGCCCTGACTGCCGGCTTCGCCCAGGCCAACGAAAAGCTGGTGGTGGCTGCTACGCCGATCCCGCACGCCGAAATCCTCGAGCTGATCAAGCCGACCCTGGCCAAGGAAGGTGTGGACCTGCAGATCAAAGTCTTTACCGATTATGTACAACCGAACGTGCAAGTCGCTGAGAAACGTCTGGACGCCAACTATTTCCAGACCCTGCCGTACCTGGAAAACTTCAACAAAGGTAAGGGCACCAACCTGATTACCGTGGTGGGTGTGCACGTTGAACCCTTCGGCGGCTACTCGAAAAAGATCAAGAAAATTGAAGATCTGAAAGACGGCGCCACCGTGGCTATCCCTAACGAAGGCTCCAACAGCGGCCGCGCCCTGTTGCTGCTGCAAAAGGCCGGTGTGATCACCCTCAAAGACCCGACCAACGCCTTGGCCACGCCGAAAGACATCGCCAGCAACCCCAAGAACCTGAAATTCAAAGAGCTGGAATCGGCCCTGCTGCCACGGGTACTGGACCAGGTTGACCTCGACCTGATCAACACCAACTACGCCCTGGAAGCTGGCCTGAACCCGGCCAAGGACGCGTTGATCATCGAAGACGCCAAGTCGCCGTACGTGAACTTCCTGGTGGCGCGCCCGGACAACAAGGACAGCGATGCTATCCAGAAGTTGGCCAAGGCCCTGACCAGCCCGGAAGTCAAAGCTTTCATCGAGAAGAAGTACAACGGCGCGGTGGTGCCAGCGTTCTGATGTAAGCCAAAACTCCTTCAAGGTTTCAACGCCGACGGCTACTACAGCGTCGGCGTTTTTTTATCTGAAATACACTCAAAGACTGTGGGAGCTGGCTTGCCTGCGATAGCGGTGGGTCAGTGTCACATCTGTACCTGACGGACCGCTATCGCAGGCAAGCCAGCTCCCACAGAGGTAAGTTTTTTGGTGATATGGATATGCTATCTAGGTATTTAAACTTTGATTTTTATACCTTTAAAGTTCGCGCTAGCTGACGTTATCCACGTCGGCACGGACTGCGCTCGCGGCATTACCCATGCGGCGATATGGACTGCACATGACCTTCGATTTCGCTTTTATCCTCAGCACCCTGCCGGCGTTTCTCAAGGCCGTGGGTGTGACGCTGCAAGTCGGCCTGATCGCCATTGCCACCTCCTTGCTGGTGGCGCTGATCAACGCTGCGCTGCTGGTGTTTCGCACGCCTTACCTGTCGCGCCTGGTGGCGTTGTATGTAGAGCTGGCGCGTAACACGCCGCTGTTGATCCAGCTGTTTTTCGTCTACTTCGCGCTGCCGGCCCTGGGTTTCAATATTTCCGGGTTCTGGGCGGCGATTATCACCATGACCTTTCTGGGCGGCGCCTACCTCACCGAAGTGCTGCGCGCCGGTGTGGAAGCGGTGCCGCTGGCGCAAATCGAGTCGGGCAAGTCCATTGGCCTGTCCGACTGGCAACTGCTGCGCCATGTGATTCTGCCCCAGGCCGGTATCCTCAGCCTGCCGGCGTTGTTCGCCAATTTCATTTTCCTGCTCAAGGAAACCACCGTGGTGTCCGCGGTGGCGGTGCCGGAGATTCTCTACACCACCAAGAGCTACATCGCCCTCTACTACAAGACCTACGAAATGCTCGCCGTGCTGACGCTGATTTGCGTGCTGTTGTTCCTGCCGTTGTCGCTGTTGCTCAGCCGCCTGGAAAGGAGGCTCCAGCATGGCCAGTTCGGGTCTTGAGTTGCTCTGGGTGTCGTTGCCGCAACTGAGCAAGGGCGCTGCGCAAACCCTGTCGATTTCGTTTTTGAGCATCGCCTTCAGTACGGTGGGCGGCGTGCTCTACGGCGTGCTGCGCACCTTGAATAACAAGGCGATCAACGGCGTGCTGCGGGTCTACCTGGAACTGTTTCGCGCCATTCCGGTGCTGGTGTGGTTGTACCTGCTGTTTTTTGGCCTGCCGATCTTCTTCGGCCTGAGCATTCCGAGTTTCTGGTGCGCGGTGCTGGTGCTGTCGTTGTGGGGCGCCAGCGAGGTGGGCGAAGTGGTGCGTGGCGCGCTGCATTCGTTGCCCCGTGGCCAGCGCGAAGCGGGCCTGTCGATTGGCCTGTCCGGCCCACAGTTGTACGGCTATGTGCTGCTGCCCCAGGCCCTCAAGCGCATGACGCCGCCGACCATCAACGTGTACACGCGCATCATCAAGACCAGCTCCCTGGCGGTGCTGATTGGTGTGGTGGATGTGATCAAGGTCGGCCAGCAAATCATCGAGCGCACCTATGAGTCTGTATTGATCTACGGTGCGCTGTTCCTGTTTTTCTTCTTTATCTGCTACCCGTTGTCAGCCGCCTCCAAGGTGCTGGAACGGCGCTGGGCCCAAGCATGAGCGCATTGATCGAGTTCCAGGGTTTCAACAAATTCTTCGGCGAGACGCAGGTGCTCAAGGGCATCGACCTGAGCGTGCAAAGCGGCGAGGTGGTGGTGATCCTCGGCCCCAGCGGTTGTGGCAAAAGCACCTTGCTGCGTTGTTTGAACGGTTTGGAAGTGGCACACAGCGGCAGTCTGCGGTTTGCAGGCCTTGAGCTGTTGGATAAAACCACCGACTGGCGCCAGGTATGCCAGGACATCGGCATGGTGTTCCAGAGCTACCACCTGTTCCCGCACATGAGCGTGCTGGACAACATCCTGCTCGGCCCGCTGAAAGTGCAAAAGCGCGACCCCCGCGAGGCCCGTGAGCAGGCGCAAAAACTGCTGGAGCGCGTGGGCCTGGCCGACAAGCGCGATGCCTTCCCTCGCCAGCTTTCCGGCGGCCAGCAACAACGCATCGCTATCGTGCGCTCGTTGTGCATGAACCCCCAGGTCATGCTGTTTGACGAAGTCACCGCGGCCCTCGACCCGGAGATGGTCAAGGAGGTGCTGGAAGTGATCCAGGGCCTGGCCCGCGATGGCATGACCCTGCTGATCGTTACCCACGAAATGGCCTTCGCCCGCGCCGTCGCCGACCGCGTGGTGTTCATGGAGGCCGGTCGAATCCTCGAACACAACACCCCCGAGGCATTCTTTACGAACCCGCAGACCGCACGCGCGCAGCAGTTCCTGGAGAAGTTCTCCTTTGTTTCAACACTGCCCAAAAAGATCAAGGAACTGGAGCTGATATGAAAAAGTTACTGCTGCCACTGTTTGCCGTCGCCTTGCTGGCCGGCTGCGATAAAAAGGCCGAAGAGCCGGTAAAACCTGCGGCTGTGAGCTACATCGACAAAATCAAAGCGCGGGATAAACTGATTGTCGGCGTGTTTACCGACAAGCCACCCTTCGGCTTTGTGGACGAAGCCGGTCGCTATGTCGGCTTCGATACCGACATCGGCCGGCAATTCGCCAAGGACCTGCTGGGCGACGAAAACAAAGTGGAATTTGTTGCCGTGGAACCGGCCAGCCGCATTCCCTTCCTGCAAAGCGACAAGGTCGACCTGATCCTCGCCAATATGACCGTGACGCCTGAACGCAAGGAAGCGGTGGACTTTACCAACCCCAATCTGAAAGTCGCGGTCCAGGCCCTGGTGCCGAATGACAGCGCCGTCAAAAGCCTGGATGACCTGGCCACCCGCACGACCATCGTCACCACTGGCACCACGGCGGATATCTGGCTGACCAAGAACCACCCGGACTGGAAGCTGCTCAAGTTCGAGAAGAACTCCGAGTCGCTGCAGGCGCTGTCGGCTGGCCGTGGTGATGCGTATGCGCAGGATAATCTGGTGTTGTTCAGTTGGGCCAAGCAGAACCCAGGTTACCGTGTGCTGGAAGAGAAACTGGGTGATGAAGCGCCGATTGCCCCGGCGGTGAAGAAGGGCAATACCGAGCTGCGTGACTGGGTGAATGCCGAGCTGGCAAAGTTGGGCGAGGAGAAATTCCTACTCAAGCTCTATGACCAATATGTGCGTAAAGAGCTGAGCGATGACACCAAGCCTGAGAGTGTGATTGTGGAAGGCGGTAAGTGGCAGGGCTGATTGAACACGTCCTTGTAGGAGCGAGCTTGCTCGCGAAGAACGCACAGGCAACGCGGGCTACCAGATAACGCTGCGTTATCGTTGACGTTTTTCGCGAGCAAGCTCGCTCCTACTCCGGCCAATGCCAAGCCGGTGCATCCAAAATGCCTTGTCCCACAATCCGCGTTTCCCCCATCACCTTCTCCAACACAATCGAGTTACACCCCTCATCCTGCTGCAACGCCGCAATCAACCGGCTGGCATGGCTCACCACCCACACCTGGCACTGTTTCGAGGCCTGGATAATCAAGCGCGCCAGTGCTGGCAACAAGTCCGGGTGCAGGCTGGTCTCCGGCTCGTTCAGCACCATCATGGTCGGTGGCCTTGGCGTCAGCAGCGCGGCGATCAGCAGCAGGTAGCGCAGGGTGCCGTCCGACAGTTCCGCCGCCGACAACGGGCGCAGTAAGCCTTCTTGATAGAACTCAATGGCAAAGCGTCCGCCCTGCAAGGGTTCGATATGCAACCGTGCGCCGGGGAAGGCATCACTGACCGCGTGCTGCAACGCCTCGACATCGCCCACTTCGCGAATCGTCTGTAACGCGGCCGCCAGATCCCGACCGTCGTGATGCAGCACCGGCGTGCGCGTGCCTAATTGCGGCTGACGTACCGGCGCATCCACATCGCTGCGAAAGTGATCATAAAAACGCCAGCCACGGATGCTTTCGCGCAGCAGCAACACTTCCGGCGAACCGCGCAGGCTGCCGACCTGATCGAACAGGCTGTGATAGTTGGGCGTGTGCTGGGCCAGTACGTCCCAGGCGCGGCCATCACGGGCGCGTACCATCGGGCCCGAACGCTGCACCAACAGGCTGGCCGGGCGGTAGAGGGGGCCGGCCCAGATACATTCCTTTTTAATTTCCGGGTCCAGTTTGAACTCGCTGCCGGGAACCGGGATGGGCATGCCCAGGGAGATGGCGTAGCTGAAGTCCTCCCCGGCAAAGCCCAGGCGCAAGCGTTTGACGCCTTGGGCAACCACGGCCTCCACCGGCACTTCGCCATTGCGCATGCGCCGGCTGATGTTTTCCGGCCCGGCCCAGAATGTGGAATCCAGCCCGCCTTCACGGGCCAGCGCATTGATCACCCCGCCCTGGGCGGTTTCGGCCAACAGGCGCAGGGCGCGATACAGGTTGGACTTGCCGCTGCCATTGGGCCCAGTCACCAGGTTCAGCCGGTCCAGGGGCACCACCAATTTGTTGATCGAGCGGTAATTGGCCACCGCGAGGGTTTTAAGCATGTGTATTTAGTCAGCGTGGGAACCATTGGAGTATGGGATCCTCCATGCAGATAAGGAACCCTGATCTAAGCTCACAGTCGCATACACACTTGAACGTCGGCATCACGCAAAAGGAGCCTGCATGGGCGGTCGCACTTCGACATTTATTTTCAGCCTTGGCCTCCTGGCGCTGCTCAGTGGCTGTGGCCAAGACAAGGCCGAGCCCAAGCAGCATTCACGGGTGTTCGTGCAAACGGTGCAGTCGGCGGATTTTGCCGCGGCGGTCACGTTGACCGGTGATATCCAGGCGCGGGTGCAAACCGATCTGTCCTTTCGCGTGGGCGGCAAGATCATCCAGCGCATGGTCGACGTGGGCGACCGAGTAACGGCCAGGCAAGTGCTGGCCAAGCTCGACCCCAAGGACCTGCAAACCAATGTCGATTCCGCCCAGGCTCAGGTTGTGGCTGAACAGGCGCGGGTCAAGCAGACCGCCGCCGCCTTCGTGCGCCAGGAAAAACTCTTGCCCAAAGGTTATACCAGCCGCAGCGAATACGACGCCGCCCAGGCCGCGCTGCGCAGCAGTCAAAGTGCCCTGGCCGCTGCCCAGGCGCAGTTGGCCAATGCCCGCGAACAATTGGGCTACACCGCGTTGATCGCCGATGCACCGGGGATCATCACGGCGCGCCAGGCCGAAGTCGGCCAAGTGGTACAAGCTACCGTGCCGATCTTCAGCCTGGCCCGCGATGGCGAGCGTGACGCCGTGTTCAACGTGTATGAGTCCTTGCTGGTTGAGCCGCCGCCCGACGCGCCGATTACCGTCAGCCTGCTGGACAACCCGAGCATCAAGGCCGTGGGCAAAGTCCGCGAAGTCACGCCCGCCGTGGCCGCCAATACCGGCACCGTGCAAGTGAAGATCGCCCTGCAAAGCCTGCCCAAGGGCATGGAGCTGGGCTCGGTGGTCAGCGCCACCGCCAATGGCCCGGCCAAGGCGAGCATCGAGCTGCCCTGGTCGGCCCTGACCAAAGACCTCAACGAGCCAGCCGTATGGCTGGTGGACGGCGAGGGCAAGGCGCAGTTGCACAAGGTCACCGTGGCGCGCTACCTCACCGGCAAAGTGATCATCGGCGAGGGCCTCAACGGCGGTGAAAAAGTCGTGATAGCCGGTGGGCAATTGCTGCACCCCGGCATGGTCGTCGAGATCGCCCAACCCGGAGCGCAGCCATGAAGCAACTGACGCTCATTGTCGCCGTCAGCCTGTTGCTGGTGGCCTGCTCCAAGGAAGAGGCGCCGCCCGAACCCATACGGCCCGTGCTGTCCATGGAAGTGAAGGCTGAAGATCAGGAAAACCTCGGTCGTTTCGCCGGCACCATCCAGGCCCGCTATGAAAGCAACCTGGGTTTCCGCGTGCCTGGCCGCATCGCCCGTCGCGCCGTGGATGTCGGCGCCGAAGTGCAGAAAGGCGCCTTGCTCGCCGTGCTTGACCCCACCGACCAGCAGAACCAATTACGTGCCGCCCAGGGCGACCTGGCGCGGGTACAGGCGCAGTTCATCAACGCCCAGGCCAACGCTCGGCGGCAACAGGAACTGTTCAACCGTGGCGTCGGCGCACAGGCTCAATTGGATGTGGCCCAGACCGACCTGAAAACCACCCAGGCGACCCTCGACCAGGCCCGCGCCTCGGTCAATCAAGCCAAGGACCAGCTCAACTACGCCGAACTGCGCACCGACCACGCCGGCATCGTCACCGCCTGGAATGCCGAGGCCGGCCAGGTGGTCAGCGCCGGCCAGCAGGTGGTGACCCTGGCCCGTCCGGACATCAAGGAAGCCGTGATCGACTTGCCCGCCGGCTTGGCTGAACGTCTGCCTGCCGATGTGGTGTTCCTGGTCGCCGGGCAATTGGACCCCAGCGTGCACACCACCGCCGTGGTGCGTGAGATCGAGCCTCAGGCCCAAAGCGCCACGCGCACCCGTCGCGCACGCCTGAGCCTGGCCGAAACCCCGCCCGCGTTCCGCCTGGGCACGGCAATCAGCGTGACTTTGAGCACCGCCATCGCCCCGCGCATCGAACTGCCCCTGAGCGCCTTGCAGGAAGTCGACGGCAAGACCCGTATCTGGCTGCTCGATACCCAGAGCCAGACCGTACAACCCCGCGAGGTCACGGTCATCAGTCGTGATGCTCACAGCGCCTTGCTCAATGGCAGCGTCAAACCCGGCGAGCGCATTGTCACCGCCGGCGTGAACAGCCTGAAACCCGGGCAAAAAGTCAAAATCGACGAGGACAGCCCGCGATGAAAGGGAGCTTCAACTTATCCGACTGGGCCCTCAAGCATCAGTCCTTCGTCTGGTACCTGATGTTCGTCGCGCTGCTGATGGGCGTGTTCTCGTACATGAACCTGGGCCGTGAAGAAGACCCGTCGTTCACCATCAAGACCATGGTCATCCAGACCCGCTGGCCGGGCGCGACCCAGGAAGAAACCCTCAAGCAGGTCACCGACCGCATCGAGAAAAAACTCGAGGAACTCGACTCCCTCGACTACGTGAAAAGCTACACCCGGCCCGGCGAGTCCACGGTGTTCGTGTTCCTCAAGGACACCACCAGCGCCAAGGCTATCCCGGAGATCTGGTACCAGGTTCGCAAGAAGATCGATGACATTCGCGGCACCTTCCCCCAGGGCTTGCAGGGGCCGTCGTTCAACGATGAATTCGGTGACGTGTTCGGCTCGGTGTATGCCTTTACCGGCGATGGCCTGTCGATGCGCCAGCTGCGTGACTACGTAGAGCAAGTGCGCGCCGAGATCCGCTCGGTGCCAGGGCTGGGCAAGGTCGAGATGATCGGCCAGCAAGACGAAGTGATTTACCTGAATTTCTCCACGCGCAAACTCGCGGCCCTGGGCATTGATCAGCGCCAGGTCGTGCAAAGCCTGCAATCGCAAAACGCCGTGACCCCGGCCGGGGTGATCGAGGCAGGGCCCGAACGCATCTCCGTGCGCACCTCCGGGCAGTTCGCCTCGGAGAAAGACCTGGCCAACGTCAACCTGCGCCTCAATGACCGTTTCTACCGGCTGGCGGATATTGCCGACATCAGCCGTGGTTATGTGGACCCGGCGCGGCCGATGTTCCGCTTCAACGGCAAACCGGCGATTGGCTTGGCCATCGCCATGCAGAAGGGCGGCAATATCCAGTCGTTCGGCAAGGCCCTGCACGGGCGCATGGACGAGCTGACCGCCGACCTGCCGGTGGGCGTCGGCGTGCACAAGGTGTCCGACCAGGCCGAAGTGGTGGAGGAGGCCGTCGGTGGCTTCACCAGCGCATTGTTCGAGGCGGTGATCATCGTGCTGGTGGTGAGCTTTATCAGCCTCGGCATGCGCGCCGGGTTGGTGGTGGCGTGCTCGATCCCGTTGGTGCTGGCGCTGGTATTTGTGTTCATGGAATACAGCGGCATCACCATGCAGCGTGTGTCGCTGGGCGCGTTGATCATCGCCCTCGGCCTGCTGGTGGATGACGCGATGATCACCGTGGAGATGATGATCACGCGCCTGGAAAAAGGCGAAACCAAGGAACAGGCGGCGACTTACGCCTATACCTCCACGGCGTTCCCGATGCTCACCGGCACCCTGGTGACCGTGGCCGGCTTCGTGCCGATTGGCCTCAACGCCAGTTCGGCGGGCGAGTACACCTTTACTCTATTCGCGGTGATTGCCGTGGCGATGCTGGTGTCGTGGGTGGTGGCGGTGCTGTTTGCGCCGGTGATCGGCGTGCATATCCTCAGTGCCAATGTGAAACCGCACAACGCCGAGCCAGGGCGCATTGGCCGGGCCTTCAATGGCGGCATGCTGTGGGCCATGCGTAACCGCTGGTGGGCGATTGGCATCACCGTGGCGTTGTTCGTGGCCTCGGTGTTTTCCATGCAGTTTGTGCAGAACCAGTTCTTCCCGTCGTCGGACCGCCCGGAAATCCTCGTCGACCTGAACCTGCCGCAAAACGTCTCGATCAACGAGACGCGCAAGGCCGTCGACCGCCTCGAGGCGATCATCAAGGACGACCCGGACATCGCCCGTTGGAGCACCTACATCGGCCAGGGCGCGATTCGTTTCTACCTGCCGCTGGACCAGCAGCTGGAAAACCCCTACTACGCGCAGCTGGTGATCGTGAGCAAGGGCCTGGAAGAGCGTGGCGCCCTGATCGCCCGCCTGCAACAGCGCCTGCGCGATGATTTTGTCGGTATCGGCAGCTACGTGCAGCCGCTGGAAATGGGCCCGCCGGTAGGGCGGCCGATCCAGTACCGTGTGTCTGGCAAAGACATCGACCAGGTGCGCAAGCACGCCATTGAACTGGCGACCTTGCTCGACCAGAACACCCATTTGGGCGAGATCATCTACGACTGGAACGAGCCGGGCAAAGTGCTGCGGGTGGACATCGCCCAAGACAAGGCGCGGCAATTGGGGCTGTCGTCGGAAGACGTGGCGCAGTTGATGAACAGCGTGGTCAGCGGCGCGGCGGTGACCCAGGTGCACGACGATATCTACCTGATCAACGTGGTCGGCCGCGCCGAAGATGCCGAGCGGGGCACCCCGGAGACCTTGCAGAACCTGCAGATCGTCACGCCCAACGGCACCTCGATTCCACTGCTGGCGTTCGCCACCGTGCGTTACGAGCTGGAGCAGCCGCTGGTGTGGCGCCGCGACCGCAAGCCGACCATCACCATCAAGGCCGCCGTGCGCGATGAAATGCAGCCGACCGACCTGGTCAAGCAGTTGGCGCCGACCATCGAGAAATTCAGCGAAGGCTTGCCGGTGGGCTACAAAGTCGCCACCGGCGGTACCGTGGAAGAAAGTGGCAAGGCTCAGGGGCCTATCGCCAAGGTGGTGCCGTTGATGCTGTTCCTGATGGCCACCTTCCTGATGATCCAGTTGCACAGCGTGCAGAAGATGTTCCTGGTGGCGAGTGTCGCGCCACTGGGGCTGATCGGCGTGGTACTGGCGTTGATCCCCACGGGCACGCCCATGGGCTTTGTGGCGATCCTGGGGATTCTGGCGCTGATCGGCATCATCATCCGCAACTCGGTGATTCTGGTCACTCAGATCCACGAATACGAAGAGGCCGGCTACACGCCGTGGGATGCGGTGGTGGAGGCGACCGAACACCGGCGTCGACCGATTCTGCTGACTGCTGCGGCGGCGAGCCTGGGCATGATCCCGATCGCACGGGAGGTGTTTTGGGGGCCGATGGCTTACGCGATGATTGGTGGGATCATCATTGCGACATTGCTCACGTTGCTGTTTCTGCCGGCGCTGTATGTGGCCTGGTACAAGATCCGCGAGCCGAAACAGGATTAACACTGAGAGAGGGGCTGTCAGTTAAGCGCAGATCCTCTGTGGGTGCGGGCTTGCCCGCGAAGGTGGTGCGTCAGTCGCTGCATCTGTGACTGAACTGTCGCTTTCGCAGGCAAGCCAGCTCCCACATTTGGATCTTCATTCTGGTTAAGGCTGTGTGAAACTTCTGAAAAATCCGCATGTCGTCCTGGCTCGCTACTGCATGTTGTACCCTCTGGTCCTTATTCCAAACCCAGGTCGATCCTCATGCAGTGCCTGCGTTTCACCTTGCTGCTCTGCGCGTTGCTCCTTGCGCCGCCCACCTTCGCCGCCACCGTACTGGAAAACGCTTTATGGCGTGTCGAGCTCGACCCCGCCACCCTGGCGCTGCGCGTGACACCTGCGGGCCAAGCCTCGGTGCAGGCCTCCAGCGGTGTGGCTGCGCATGCCGTCAGCCAATTGCGGATCACCCCTGACCAGGCCACTTGGCAATGGGACAACGGCGCCTATCGCCTGAGCGCCCGCCTGCAACAGCGCGACCTGGCCCTGACCATCAACGCCCGTGAGCCCGGTGAGCTGGCCCTGCTGCGCCAGCCCGCCGAGGCCATGGGACGAGGGTTGATCTGGCCCTTGGCCGAGGGGCATTACGTGCCTGCCGGCAATGCCATCTGGAACGCGTTTCTGCTGGAGCGGGGCGAGTTCAATACCACCCAGGACCTGAGCCTGCCGCTGTGGGGCGTGGATCACGCTGGCTTCACCTTGAACTGGCTATTGACCAACCCCTACAACAACCGCCTGCAATGGCAAGCCGACGGCAACGGCCTGGCCCTCTCAGCTTCCCATGAATTCACCCCGCTGGCGCCCGACGCGCCGATGACACTGCGCCTGTCCTTGGGCGATGCCGATCCGTTGGCTGGCGCCAAGCGCTACCGCCAGTGGCTGGTGGAGCAGGGCCGCTATGAACCGTTGGCGGACAAACTGCGGCAGACGCCTGAAGCCCAGAAGCTGCTGGGCGCAAGCCATGTGTACCTCTGGGACAACGGCCTGCTGGCTTTGGGTGATGTGCGTGATTGGCCAACACTGATCAAACGGCTGCGCAGCCATGAACTCAAGACGCTGATGGACAAAGAGAGCGCACAGCTGCTGGCGCAGTCCACTCCCTTGAATCGCTATGAGCAAACCGTGCTGCTGCGCGGCCTCAACGCGGCGATCAACACCAAGGCCCGGCAGGCCTGGCAGGTGGAAGAGCCCGACATGACCCGCCTTGCCGCTCGCTATGGTGAGCTGCGCAGTGAACTGGCCGTGGACTTTGCGGGGGCCTTGGGTGATAGCCCGCAAACTTGGGGCAGTAGCACCATTCAAGCCCTGCGCGACGCCGGGCTGCAGCGTCTGTTGCTGACCTTGGGCGAAGGTTGGGAGGGTGGCCTCTGGCATCCCGAAGCGATTCGCGCGGGGGTGGATGCCGGTTTTCTGATGGCGCCTTACGACTCCTATGAAACGGCCCTGTCCGCCACGGAAAACCCCGATTGGACCACCGCCCACCTGGGCGCCAAGGCCTATCGCGACTGCGCGATCGTGCTGAAAGACGGCAAGCTGAAAACCGGCTTCCAGAAGTCCGGCCACTACACCGACCCGCGTTGTGTACGGCCTTTGCTGGAGGCGCGGGTGAAAGCGGTACAAGCCAAAGCTGGTTTCAACGCCTGGTTTCTCGATGCCTACGCCACCAGCATGCTGTTCGACAGTTACCGCAGCGACGCCAGCATGACCCAGGCGCAAAACGCCGAAGGCAATATCGAAGCCTCCCGCTGGATAAACACCGTGCCCAAGCTGGTCACCGGCTCCGAAGACGGCAACGCCATCACCGCCCAGGGCATCCTGTTTGCCCACGGCATGCAGACCCCGGTGATCGGCTGGGGGGATCCTGAGATGACCAAGGACCAACAGTCGCCGTACTTCGTCGGCAACTGGTACCCCACGGAGCAACCAGCGGTGTTCTTCAAATCGGTGCCGTTGAAGGAGCCGTTTCGCACCGTGTATTTCGAGCCGACGATGCGCCTGCCGTTGTATCAGGCGGTGTTCCACGGCTCGGTGATCACCACCCATCATTGGCTGTTCGACAGCCTCAAGCTGAGCAATGTGCAGGTCGAGAACGAGTTGACCCAACTGCTCTATAACGTGCCGCCGCTGTATCACCTGAGCACAGCTACACTCAAACAGCGCTTGCCGGTGATACAACGCCAGGATGCCTTTTTCCGTGCGCTACACCAGCGTCTGGCTACTCAGGCGATGATCGATTTTCGCTGGTTGAGCGATGACCGGCAGGTGCAACAAACCACGTTTGCCGATGGTACTCGGCTGGTTGCCAACTTCTCTGGGCAAATCCGTGAGATCGCTGGGGCCACCCTTGATGAATACAGCATTACCGCGTTCGAGGCAGGCGACAACGTAATGCAGTATCGCGCCGGCAACCCTCTACATTGAGTGAGGGCACCCTTGCCGGTCAGGAAGGGAGTCATCCTCATGTATATCAAATCTGCGTTGTTGGCATTTTGCTTGCTGATTGTCATCGCGTGCCAGCACGAGTCTCCTCAGGCTGGCCCACGGCTTCTGATCGAGAACGCCTACATCTTTACCATGGAGCCGGACCAGCCCCGTCCGTTCATGGGCTACCTGCTGGTGGATCAGGCCGGCGCCATCAGCGGATTGGCCGCCGGCAAAGCGCCCCCCGGGCTAGTGGCGCAACGCCGTATTGATGCAAGGGGGCAATGGGTGATGCCGGGGTTTGTGTCGGCGCACAGCCACCTGTGGCAAAGCGGGTTCTACGGGATTGCCGCGAATGAAAACCTTGAAGGTTGGCTTGCCCGGCTTTACGGCGTTGAAGCGCCAAAGCTGGACGCCGCGCAGCTCTATCAACTGACCCGGCGCGGTGCGAGCCAGTCCCTGCGCAACGGTATTACCACGATGTTCAACTTTACCTATACCGGGGCGGACCGCAGCGGCGAAGTGGACCGCCAACAACTGCGCGGCGCGCTCGACGCGGGGGGGCGTGTGATACACGGGTTCAATGTACGCACCATCAGCGAAAGCTGGACTCCCGCCATGGCCCGTGAGCGTACTGCGGCATTCCTGATGTGGGCCGGCGCGCAATCTGAATCAGGGCGTTATCTGGGCACGATGCTTGCCGGCGGCGCTGGGTTCGTCGACGCTGCGGTCGGGCAGGCCCAGGTTGAAGGCGACCTGATGCATGAGTTTTCTTTGGGCAACCAGCAGCACTATCTTGAGTCCGTAGCAGATTCCGCGGGGGAGCGCGCCCGTTATCCGGTACTTGGACAGGCGGGTATCATCGGGCCGCGCTTGATCTTTGGCCACTTCATTCACTCCACACCCGAGCTGACTGCTGCGGCGGCCAAGGCGGGTGTCGCCATGGTCTGGAATCCGATGTCTAACGGTCGCCTGGGGTCCGGGATGGCGGATGTGCTGGCTTATCGCGCCGCGGGCATGAAAGTGGGCATGGGCGTGGATGGCGAAGCCAGTGCCGACCGAGCGGATCCCTTCGAGAATATGCGCATGGGCTTGTATCAGGTGCGCGCCGTTCATCAACGGGCGGCCGCGATGCAAGCCTATGAAGTGATGCGCATGCACACGCTGGGCAGCGCCGAGGTGCTGGGGGTGGAGGACAAGCTGGGCAGTCTCAAGTTGGGTAAACGTGCTGACCTGCTCCTGGTGGACCCAGGTAGCTTCACTCCCTGGCAGGAACCTTATGCCGCGCTGGTGTTTGCAGGTGGAGTGAAAGACATTCGTGAAGTCTTTGTGGATGGTCTCTCACTGGCTCGCTGATCAGGCAGGCTTGCGCCACACACTCGCCAACCAAGGCTGCTGCTCCCGCGGCAACCCGGCCGGCCGGTAGTAGTGCTCCAGCTCTTCAAACCCGGCCTCGGTCAGCAAGGCTCGCCACGCCTCCAGATCGTGATAAGACCCATACCGCGGCCCATTCCAGCCCTCTTGGTTCTCGCCCCGAGGGTTGGAGCTGAACAGCACGCCTCCAGGTTTCAACGCGCCATGCAGTTCTTTGAGCACGCGCGGCAGTTCCTGCTTGGGAATATGAAACAGCACCGCATTGGCAAACACCCCGTCAAAGCGCGCAGCGGGCAGGTCCAGCTTGAGAAAGTCCTGCTGCAGCACCTCACAGCCGCTGTCTTCGCGGGCCATCTGCGCAAAACGCTCGGAGCCATCCAGGCCCACGGCGATATGCCCCATGCGCGTAAACGTCTGCAAATCCCGCCCTGGCCCACAGCCGAAATCCAGCACGGTAAACGGCGGCGTGCCCTGGATATGCCGCAGCAGCGCGTCGATGTTCTGGCTCACATCGTGATCGCGGGTGCCTTCACGGAAGTCTTCGGCCACCTTGTTGTAATGGCCCAAGGTGGTGGCGGTGATCTGATTGAGGTCGTCGGGAGCAAGTTTCATGGCATGGCGCACGGCTGCGGCTGAAGTAACGGGACTATACCCTGGCCCACTCTTGAGTTGAAAACCGTGTATCCGCTGTAGGGCGCTTCATGGCGTTCGCAGTGTGCGCATCCGACAGACCGCCACGGGGAATTGTGGGTAAGATTCGGCCCTCATTTGCAGAGGGCTATACATCCATGGAAGAGGAAAAACATTCACCCGTTGGCCACCACACCGCGCCGAACAAGGTTGACCAATACGCCACGAGATTGAGCAATGACCTGCTCTGGCTCAATGAGCGTGCCTGGCCGCTGACGGTGGGGATTCTCTCGGTGGCAGGCCTGTACCTGTACCAGTACATCCAGATGGAAAAGGTGCCGCTGAGTATCTTGTCGGCGTCGGCGTTCACCGCATTGCCAGCGATGTTCGCCATGTTGGTATTTGTGATCGGCATGATGGGCGCATCGATCCTGGTGCCCACGTTCATCTTGTTCACGCGCCTGAACGGCACAGGTGTGCGTCTGAGTGATCAACTCAATCTCAGCCCGCAGTCGCCGCAAGAGACGGCCCAGCACAGGAGGTTACTGGGACATTGGGGGGCCAGCCTGTTGGTGATGTTTGTGTTCTGGATGTCCGCCGTATACCTGTCCGTGAACGCCGAAAGTGGGCTTTTGCTGACGCTCGGTTGGATCGTGGCGATCATGGCGGCGGTAGTGGCCTATGTCGGCATCATCATTCGTGCCCGGCCCGCCCATGTTGCCCTGCGTGAGTTGTCCGGCGAGTTCTGGCTGGCCAGTGCTGGCGCCGGGGCCATTCAAATGGTGGTCATTCTGATGGTGACGGTGCCGGTCTCCCGCGCCTTCAGCGAGTACTCCGACAGCGCCGTGTTCTTTGCGCCGTTCATGGCCGCCGAAATGGCCGTGCTATTTCTGATCCAGGGGAGCGCCGCCTGCCTGGTGGTGCGCATGCGCGTTCAGAAAAACCCGGTGGCGTTCGCCTCACTGGTGGCCTTTGCCCTCATCGTTTTACTCGGGCTTATCCCGGCGAGCGGGGCCAAGTTGGGCGGCCTGCCGCTGCAAGGCTCCGCTTCGGGAGGGCGCGTGTGTACGTTGATGACCTGGGCGGCAGAGGCCAAGGTTCCCGGCGTGCTGGTAGACGCCGACAACCCCAAGCGCAGTGTAAAACTGCGGGTGATGGCCGACTCGGATGGCAGCTACATCGTGAGGCCCTGGCAGGCCAAGGAAAAAACCATCACCTTCGTGCCCCGCGCCAGCGTTGCCCAACTGGATGAGTGCCCGTGAGCTAGCGGGTTTCCAGGCGGGCGGAGCCCACTGCTCTCACTTCCTGCATCGAACGGTTATCGGTTCGAGAGCTGATCCAAGAAAAACCGTTTTCCGCGGCTCGGACAGTGATTGCGAAGTTCTGTGGCACAACGAATGTCGGTGCAGAAGAAATGGGAGTGGCTGCTGCATTTTCGTTTACGGTAGCGAACAGCACGAGGACGGCCGACACGAAGCCGCTGGAAGTCATGAGGTTTGGCATGTGCTGAATCTCCTAGGTCGAATGTGTCGAGTATTAAATGGTGTTTGAGCTCGTAAGCATCCCTTTCAGTAAAGTTTTACCGCCACAGCTTGAACGTCCTGCTCGCTATCAACGTTCTGACCAGCGGCATAATTCCCGCTTTGGGAAACGGCCTTGAGCGCACTGTTTCGGCCACCGTCAATTGCTTCAAGGCAGCTGTATTTGGCAGGAATTTCACCGGAAGCAGGATGCCAGATACATCCGACTGTGTACTGAGCATCATTAGTCCTGTTCAGAGCCACCGTGTTGTTGTCAGCAATGCTGAATGCCTGGGTCCATGTGTTCGGTGGAGGCTCAATCAGCTGGATACCAAATATTCCGGCAGGAGGAATCCACGTGAAATAGCTGGTCCTGCCGTCGTTATCCTTGCGCTCTACCAGGGCAATTCCGTTGTTATTGATTGCGCGTCCATAGTTCATGGTGCCGATTGCCAGATTCAGAGTCAGCGGAGCCGACGTGGGTGTATTCCAGACTGCTGTTCGGGCCGGGTTGGCATTGGTGTTGGGATACTCGCAAAAGCCTATGGATTGTAGGGCGTTATTGAGGCCAGTGACCACGCAATGGTTGGCCCCGGTAGCGAGGGGCAAGGGTGTCACGGTATAACCGGTGGCATTCGCTTGAGCTAACTTGGGAACGGTAGTGCCGTTGCTGCCCGGGCAGTTCAGGGCAATCCCCGGATAGTTGCTCGTAAGCGTGTTGTTTATGTCCTGAGGAGTGCATGCGTCGTTGTACCCTGCCAACCCGAGTAGCGACGAAAAAACGCGCATAGGCGTGCCAGTTCCGGCAAGCCACACAACTGTGGAGTACTCTTTGCCGTCGCTGCTGATGCTTGATCCGAGCATATCGCCGCGCTGGTTGAACGCGTTGACGGTGGTCCGTACATCTGCAGCACGCAGTAGTGTGCCAGGAAGCGGAGCGAGCGCTGTAGGAGTGCTTGTCGGGGTAGTCACGTTCCAGATCACGGCGGTATCGACATTGTTAGCGTTCTTGCAGATGCCAGCAATCCAGCCACCGTTGGAGACAGCACTTGCGTAGCAGGGCTGAGTTTCCACCAGTGGTTTCAGTGCTAGCTGTGCGTTCGGTGTGTTCAGGTTTACCACCCAAGGCGCATTGTTAGCGCTGGAATCGGGCGGCGAGCAGTTGCCGACAGCAATAGCGTTGTCGTTGATGCTGGTGGTTTCGCACTGCCCAGCCATAGGCCCCAATTTGACGTAGTGGGCAGCATTGGCTGTCAATGCAAGTACACTCGCCAACAGGCTGCCCGCGATTTTCATTAGGTGTGTTTTGATCATCAGTCCGTCCTTGGGGAAACATTCACGGTCTGATTAGATATACAAAGAACATGGCCAACAACTGTCATAGTTGACAGGTATGAACGCGCACTCAGCGCTTGTTCAATACCCGCGCCAATCGGTCCCCGCTCAGTTGGATCACCGCCACCAGCACCACCAGCAGCACAATCACCGTGAGCATGATCTGCGTATCGAAGCGCTGGTAGCCGTAGCGGTAGGCAATATCGCCCAGGCCACCGGCACCGATCGCCCCGGCCATGGCCGATGAGTTGATCATGGTCACCAGGGTGATCGTGAAGCCGCCGACGATGCCGGGCAACGCCTCTGGCAACAGCACATGCCAGATGATGTGCCAGCGGCGGCAACCCATGGCCTGCGCGGCTTCGATCAGGCCATGGTCGACCTCGCGCAGGCTCACTTCAGCGATGCGTGCAAAGAACGGCGTGGCGGCGATGGTCAGCGGTACCACTGCCGCCCAGACGCCATAGGTGGTGCCGACGATCAGGCGCGTGAACGGGATGAGCGCCACCATCAGGATCAGAAACGGAATGGAGCGGAACAGATTCACGAACGCTCCCAGCACGCGGTTAAGGGCCGGTGCCTGGTAGATGCCGCCCTTGTCACTGGTGACTAGGAACACTGCCAGCGGGATGCCCACCAGCAGCGCGATCAGCGACGACACCCCCACCATCAACAAGGTGTCGATGGCGCCCTGCACTAAACGATCAAACCACATAGCCCAGCACCTCCACCTGTTGTGCCCAATTGGCCGCACGTTTGCGCAGCTCTTCGCCGTTGTGCGGCGATGCATTCACTGCCAGCAGCAGTTGCCCCAAGGCATGCCCCTGGATGCGTTCCACGCCCCCATGCAGTAAACGCACGCGGCCGCCGAGGGCACTGAACAGCGCCGCGAGGTCTGGCTCCAGGGTGTCGCTGCCGGTGAACAGCAGGCGCAGCACCAGTGCGGCGTCGGCCGAGGCTGGCGTGGGTTGCAGGCGGCTTTGCAACTCTGGCGGCAAGCCGTGTTGCAGCGGTGCGAGCAGGGTCTTGCTGACCTCATGTTGCGGATCGCCAAACACCTGCCACACCGGGCCTTGCTCGACGATACGCCCGTGTTCGAGCACCACCACGCGGTCGCAGATGTCGCGGATCACCGCCATCTCATGGGTGATCAGCACGATGGTCAGGCCCAGGCGTTGGTTGATCTCGCGCAGCAGGCCGAGGATCGACTGGGTGGTTTCCGGGTCGAGGGCCGAGGTGGCTTCGTCGCACAGCAGAATCTCGGGGTCGTGCACCAGCGCGCGGGCGATGCCGACGCGCTGCTTTTGCCCGCCGGACAGCTGCGCCGGGTACGCTTTGTGTTTGTCTTGCAGGCCTACCAGTTCCAGCAGTTGATGCACCTTTCGCGAGCGTTGTGCCTGGGGCACGCCAGCGACCTTGAGCGGCAACTCGACGTTCTGCCACACGGTCTTGGCCGACATCAGATTGAAGTGCTGGAAGATCATGCCGATGCGCCGCCTTAGCGCCACCAGGTGGTCTTCATCGAAGCTGCCGATGTCCACCTGGTCGATCAGCACCCGCCCGCTGCTGGGTTGTTCCAGACGGTTGATGGTGCGGATCAGCGACGACTTGCCGGCGCCGCTGCGGCCGATGATGCCGAACACTTCGCCACGCTGGATCGCCAGGTCAATGCCTTGCAGCGCATGCACCGTGCCGTCATAGGTCTTGCCCAGATTGATGAAGCGCACATGGGCGCGGTTCAAGTCCGGGTGCAGTTCAGTCTGTTCGGCGTGGCTGGGCGCGTGCTCCAGGTCACGCAAGCGGGCGTTGGCGGCACTCATGGTTTAGCTTCCCAGCCGACCTGGTAGAGCTTGCCCAGGGACTTGTCCAGGGCAGCGCGCACTACAGGCGAGTGCTGGTAGATATCGACGAACTTGATCACCCGTGGGTCGGTTTTGCTTTTGGGCTGGATGACGAACTGAATCACGTATTCCGGGTGGTCGAGGCCGTCGAACAACAGCGCCGACTCGGCATCGAAGGTCTTGGACAGGCGGATATACGCCGGGTAGCCCTGCACCAGATCGGCGTCGTCATAGGCGCGCACCAGTTGCACGGCTTCCACTTGCAGGATCTTGATGTTTTTCGGGTTGGCGACGATGTCTTCCTCGGTGGCCTTGTAGCCCACACCCGGCTTGAGGGTGATCAGCCCGGCCTTGGCCAGCAGTTGCAGGCCGCGACCGCTGTTGATCGGGTCGTTGGCAATCGCCACGCTGGCGCCTGCGGGCAGCTCGTTGAAGCTCTTGTACTTTTTCGAGTACAGCCCGACGTTGTTGATGATCCCTGGCGCGTACGGCACCAGGTCAAACCCGGCGGCGGCCTTGGCGTTTTCCAGGAAGGGAATGTGCTGAAAGTAGTTCACGTCAATATCGCCGGCGGCGAGGCTGACGTTGGGCGCGATCCAGTCGGTGAACTCCACCAGCTCGACCTTCAGGCCCTGCTTGCCGGCCTCTTCTACGGCGGCTTCCAGGGGAATGGCGAAGGCGGCGGTGGTGCCGACTTTCAGCGGGGCATCGGCGGCGAATACCGCCGAGCTGAATAAGCCGAAGGCCAGGGCCAGTGCTTTGACTGGGTGGTTTAAGAATGTCTTTTTCATAGTGGTTTTCCAGTCATAAGGTCTTAGATAGCGAGATCGTTCCCACGCTCCGCGTGGTAATGCAGCCAGGGACGCTCCGCGTCCCAAAAGCGAACGCAGAGCGTCCAGGAGGCATTCCCACGCGGAGCGTGGGAACGATCAAACAACGTGGCGGTAGGTAGAGCCGGTGTGTTGTTTGGGTAAGCGGGCCGTGTCGTGGAAGACTTTTTCCCGCAGCGTTCCCGGCGCATATTCGGTCTTGTACGAGCCCCGCCGTTGTAACTCCGGTATCACCAGCTCAATGAAATCCACATAGCTCTCCGGCGTCACAATGCGCGTCAGGTTGAAACCATCCAGCCCGGTTTCGCTGATCCAGGATTCCAGCTCATCGGCCACCTGTTCAGGCGAGCCCACCAAGGTGATATAGCGCCCGCCCAAGGCGTGCTGTTCAAGCAATTTGCGCCGGGTCCAGTCGTTGTTCTGCAGGTTCTGGGTGGCCGACTGGATCGCGTTGCTTTTGACGTACTGGATCGGTTCGTCCAACGCGTACTGGGCAAAATCAATCCCGGTCGAGGCCGAGAAGTGCGCCACGCCGGCTTCCGCGCTGGCGTAGCTCAGGTACTCGGCGTGCTTGGTCCACGCCAGCTCTTCGGTGGCGCCCACGATCACGTTGAGGCCCATGAACACCTTGATGTCATCCGGGTTGCGCCCAGCCGCCACCGCGCTGGCGCGCACCTTGTCCACCTGGCGCTTGGTCGCGGGTTTGTTCTGCCCGCTGATAAACACGCACTCGGCATGTTGCCCTGCGAACAGCAAGCCGCGCTCGGAACTGCCGGCCTGGAACAGCACCGGCGTGCGCTGCGGCGATGGCTCGCACAGGTGGTAACCCTCCACCTGATAGAACTCGCCGTGGTGCTCTACCTTGTGCACCTTGCCCGGTTGCGCATACACCCGCGCCTGGCGATCGTTGCGCACCGCGTCGTCTTCCCAGCTGCCTTCCCAGAGCTTGTACAACACCTGCAGGTATTCATCGGCCTGGTCGTAGCGCCGGTCATGCTCGACCTGTTCGGTAAGGCCCATGGCCTTGGCGGCGCTGTCGAGGTAGCCGGTGACAATGTTCCAACCCACCCGGCCGCGGCTCAGATGATCCAGCGTCGACATGCGCCGGGCGAACAAGTACGGCGGTTCGTAGGTGAGGTTGGCGGTGAGGCCGAAGCCAAGGTGCTGGGTGACGGCGGCCATGGCCGACACCAGCAGCAGCGGGTCGTTGACCGGTAGCTGGATCGACTCCTTGAGGGGCACGTCAATGGAGTCCTGATAGACGTCATACACGCCGACGATATCAGCGATGAACAAACCGTCGAACAACCCGCGCTCCAGGATCTTCGCCAGTTCAGTCCAGTATTCGAGGGTCTTGTACTCGGTCGAGTTGTCTCGTGGATGAGCCCACAAACCGTGATTGATGTGCCCGATGCAGTTCATGTTGAAAGCATTGAGCAGGATCTTTTTTTTGCTCATCAGATGGTCCCCCGCAGCGGCGGGTTTTCATCGTTGAGGTAGTAGTTGCCGACCGCATGGTATTTCCAGCGCACCGGGTCGTGCAGGGTGTGCACCCGGGCATTGCGCCAGTGGCGGTCCAGGCCATGCTCGGCCAGGGTCGCCTGGCTGCCGGCCAGTTCGAACAAGGTGCTGCCGGCTGCCAGGGAAATCTCTGTGCTCAAGGCGCGCACTTCGGCGACGGCGATGGAGGCTGCGGCGACGGTCTGGGTATTGCTGTCGGCCTGGGCGCGATCAAGGAATTCACCTGCGCGCTCCAGCAAGGCTTCGGCGGCGTGCAGGCGGCTGCTCAGGTGGCCGAAGCTCTTGAGTGTCAGCGGGTCTTCGGTGGCTTTGTCGTTGCCGGCGTCGATCCACGGGCGGGTCTTGGTGCGCACAAAATGCAAGGCGTCCTCAAAGGCTGCGCGGGCGATGCCGGTGTCGATGGCTGCGTGGAGAATCTGCGCCAGCGGGCCGACGGTGGTCGGGCGTTCGAACGCGCTCTGGAACGGCACCACGTCTTGCGCCGCGACCCACACGTTGTCGAACACCACCGAACCGCTGCCGGTGGTGCGCTGGCCGAAGCCGCTCCAGTCGTCGATCACCGTCAGGCCCGCGCTGTCACGCGGCACGAAGGCCAGTTGCTGCACGCCGTTTGCATCCACCACCGAGGTGGGGATGCGCTGGGCATAGATCGCCCCGGTGGCGTAGAACTTGCGCCCGCTGATGCGAAAACCATCGCCGTCGCGGGTGAGGCTGGTGATGCGGTCATGGGCGGTCTTGGTGCCCAGTTCCGCCAAGGCGTTGCCAAAGCGTTGGCCGGCCAATACCTCGGCGTACAGGCGTTGCTGCTGTTCGGAGCTGCCGTTCACGCGCAGTACTTCGAGGGCATAGAAATGGTTTTGCGGAATCTGGCCCAACGAGCCGTCGGCCTGGGCGATCAGTGCGATGACCTTGGCCAGGGTGACGTTGGACACGCCCGCGCCGCCGTAGGCCTTGGGCACGCTGATGCCCCACAGGCCAGAGCGGGAAAACACGTCCAGTTCGGGCAATGGCAGGCGGCGTTCGCGGTCGCGTTGGGCGCTGTCACGGCGCAAGTCTTCAGCAAGGTCGCTGGCGACAATAAGCGCTTGTTCGTCGCTGGTGATGACCGCGACGGGGTGAGAAAGGGTCATGAGTTTCTCCAGAAGCTCGTGGAAAAAGTGTTCTGGTTGGTTAAATCCAGGAATGACGAGCCGGCAAGGTGCCGTTGAGTCGATAGGCGCCGATGGCGTGGTACTTCCAGCGCACCGGGTCGTGCAGGGTGTGCACCCGGGCGTTGCGCCAGTGACGGTCAAGGTTGAATTCGGCCAGGGTGGCGCGGCTGCCGGCCAGTTCGAAGAGCTTCTCGGTGACTTGTAACGCCACTTCGGTGGTCAGCACCTTGGCCTCGGCCACGGCAATCGAGGCGTGGGCGGCGGATTGCGCGGTGATCGGCGAGGCGCTGACCTGGTCCAGCACCTGGCCTGCCTTGCGCAGCAGGGCTTCGGCGGCGTGCAGTTCGATCTTCAGCTTGCCGATATCGGCGATCACATACAGGTCGTCGCTGGCTCGCTCGACCTTGGCGTCGATCCACGGGCGCGAACGCTCACGTACGAAGGCGATGGCATCGTCGAGGGCGCCCCGGGCGATGCCGGCGTCTATGGCGGCCTGGATCAGTTGCGACACGGCCCCCTGGATATTCGGGCTTTCGCCCAGGCGCCAGTTGTCGATGACCAGTTCCGGGTCCACTGCCACGCGGTCAAGCAAGACGGTGCCGCTGGCGGTAGTGCGTTGGCCAAAGCCGGACCAATCATCAACGATGCGCAGCCCTTCGCTGCCGCGACGTACAAAGGCCATGACCTGCTTGCCGTCATCGTTCAGGGCCTTGATTGCCACCCAGTGAGCGAACAGCGCGCCTGTGGAGTAGAACTTCTGGCCGCTGAGCACGTAACCGTCGCCTTCGGCCGTGAGGCGCGCCTTGAGCTCAAGGGTATTTTTGGTGCCGCGTTCCGGTCCGCCGTTGCCGATGCGCCAGCCGTCGAGCACGCTCTGGAACAGCTGCTTTTTCTGACGCTCGGTGGCGGTGCCCTGCAATACGTGCAAGATGCCGAAATGGTTCTGCGGGATCTGCCCGAGTGCCGGGTCGGCCGCGCTGATGATCGCGAAGACTTCGGCCAGGGTCACAAACGACACCTGGGGGCCGCCGTATTCACGGGGAATGGAAATACTGCCCAAGCCGCTGCGGGTGAATTGTTCGAGCTGCGCCCAGGGCAGTTTGCGTTGCTGGTCGCGCTGGGCGGCCTGCGCACGCGCAGCCTGGGCCAGCTCGTGGGCGGCGCTCAGCGCCTGGGCGTCGTTGCGCAGCACCGTGGCGGGCAACAGCAGGGGGGCTACGTCCAGATCACTCTGGGGGGATGTTAGAGCCAAGTTAGACATCAGCGCCGCTCCTTGGCTGCACGCAATGCCCTGGCGTTGTGCACCGGGGTAATTCTGACCATACCGACCTCGCATTCAATGAAATAAACAGAAAAATCAGGAATGTCCGGTGGTCCGGTGCATATACCCTAAGCGTGTTAATTATTTAAATAAACTAACTTTTAGGAATATGCATAGAAGGGCTCACCCCGGTTCACAGGGTGAGCCGAAGCGACGCGGTTGATAGCCCGGGGCGGGCGAGGCTGGGCAGGGAGTAGGTGTGCAGGCGGCGATGCGCAGCGTACGGGCGGGCGCCCAGCGGGAGTTGTTACCCACGCGGTCGAGAATGCAGTAGGTGACCTCCAATCGGCAGTCGTCGCCGGCTTCGACAATGATGTGGGGCGGCACCCACACCTGCACCGCCAGGCCGACGCTCTGGGCCTGTATGCGGGGCAGGTCCAGGCGTACATCGCCCCAGCGCAAGGTGATGGCATCGCCCGTGCTCATGTTCAGGTAAGGCTCGATGGTCAGCGGAATGCCGCGCCTTACCTGGCTGCTGTTGACGCCATGGCGGCGGATCGTCTCGGGCAGGTTCACGGGCGCCAGGTTCTGGTTTTCATCGCTGCCCTCCGGGTTCAGGCGCGGCGAAGGCTGACCGCCGGGGTAGCTGGTCTTGACCCGCACCAGGGTCACCGCCGAGCGCATCGGGCCATGGCCGATCTGCAAGACCTGATAATGGACGCGTGCCGGGCCATCCTGCACAAAGCTCTGCGGTACGCACAGGTGGGTATAGGTGCCGATCTTGCAAGCCGTCACCTTACGCGAGGCAGCAAAGCAGTTGTTCCAGAACAGTTCAATCAGGTCACCTTCTTCCATGCTCGGATAGGGCGAGATATCGACCTGCAAATGGGCGGACGCCAGGGCGCTGATGCCGTTTCCAATAGCCTGGGGCAGCCTTGGGGCACGGAGCGTGGCCGGGGTTTGAGTGTGTGTCATAAGTAATCTCCTTGATGCAGCCAGCAGCAATCGTTCCGAAGCCTCGACGCACAGGCGCAAGGGGGTTCGAAAGGCACGATTCAGTCAGTAGCTGGGATGGGATCCAATCCTCAAGGCGCTAGATAAGAGGGTTGGCCAGGGAGCGTCAATGGAGGCAAAGGGCTTAACGGCGGGTTTGGAGAGATTCAGAAGGGTCTGACGGGGCGGGGGATTTTAAGGCGCTTACGACGGGGGCTTTTACGCGCTCAACCTGCAACCCCTTGTAGGAGCGAGCTTGCTCGCGAAGAACGCCCAGGCAACTCGGTCAATCTGATTCACCGCGTTATCGTTAACGTTCTTCGCGAGCAAGCTCGCTCCTACATTGGGAGGTGTCAGTGGGCGAGGAATTTGCTCAGGAATTGCTTGGTACGTTCTTCCCTGGGGTTGGCAAACAGCGCCTTGGCTTCGCCCTGTTCGACGATCACGCCCTTGTCGAAAAAGATCACCCGGTTGGCCACATCACGGGCAAAGCTCATCTCGTGAGTGACGATAACCATGGTGCGGTTTTCTTCGGCCAGGCTACGAATGGTCGCCAAAACTTCGCCCACCAGTTCCGGGTCGAGGGCCGAGGTGGGTTCGTCGAACAGGATCACCTCCGGCTCCATGGCCAATGCGCGGGCAATCGCCACACGCTGTTGCTGGCCGCCGGACAGCCGCCTCGGGTAAGACGCTTCCTTGCCCGCCAGGCCGACCCTGGCCAACAGCGTGCGCCCCAGTTCGGCCGCCGCTTCCCGTGGCATCTTCTTGACCACGATGGGGCCTTCGATGACGTTTTCCAGCGCGGTACGGTGGGGGAACAGGTTGAAGTTCTGGAACACGAAGCCCACATGCTGACGCAGACGCCGCACCAGGCCCTGTTGCTGGTTGAGCGGCCTGCTGCTGTCGATCTCGATGTCACCCACCTTGATACGGCCGCTGGTGGGCTCTTCGAGGAAGTTCAGGCAGCGCAGGAAGGTGGTCTTGCCCGAACCGCTGGGGCCGATGATGGCGACCACTTCGCCTTCCTTGACCTCAAGGTCGATGCCGTTGAGCACCACCTGACCATTGAATTGTTTGGTCAGTTTTTCAACCACGATCATGCTTCAAGACTCCAGGTCATGCCGGTTGACCCGGTCTTCCAGACGATTTTGCAGATGCGCCAGGATGCTCGCCAGGATCCAGTAGATCAGGGCCGCGGACAGATACATGGTGAAGATTTCGAAGGTACGTGCCGACACCAGTTGGGCCTGGCGGAACAGCTCGGGCACCTGGATGGTGGCGGCCAGCGCCGTGTCCTTGACCAGCGAAATAAAGCTGTTGCCCAAAGGTGGCAACGCCGTGCGCATCGCCTGGGGCAGGATGGCCCGGCGCAACGTTTGCGCTCGGGTCATACCGATACTGGCAGCGGCTTCCCACTGGCCACGCTCGATGGAGGCGATGGCGGCCCGCAGGATTTCACAGGCATAGGCGGCCATGTTCAGCGAAAAGCCGATCATGGCGGCCGGGATCGGGTCCAGCTCGATGCCCACTTGCGGCAAGCCGTAGTAGATCAGGAACAGCTGCACCAGCAACGGCGTGCCGCGAAAGAACGACACGTAGACCCGGGCCGTCCAGCTCAAGAGCTTGAAGCGCGACAGGCGCATCAAGGCCAGGCCGAAGCCCAGCAGCAGGCCGAAAAACATCCCGCCCA
Source organism: Pseudomonas sp. AL10 (assembly GCF_029960685.1). Lineage (NCBI taxonomy): Bacteria > Pseudomonadati > Pseudomonadota > Gammaproteobacteria > Pseudomonadales > Pseudomonadaceae > Pseudomonas > Pseudomonas sp. AL10. Next base: position 166,342 of record NZ_JASBQZ010000002.1, read on the forward strand.
GACTGAGGATTACCGTGTAATACGCGCCCTTGAGCAGAAAGGGCGCGGAGTCCAGCGCGAGTTGGAAACCTGCTTCCATTATTGCGTGACGTCAGCGTTGAAGTACTTCTCGGACAGCGTCTTCAAGGTGCCGTCGGCGCGCAGTTTGTCCAGAGCCTTGTTCACCGCGTCGAGCAATTCAGGCTCGCCTTTGCGCAGGGCGATACCGGATTCCTGACGGGAGAAGGCGTCGCCGGCAGCGGCGGTGTCGGGGGCTTTCTTGGCGTATTCCAGGGCGGCCAGGCGGTCGATCAGGATGGCGTCGATGCGGCCGATACGCAGGTCTTGGAACTTGGTTGGGTCGTCGTTGTAGGTCTTGATAATAGCTTTAGGCTGGTTGTCCTTGAGCCATTGTTCGTAGTTGGTGCCCAGGCCCACACCGACTTTCTTGCCGGCCAGGTCGTCGGCTTTCTTGATCGAGTCGACGTTCTTTTTCAGCACCAGCGCCTGGATGCCGGACACGGTGTAAGGCTTGGAAAAATCGTATTTTTTCTTGCGCTCTTCGGAGATGGTTACCTGGTTGACCACAGCGTCCAGGCGCTTGGATTCCAGCGCGGCGAGGATGCCGTCCCATGGCGTGGCTTGCAGCTTGACCTTCACGCCCAGCTCCTTGGCCAGCGCCTCGGACAGTTCCACTTCAAAACCGCTGAGCTTGCCGCTTTCATCGACGAAGCTGAACGGAGGGTAGGTGCCTTCCAGGCCGATCTTGATCTCGCCGGCCTTCTTGATAGTGTTCAACTGCTCGCCGGCAACCGCCTGGCCCAGCCAGCCAGCGCCAAGCGCCAGGCCCAAAGTGCCAACCAACAGCGTGCGACGAAATGCAGAAATAGTCATGGAGAGCCCCTGTGTTTTTATGGTGAGCGAAGCAGGTGACGCGGTAGTCGTATCCTGCCCTAAAGTGCGAAGCGCGTCTTCGCCTTCGGCGCGATGATAAGACGGGTTTTTAAGTCTTGAAAATAATAAAAATAGAATTTCATATTCTTTTTGGAAATATGTACGGCTTGTGTGGGAGCTGGCTTGCCTGCGATTGCAGTGTGTCAGTGCCAAGTTTCTGGCTGACCCACCGCAATCGCAGGCAAGCCAGCTCCCACATCGACCGTATTCAATCAGTTGAAAACTGAGTCATAAGCAAACAACGCCGGCGCCCCACCGGTGTGCAGGAAAATAATCGGCCCCTCTTCAAAGCGCTGGCGCCCGATGCCGTCGAGCAAACCGGCCATGGCCTTGCCGGTATACACCGGGTCCAGCAACAGACCTTCCTGGCTGGCCAAAAGTTTGATCGCCGAGAGGGTGCCAGCGTTTGGCTCGCCATAACGCGGCCCGAAATACTCGTCCCACAGGGTCACCTTAAAGGCTTCGGGAATAGCCACACCGAGCAACTCGGCGGTGCGTTCGGCCAGGCCCTGCACTTTGGGTAATTGCGCTTGCTCGGTGCGCGACACCGTGATGCCGATCACCGGCAACTGCGGCAATGCTTCGCTCAAGGCCAGGGCCAGGCCGCTGTGGGTGCCGGCGCTGCCAGAGGCAAGCACAACCGCGGCGAATTGGATGCCGCTGTCTTCAATCTGCGCGGCCAACTCCAGCCCGGCGCGCACGTAACCCAACGCGCCGAGGGCATTGGAGCCGCCGATAGGCACCAGGTACGGCTTCTTGCCGTTGCTGCGCAGGCGGTCGGCGAGGGCGTTGAGTTGGTCGTCGACGTTGTCGAGGTTTTCCACCAGTTCCACTTTGGCGTCGAACAGCTCCAGCAGCAGGCGATTGCCGTTGCCAAGGTAGTTGGGGTCGTCGGTGCCGGTAGGGTTTTCCAGCAGGGCAACACAGCCCAGGCCGAGCTTGGCGGCGAGCGCGGCGGTCTGGCGCACATGGTTGGACTGGATCGCGCCAGCGGTGACCAAGGTGTCGGCGCCCTGGGCAAGCGCGTCGGCGGCCAGGTATTCGAGTTTGCGCAGCTTGTTGCCGCCCATGGCCAGCGGCGTGGTGTCATCGCGTTTGACGTAGATGTCCCTGCCCAGCCAGGCCGACAGCCGCTCGAGTTTTTCCAGGGCGGTGGCATTGCCCAGTAGTTCCAGGCGGTCAAAACGGGCGAGCTGTTGTTTGATCATGGTTACGCACGGTGGCTGAGTGATGGGGGGACTATAGGCAGGCACTTTTCATCGGGCAACCGTCAATCGCTTATGCCGAAAGGTTCTTATGCTCACACCATTGGTTCTTAAGAGCTGCCTGGGTGCATACCGTAAAGTGATGGCCATTTCGTCAGGAGTGAATACCGTGAGTGAGCGTTCCAGTCATTGGCAATTGCAGACCATCGTCAGCCAGCTGCGCGGCGCCCGCGACCAGTGGCGAACGCGCAATGGGCGCTTGAGTGGCGAGCATGGTGGTCGCGAGTTGCCGTCCCGCGAGGCGGTGGCGCAGATACTTGAGGCGTTGTGCGGTGCACTGTTTCCGATGCGCCTGGGCCCGGCGGACCTGCGCGAAGAAAGCGAAGACTTCTACGTGGGCCATACCCTCGACGTCGCGCTCAACGCCTTGCTAGCCCAGGCGCGCCTGGAGCTGCGCTATGCCGCGCGCCAGGGCGGTGAGGATGACAGTGAAGTCAACGCCCAGGCCATTCGCCTGATCCAGGATTTTGCCCTGGCGTTGCCATCCCTACGCAGCCTGTTGGACACCGACGTACTGGCCGCCTACCACGGCGACCCGGCCGCACGCAGTGTGGATGAAGTGCTGCTGTGCTACCCGGGCATCCTGGCGGTGATCCACCATCGCCTGGCCCACCACCTGTACCGCGCCGGCCTGCCGCTGCTGGCGCGGATCAGTGCAGAAATCGCCCACTCGGCCACCGGCATTGATATCCACCCCGGCGCGCAAATCGGCCCGAGTTTCTTTATCGACCACGGCACGGGCGTGGTGATTGGCGAGACGGCGATCATCGGCGAGCGCGTGCGCATCTACCAGGCCGTGACACTGGGGGCCAAACGCTTTCCGGCGGATGAAGATGGGCAATTGCAGAAAGGCCACCCGCGTCACCCCATTGTTGAAGATGATGTGGTGATTTACGCCGGGGCGACGATCCTGGGGCGGATCACCATTGGCCAGGGTTCGACCATTGGCGGCAATGTGTGGCTGACCCGCAGCGTGCCGGCCGGGGCGAATATCACTCAGGCGAACTTGCAGCATGATGATGGGGCGCAGAAGTAATACCTGAGTAGACACCCATCAGTGTGGGAGCTGGCTTGCCTGCGATAGCGGTGTATCAGTCAAAGGAAGGGCGGCTGACCCACCGCTATCGCAGGCAAGCCAGCTCCCACATTTAGAATGTATTTCAACGTGGGGTCGCTGAACGATTTGCCTCCTTCATCCGTCATACCAATCCCTGAGCTAGTGTAGGAAACACCTACCACTCAGCCCCGAGATTAGTCCCAGACCGCCTATTCATGTTTAACTTGAACGTTCGTTCAAGTTAAACCGGTGGTTCGCTGCCCGCTCACAACAGGAGGCTTACCTTTGCTGAGTCCGTTTTTTACAGCCATATCCCGCAACCTTGAGGTGCATCGTTCATGAGTGCATCGTCCACCCCTTCCAGCGGCATGGTGCGCATGAATGCGCCCGTTTTCTACTTTGCCGCGACCGTCATCCTGCTGTTTGGCATCACTGTCATCGCTATCCCGCAACAGGCCGGTGCCTGGTTGCTGGCGGCGCAAAACTGGGCGGCCAACACGGTCGGCTGGTACTACATGCTGGCGATGACCCTGTATCTGGTCTTCGTGGTGGTCACCGCGCTATCGGGCTACGGCAAGATAAAACTCGGTGCCGACCACGACGAGCCCGAATTCAGTTACCTGTCCTGGGCCGGCATGTTGTTCGCCGCCGGGATCAGCATCACGCTGTTTTTCTTTTGCGTCTCGGAGCCGCTGACGCACTTGGTGCAGCCGCCCCAGGGCGAAGCAATGAACGCCGATGCGGCGCGCCAGGCCATGCAGGTGTTGTTCCTGCATTGGGGCCTGCATGGCTGGGGCGTGTTCGCGTTTGTCGGCATGGCCCTGGCGTATTTCGCTTACCGGCATAACCTGCCGCTGGCGTTGCGCTCGGCGCTGTACCCGCTGATCGGCAAGCGCATCAATGGCCCTATCGGTTACGCGGTGGATGGCTTTGGCATCATTGCCACGGTGTTCGGCCTGGGTGCCGACATGGGCTTTGGCGTGCTGCACCTCAACTCTGGCCTGGACTACCTGTTTGGCATTGCCCATACCCAGTGGATCCAGGTGGGCCTGATCACCCTGATGATGGGCGCGGCGATCATCGTGGCCGTGGCCGGCGTCGACAAAGGCGTGCGGGTGATGTCCGACATCAACATGCTGCTGGCCTGTGCGCTGCTGCTGTTCGTGTTGTTCGCCGGGCCTACCCAGCACCTGCTCAACACCTTGATCCAGAACATCGGTGACTATCTGGGCGCGTTGCCCACCAAAAGTTTTGATGTGTACGCCTACAACGAGCCGAGCGACTGGCTGGGCGGTTGGACGGTGTTCTACTGGGCCTGGTGGATCGCATGGTCGCCGTTCGTGGGCCTGTTTATCGCGCGCATTTCCCGTGGTCGTACCATCCGCGAATTCGTGTTTGGCGTGCTGCTGATTCCACTGGGCTTCACCCTGGCGTGGATGTCGATCTTCGGTAATAGCGCCATCGACCAGGTGCTCAACCATGGCATGGCAGCACTGGGCCAGTCGGCGATCGATGACCCATCGATGAGCCTCTACCTGCTGCTGGAAACCTACCCGTGGAGCAAGACCGTGATCGCGGTCACGGTGTTCATCAGCTTTGTGTTCTTCGTGACCTCAGCGGACTCCGGCACTGTGGTGCTCTCCACCCTGTCGTCCAAAGGCGGCAACGCTGACGAAGACGGGCCGAAGTGGCTGCGTGTGTTCTGGGGCGCGATGACCGCCTTGGTCACCAGTGCGTTGCTGTTCGCCGGCAGTATCGACTCGCTTAAGTCGGCGGTGGTACTGACCTCGCTGCCGTTCTCGCTGATCCTGCTGCTGATGATGTGGGGGTTGCACAAGGCGTTCTACCTGGAGTCGCAAAAGCAGATTGCGCAGTTGCATTCCCTGGCGCCGATCTCCGCTTCGCGCAAAGGCCGAGGTGGCTGGCGCCAGCGTTTGAGCCAGGCGGTGCATTTTCCATCCCGCGATGAGGTGTACCGTTTCCTCGACACCACGGTGCGCCCGGCGATTGAGGAAGTGACCGCAGTGTTTGTCGAGAAGGGCCTTACGGTGGTGACCCAGCCCGACCCGTCCAACGACAGCGTCAGCCTCGAAATTGGCCATGGCGAAGAACGCCCGTTCATCTACCAGGTGCAGATGCGTGGCTACTTCACACCGTCGTTCGCCTTGGGCGGCATTGGCAAGAAAGAGATCAACAACCGCCGCTACTATCGGGCCGAAGTGCACTTGAGTGAGGGCAGCCAGGACTATGACCTGGTGGGCTACACCAAGGAGCAGATCATCAATGACATCCTCGACCAGTACGAGCGCCATCTGCAGTTCTTGCACATGGTGCGCTGATAGCGTTCCTCTCAAGTAGGTCTTTGCTGTAAAAGGAAGAGGCAGACTTAAGCGATTCAGCTGCTTAAAAGGCCCGGGAATATGCCTATTCCCGGGCCTTATTTGCCCTAGATCAAGAGAGGATTCGATGACGTACATTGCTGCCGAAAACCGCTATGAATCTATTCCTTATCGCCGCGTAGGCCGCAGTGGACTGGTGCTGCCGGCACTGTCCCTGGGGTTGTGGCACAACTTTGGCGACAGCACCCCGATCGACACCCAGCGCGCTTTGCTGCGCACCGCGTTCGACCTGGGTATCAACCACTTCGACCTGGCCAACAACTACGGCCCGCCCTACGGCAGCGCCGAGATCAATTTCGGTCGGTTGCTGCGCGAAGACTTCAAGCACTATCGCGACGAGTTGATCATCTCCAGCAAAGCCGGGTGGGACATGTGGCCCGGCCCTTACGGCCAGGGTGGCGGGTCGCGTAAATACGTATTGGCGAGCCTGGACCAGAGCCTGCAACGCCTGGGCGTCGATTATGTAGATATTTTCTACTCGCACCGCTTCGACCCCGACACGCCCCTGGAAGAGACCGCCAGCGCCCTGGCCACCGCCGTGCAGCAAGGCAAGGCGTTGTACATCGGTATCTCGTCTTACTCCGGGGTAAAAACCCGCGAAATGGCGGCGCTGCTCAAAGAGTGGAAAGTGCCGCTGTTGATCCACCAGCCGGCCTATAACCTGCTCAACCGTTGGGTGGAAAAAGACCTGCTGGAGACCACTGAAGAACTCGGCGCCGGGGTGATCGCTTTCACGCCGCTGGCCCAGGGTTTGTTGACCGATAAATACCTCAACGGCGTACCGGCCGATGCGCGGGTCAATCGTCCGGGTGGTGGCTCGTTGCAGGCCCAACACCTGTCCGAAGCCAACATCGCCCATGTACGCGGCCTGAATGAAATCGCCAAGCGCCGTGGCCAGAGCCTGGCCCAGTTGGCGCTGGCGTGGACATTACGTGATCCACGGGTAACCAGTGCGCTGATCGGCGCGAGCCGGCCGGAGCAGATTATCGAAAACGTCGGGGCGTTGAAGAACTTGAGCTTCAGTGCGCAAGAACTGGCGGAGATTGATCGGTTTGCGCAGGAAGGTGGGATCAACCTGTGGGAAAAACCGTCCACTGCTGAATAACCTTACACCACTGGTTGATCGTTCCCACGCTCTGCGTGGGAATGCAGCCCCGGACGCTCGGCGTCCGCTTTAAAGTCGTGACGCAGAGCGTCACAGGAGGCGTTCCCACGCAGAGCGTGGGAACGATCTGTCGCCAAGCGTCAGAACGGCACGTCCCCAAGAATCGTCGCCCGGTGCATCACCCGCCGCTGCGGCCGGTAGTCATCCACGGCGTAATGCTGGGTGACGCGGTTATCCCAGAACGCCACGTCATTCTCCTGCCAGCGCCAGCGGATGGTAAATTCCGGGCGGGTGGCGTGGGCGAACAGCAGCTTGAGAATGGCCTCGCTTTCGGCCGGTTCCAGTTCATTGATTCGGGTGGTGAATCCGTCGCTGACGAACAGCGATTTACGCCCACTCACCGGGTGCGTGCGCACGACCGGGTGCGATAGCGGCGGGTTTTTCTTGCGGGTTGCTTCCCAGCGCACAAGGTCTTCGGCGGTGTTGCCAAAGCGCTCCAGCGGGAACGACTTGGTGAAATCGTGTGTGGCGGTGAGGCCATCGAGCAAGCGCTTCAACGGCTCGGACAACGCCTCATACGCCGCAATCCCACTCGTCCACAAGGTATCGCCGCCGAAGGCTGGCAGCAGCTTGGCGCTGAGCACAGCGCCCAGGGCCGGCGTGGGCAGGAAGGTCACGTCGGTATGCCACACCGCGTTATCACGCACATCGGTGACGGCGGTGTCGAGGATCAGCACTTCGGGCTGTTCCGGCACGTTGGGGTAGATCGGGTGGATGTGCAGGTCGCCAAAGTTTGCCGCGAACCGTGCCTGTTGCGCAGGGGTGATCGGCTGGTCACGGAAGAACAGCACCGAATAATCGAGCAACGCCTGTTCAATGGCCTCGCGCTGTTCGGGGTTCAGCGGCTGGGTGATATCGACGCCACTGATCTGGGCGCCCAGGGCGGTGCTTAATGGGGTAACGGTCAGGCTGCTCATTGTGGGTTCTTCACTCAGTGTGCCTGGCCATGCCAGGGCACTAATTTACGCTGCAGGGCGCGCAGGCCCATTTCCATGGCGAAGGCGATCAGGGCGATCACCAGGATCCCCAGCACCACCACATCAGTGACCAGAAACTGCGCCGCCGACTGCACCATGAAGCCCAGGCCACTGGTGGCGGCAATCAACTCGGCCGCCACCAGAGTCGACCAGCCCACGCCCAGGCCGATGCGCACACCGGTGAGGATATCGGGCAGGGCGCTGGGCAGGATCACATGGCGAATCAGTTGTGCGCGGGTGGCGCCCAGCGACTGCGCAGCCCGCAGCTTGGCCGGGTCGACGGTGCGCACCCCGGTTGCGGTCGCGATGGCGATCGGGGCGAAAATTGCCAGGTAAATCAGCAGCACCTTGGACAGCTCGCCAATGCCGCACCAGATCACGATGAGCGGCAGGTAGGCCAGCGGCGGAATTGGCCGGTAGAACTCGATCAACGGATCGAAAATGCCTCGGGCAATGCGGTTGGCACCGATGGCAATCCCCACCGGCACGGCGGTCAGCACCGCAAAGCCCAGGCCCAGGCCGATGCGGCTCAGGCTAGCGCCCAGGTGCTGCCACAAGGTGGAATCCATGTAGCCGGTGGTCGCCAGCAGCCAGCCTTTTTGCAACACGGCGGACGGTGGCGGCAGGAACAAAGGTTCGATCAAACCGGTGGCGGTCACCGCCCACCACAAGGCAAGCAGAGCGACCAGGGTCAGTACGCTGATCCAGCGCGTGCTCAGGCTGCGGCGTACCGGGATAACGGCAGGTGCCACCGGCTTGTTGGCCGTGGCGGGAAGTTCGTAGCTGCTCATGCGTACACCTGCCTTTGGGAGAACACTTTGCCCAGCACGTGTTCGCGGGTTTCGATAAAGCGTGGGTCGGACTTGATGGCGCGGGCCGATTCTCCGGCGGCATACCGTTGGCCGAAGTCCAGCTGCAACCGCTCAACGATCTGGCCGGGGTTGGGCGCGAGCAAGATCAGGTCGGTGGCGAGAAATACCGCCTCTTCAATGTCGTGGGTAATCAGGAACACCGGCTTGGCCGTGCGCCGCCACACTTGCAGCAGCAACTCCTGCATCTGTTCACGGGTGAAGGCATCCAGGGCGCCGAAGGGTTCGTCCATCAGTAATACGCGAGGGTCGGCCGCCAAGGCGCGGGCAAGGCCGACGCGCTGTTTCTGGCCGCCGGAGAGTTGCCAGATGCGCCGGCTGTCAAAGCCGGCCAGGTCCACCAGTGCGAGCATTTCACGGGCGCGCACATCGCGCTGCGCCTTGGGCACGCCGGCCAGTTCCAGGCCGAAAGCCACATTGGCCAGCACGTCCTGCCAGGGCAGCAGGGCATCGTCCTGAAACACCACGCCGCGCTCGGCGCTGGGGCCTTTGACCGGCACGCCATCGAGGGTGATACGCCCGGCAGACGGTTCGACGAAGCCGGCAATCAGGTTCAACAACGACGTCTTGCCACTGCCGGACGGGCCCAGGGCAACCAGCAACTGCTGGGGCCCAAGCTCCAGTGAAATATCGGACAGTACCGGTTCCGGAGCGCCTGGGTACTGTGCGCTGATGCGCTCCAGTTGTAGCAAGGCCATCGCAGTGAACTCCTGGGTCAGTTGGTGATGAACTTGGCGCTGACGTAAGGGGCGTAGTCGGGCAGCACGGCCTCGACCTTGCCCTGTTCCTTGAGGAACGCAGCGGTGTCGGTGACAGCCTTGATGGTCGGCGCGCCCAACAGGGTTACCTGGTCGGGGGCCAACGGGTAGACGTTGCCTTGCAGTAGCAAGGGGATGTCGCTGGCCTTGGCGCCGGAGAGTTTCACCAGTTTGTCGACGTTGCCGGTATCGGCGAGCCAGGCTTGTGGGTCTTTGCGGTAGGCGGCGTACGCATCCAGGGTGACCTTGGCGAAGGCGGTGACGATCTCTGGGTGCTTCTCGGCAAAATCCTTGCGCACGATCCATGCATCGAACGTCGGCGCGCCGAACTTGGCCAGTTCGCCGGAGGTAATCAGCACCTTGCCGGTTTCTTTGGCCACCCCCAGAGCTGGGTCCCACACGTAGGTGGCGTCGATATCACCACGCTTCCAGGCGGCGATGATGGCCGGCGGGGCGAGGTTGAGGATGGTGACTTTGGCCGGGTCGATGTTCCAGTGTTTCAGGGCGGCGAGCAGGCTGTAGTGGCCGGTGGAAACGAAGGGCACAGCGATTTTTTTGCCGACCAGATCCTCAGGGCTGTTGATCCCCGAACCGTTACGGGCCACCAGGGCTTCGGCGCCACCGATCTGGGTGGCGACGAGGAAAGTTTGCACCGGGACTTTGCGGGTTATTGCGGCAGTCAGTGGGCTGGAACCGAGATAGCCGATCTGCACGTCGCCGGACGCGATGGCGGCGATGATGTCGGCGCCATTGTCGAATTTACGCCAGTCGATCTTGGCGTTGGTGGCCTTTTCATAGGCGCCGTCGGCTTGGGCGACTTTGGCCGGGTCTACGGTGGTCTGGTACGCAATGGTCACATCCGCCGCCTGGGCAAACAGGCTGGCACCGGCCAGGGACAATGCGGCCAACAGGCGCAGAGGGATCAGCAGTTTCAAGGGGAAGCTCCTCAATCAGGCGGCCGAGGGTCGGCGTGAGAGGAGACTAAATGATCTAAGAACTCGAAAATAAATAACTTTTTCGAATTAGCTTATGAGGGTAAATGGCGAAGCCTGTTTTCAGGCTGGCAGAATAATGTGGGAGCTGGCTTGCCTGCGATAGCGGTGTATCAGTCAACAGGTGGGTTGCTGACCCACCGATATCGCAGGCAAGCCAGCTCCCACACAAGCCAGCTCCCACAGGGGAGCGAGCCTGAGGTTAGTTGCTGATGGCCAGGATGCTTGCCTGGTACGAGCCGACAAACACATCGAAATCGCCCACTTCGTTCTGCTCCAGCTCCGCCTGTTGCGCCAGCGACGCACGGGCCAGTTCTTCAAAGCGCGCTTGTTCCTCAGGCGCCAAAGGCTCCTTGCGGAAGTATTCAGCATGCACTTCGCTTTGACGCAGGGAGAACTGCGCAAAGCTTTCCTTGCGCTCAGCCATGGCTGCCAACACCTGGGCCGAGGGCGTCAGGGACGGGTCCTTGACCTTGGCCAACTGGGCGTCCAGTGCCTCGCTATGTTCGGTGATGCCATGGCTCTGATCGAGCAGGGCGGCCAGCGGGGCAATCTTCTCCAGCAACTCGGCCGCCCACTCCTTCATGTCCACCGGCTGGCCGTCACGCTGCAATTGCAGGCCCGGACGGCGGCCTTCCTTGACCACGCTGAGGAAGTTGGAGCTGGCGTTGCCGCACTCGTTGTTGGCGAACAGCGGGCTGTCGTTCAGTGCGCAGTACAGCAGGAACGCGTCGAGGAAACGTGATTCCGGCAGGTCGATACCCATCGGCAGGAACGGGTTGATGTCCAGGCAGCGCACTTCGATGTACTGAATACCACGGGCCATCAGCGCCTGGATCGGCCGCTCGCCGGTGTAGGTCACGCGCTTGGGACGGATGTTGGAGTAGTACTCGTTTTCGATCTGCAGGATGTTGGTGTTCAGCTGCACCCACTCGCCATCCTTGTGCGTGCCGACTTCAACGTACGGCGCGTAGGGCGTTGCCACCGCTTCGCGCAGGCTATCGGTGTAGCTGGCCAAGTCGTTGTAGCACGGCGTCAGGCCGGCCTGGGCATTGCTCTGGTAACCCAGGTCGCTCATGCGCAGGCTGGTGGCGTAGGGCAGGTACAGCGTGTCGGCGTCGAGGACTTCAAGCTGATGCGAGCGCCCCCGCAGGAAGCCGGCGTCCAGGGCGGGCGAGGCACCGAACAGGTACATCAACAGCCAGCTGTAGCGACGGAAATTACGGATCAGCGCGATGTAGGCCGTGGACTGATAGTCACGGTCGGTGCCGACAAACCCTTCTGTTTCCTTGAGCAACGGCCACAACGCTTCCGGGAGGGAAAAGTTGTAGTGGATGCCTGCGATGCACTGCATGGTCTTGCCGTAACGCAGGGCCAGGCCCTTGCGGTACACGTACTTGAGCTGACCGATATTGGAGGTGCCATAGTAGGCAATCGGAATATCTTCCTCGGCCGGCAACGGGCACGGCATCGAGGGGCTCCACAGGTATTCGCTGCCCAGCTTGGAGTAGGCAAAGCGATGGATCTTGTCCAGGCTGCTCAGGGTCTCGGCCGGGTTGGGCAGGGCTGGGGTGATGAACTCCAGCAGCGATTCCGAGTAGTCGGTGGTGATCTGTTCATTGGTCAGCGCGGCGCCCAAGGCTTCGGGGTGCGGCGTTTGCGCCAGGCGACCTTCGTTGGTGACACGCAGGCATTCGCGCTCGATGCCGTGCAAGCATTGCTCTAGCAGGGAGAGGTGTTCGCGCTTGCCGAGCAGGGCCAGGCGGCGGTTGAGAAGTTCGCTCAAGTTGGATTCCTTCACGCGTCAGTCGCCCCAATATGGGGGTGGGCAGGACGGTCTACAAGGGTGAAGTTGAAACTGGCGTGATCGCCTGGTTTTGAGTCGATTTGACCCGCTCTGAATTTGCCGACTTCACTCCATGAATTGGGCTACAGCGCAGCGAGAAAATTCCGACGCTGTTATCGCAGCGCCGAAATTAACTCAAATCGGGGGTGGGGAGCTATAGGACAGCGAACGTGCCCTGCGCTTTTGCGACAAGTCTTTCGCCTTGGTACACCTCGGCCTCGACCACCAGGGTGCGGCGACCGGTGTGGATCACCCGGCTGGTGCACAGCACATCACCGTCTTCCACGGCGCGAATATAGTTGATCTTGCATTCGATGGTGGCGCTCTGCTGGTCGAAACCGTGGGCGCTGGAACACGCCAGGCCCATGGTGATGTCCACCAGGCTGAAAATCGCCCCGCCATGGAGCTTGCCCGCGCGGTTGCGCAGGTGCGGCTCCAGGGTCAGGGCCACCTCTGCAACGCCCTCTTCCAGGCGTTGCAGGCGGCAGCCGATCAGTTCGCTGAAGGCGCTCTGGGTCAAACCGGCCGGAATCTCCATCAGCGTTTCTTCAGCTGTTTAGCGTTGGCAAACAGCGACGCCATGGCGTTGTTGCTCGGCGCGGCAGTCGCGGTTTCCTTGCGCGGCGCGTTGTTCTGCGACTGGCGTGGCGCCGAACCTGGGCGTGCGCCACGGGCACCGTCGATTTTCTCGCCGGGGGTGTCGCTCATGCGCATCGACAGGCCCACGCGTTTACGCGGGATGTCCACTTCCATGACCTTGACCTTAACCACGTCACCAGCTTTCACCGCTTCACGTGGGTCCTTGATGAACTTCTCCGAAAGCGCGGAGATATGCACCAAACCGTCCTGATGCACGCCGATGTCCACGAATGCGCCGAAGTTGGTCACGTTAGTCACCACGCCTTCGAGGATCATGCCCGGTTGCAGGTCCTTGAGGTCTTCGACGCCGTCCTGGAACTCCGCGGTCTTGAACTCGGGCCGCGGGTCGCGACCCGGTTTCTCCAGCTCTTGCAGGATATCGGTGATGGTCGGCACACCGAAGGTTTCGTCGGTGTACTTCTTCGGGTCCAGGCGTTTGAGGAACGCGGCATCGCCGATCAACGAACGGATATCGCGGTCGGTCTCGGCGGCAATGCGTTGCACCAACGGGTAGGCTTCCGGGTGAACCGCAGAGGCGTCCAGCGGGTTGTCGCCGTTCATTACGCGTAGGAAACCAGCAGCCTGTTCAAAGGTTTTTTCACCCAGGCGTGCGACCTTTTTCAGCGCAGCACGGGTTTTGAACGCGCCGTTTTCGTCGCGGTGACTGACGATGTTCTGCGCCAGGGTGGCGTTGAGGCCGGAGATCCGCGCCAGCAGGGCCACGGATGCGGTATTCACATCCACGCCCACGGCGTTTACGCAGTCTTCCACCACCGCATCCAGGCCGCGTGCCAGTTTGAGCTGTGACACGTCGTGCTGGTACTGGCCGACGCCGATGGATTTAGGGTCGATCTTCACCAGTTCGGCCAGCGGGTCTTGCAGGCGACGGGCGATGGACACCGCGCCACGGATCGACACGTCGAGGTCCGGGAATTCCTTGGACGCCAGCTCCGACGCCGAGTACACCGAAGCGCCTGCTTCGGAGACCATGACCTTGGTCATCTTCATGGCTGGGTATTTTTTGATCAGCTCGGCGGCCAGCTTGTCGGTTTCGCGGCTGGCGGTGCCGTTGCCGATGGCGATCAGGTCCACCGCGTGCTTGGCGCACAGGGCGGCGAGGATCGCCAGGGTCTGGTCCCACTTGTTGTGCGGAACGTGCGGGTACACCGTGGCGTGGTCCAGCAGTTTGCCGGTGGCGTCGACCACCGCGACCTTGCAACCGGTGCGCAGGCCCGGGTCGAGGCCCAGGGTGGCACGCGGGCCGGCCGGTGCGGCCAACAGCAGGTCGTGCAAGTTGTGGGCGAACACGTTGATCGCCTCGGTTTCGGCGCCGTCGCGCAATTCGCCGAGCAGGTCGGTTTCCAGGTGGGTGTAGAGCTTGACCTTCCAGGTCCAGCGCACCACTTCGCCGAGCCATTTGTCTGCCGGGCGGTTCTGGTTCTGGATGCCGAATTGTTGACCAATCATGCCTTCGCACGGGTGCATGGTGCCCGGCAGCTCGTCACCGACTTTCAACGCGGAGCTGAGAATGCCTTCGTTGCGGCCGCGGAAAATCGCCAGGGCGCGGTGGGACGGCATGCTTTTGAGCGGCTCGTCGTGTTCGAAGTAGTCGCGGAACTTGGCGCCTTCTTCCTCTTTGCCGGCGATGACGCGGGCGCTGAGGATGGCTTCTTGCTTGAGGTAGGTACGCAGTTTTTCCAGGAGGCTGGCGTTTTCGGCGAAGCGCTCCATCAGGATGTACTTGGCCCCTTCGAGGGCGGCCTTGACGTCGGCGACGCCTTTTTCAGCGTCGATGAAGCGCGTGGCTTCAGTTTCTGGCGTCAGCGACGGGTCGTTGAACAGGCCATCGGCCAAATCACCCAGGCCGGCTTCCAGGGCGATCTGGCCCTTTGTACGACGTTTCTGTTTGTACGGCAGGTAAAGGTCTTCGAGGCGGGTCTTGGTGTCGGCAAGCTTGATGTCGCGTTCCAGTTGTGGGGTCAACTTGCCCTGTTCCTCGATGCTGGCGAGGATGCTGATACGCCGTTCGTCGAGTTCTCGCAGGTAGCGCAGGCGCTCTTCCAGGTGACGCAGTTGGGTGTCGTCGAGGCTGCCGGTCACTTCTTTTCGGTAACGGGCGATGAAAGGCACCGTGGAGCCTTCATCCAGTAGAGCGACGGCCGCTTCGACCTGTTGTGGGCGTACGCCGAGTTCCTCGGCGATGCGGCTGTTGATGCTGTCCATAAAACCACCTGAAATTCTTAAAATCAGCACGCAGGCCCGTAGAAAAAGGCCGGCGAGGCTGGTTGAGCGGCCCGACTGGCGCCGCTGCCTGGGTCAAGAGGCTGGCTATTGACCCTCGAAATCGAAAAATTCACGACAAGCGGGTAAAAAAAGCCCGGCAGTAAACGGTAACGATCTGACGTTGCCCTGCACGCAGGCGCCGCATTATAACCAGCGTTCTGCCCTTCGGGGGTACTGCGCCGCAGGTTGCAGGGCGCGGGTTCGCTGGCAGTAGATGAAAAATCTGCTAACAATGCACACGGTGCGTATAACGGCAGCTACGCCATAATGCGCGCCGAGATAAGAGGAGCATCCAATGAGCAGCACCGCACAAACTGCTGAAGGCGAAAAAATTCTCATCGTTGATGACGATCCGGGGCTGAGCAGCCTGCTGGAGCGTTTTTTCAACTCCAAGGGCTATCGGGCCCGGGCGGTGCCGAACACCGAGCAGATGGATCGCCTGTTAGGGCGTGAAGTCTTCAACCTGGTCGTACTCGACCTGATGCTGCCCGGCGAAGACGGCCTTACTGCCTGTAAACGCCTGCGCGGTGCTAACAACCAGATCCCGATCATCATGCTCACCGCCAAGGGCGATGAACTGAGCCGTATCAAGGGCCTGGAACTGGGTGCTGATGACTATCTGGCCAAGCCTTTCAACCCCGATGAGCTGATGGCGCGGGTCAAGGCCGTATTGCGTCGCCAGGCACCGGCGGTACCGGGCGCACCGGGCAGCGAAGACGAAAGCGTCACCTTTGGCGACTACGAACTGTCGCTGGCCACCCGTGAGCTCAAGCGCGGTGAAGAAGTGCACATGCTCACCACCGGTGAATTCGCAGTGCTCAAGGCCTTGGTGATGAACGCTCGCCAGCCGCTGACCCGTGACAAGCTGATGAACCTGGCCCGTGGCCGGGAATGGGACGCACTGGAGCGCTCCATCGACGTGCAGATTTCCCGACTGCGCCGGATGATCGAGCCGGACCCTTCCAAGCCGCGGTATATCCAGACGGTATGGGGTGTGGGTTATGTGTTCGTGCCGGATGGCACCGCAACCAAGTGACCGATGATTTGCAGGGGCGGGTATCCTGGCGTTTGACTCCATGAGGGTCGACGGGATGCCCGGCGTCTGCAATTCTGCGAGCACCGCTCGTTCCTGCAAGGTGTGCAGCTTTCATCTATGAAAACCCCGCTGTGGTTCCCACAAAGTTTCTTCTCCCGCACCCTCTGGCTGGTGCTTATTGTCGTTCTGTTTTCCAAGGCGCTCACGCTGGTTTATCTGTTGATGAACGAAGACGTGCTGGTGGATCGGCAGTACAGCCACGGTGTGGCCCTGACGTTGCGGGGCTATTGGGCCGTAGACCCTGAGAACCGCGAAAAGGTAGCCAAGGCATCGACCCTGACTCGGGTTGATGGCGCGGGTGTGCCTGAAGGCGAGCAACATTGGCCTTACAGCGAGATTTACCAGCGCCAGATGCAGGCCGAATTGGGCGCCGACACCGAGGTGCGCCTGCGTATGCATGTTTCGCCTGCGTTGTGGGTGCGAGCGCCGAGCCTGGGGGATGCGTGGATCAAGGTTCCGCTTTATCCGCACCCGCTGCGTGGGCAAAAAATCTGGAACGTGTTGGGTTGGTTCCTGGCCATTGGCTTGCTCTCAACGGCGTCTGCGTGGATTTTCGTCCGCCAGCTCAACCAACCCCTCAAACGCCTGGTGTTTGCCGCTCGCCAACTGGGCCAGGGGCGCAGTGTGCGCCTGCCGGTCAGCGACACCCCTAGTGAGATGACGGAGGTGTACGGCGCCTTCAACCAGATGGCGGAAGATGTCGAACAGGCCGGACGCGAGCGCGAGTTGATGCTGGCGGGCGTGTCCCATGACTTGCGCACACCCTTGACGCGATTGCGTTTGTCCCTGGAACTGATGGGTGACCATACCGACCTCACTGATGACATGGTGCGCGACATCGAAGACATGGACGCCATCCTGGACCAGTTCCTGGCGTTCATCCGCGACGGGCGGGATGAGGTGGTCGAGGAGGTCGACCTCACCGACCTCGTGCGTGAGGTGGTTGCGCCCTATAACCAGAACGGTGAGCAGGTGCGCACGCGCCTGGAGCCGATCCAGCCGTTCGCCTTACGCCGGGTGTCGATGAAGCGCCTGCTGAACAACCTGATCGGCAACGCCTTGCACCATGCCGGTTCCGATGTGGAGGTTGCGGCGTACGTGTCCGGCGACAGTGCAGCACCTTATGTTGTGCTGAGCGTGATGGACCGTGGCACAGGAATCGACCCGGCGGAACTGGAAGGTATCTTCAACCCCTTCACCCGTGGTGACCGCGCCCGAGGAGGCAAGGGCACCGGGTTGGGGTTGGCTATTGTGCGGCGGATTGCGTCGATGCATGGCGGCAATGTTGAGTTGCGCAACCGGGAAGGCGGTGGGTTGGAAGCACGAGTGCGGCTGCCGCTGGGGTTGATGTTGCCTAGAGACGCTGTCTAACAAGCAATATGAATGCAAATGTGGGAGCTGGCTTGCCTGCAATGAGGACGGCACATTCAACATCGTTGTTGACTGAGCTACCGCTATCGCAGCATAGGTATTTACACAATTTTGTACGTTGTAGCAGCCGACGGTAACTACGATGCGAAGCGAGTCGCTCTTGATCTTGATCTGCTTTTGATCTTAGGCGCCCCGTTAAACCACGCTGGCGGATTACGGGCACACCGAGCCTAGGCGAGGTGCCGAGTGGTGGGGCAAGAGCGCTTTGCTTACTTTCGCGCTTTTCGAAAGTGAGCCGCCGTCAGGGCGGAACCCTAAGTGGCCTTTACCTAAATAACGGATATGTACGCGGTCAAATCCAACATCCCCGTCGGCTGTCAGGCCGTCTTCGCAGCGATGCGGCGACCCGACAAGCCAGCTCCCACAATTAGATCGCGGGGCGTCAGGTAGATAGGCGTCGGCTGTCAGGTCGCGGGAGCAAGCTCCCTCGCCACAGGGTCAGTGTGTAGATACCTATGCTGCGATGAGGGCGGCACATTCAACATCGTTGTTGACTGAGCTACCGCTATCGCAGGCAAGCCAGCTCCCACAGGTGTTTTGTGATGGGTGGTAGGTGGGGGTATTCAGCCCTTGCCCTTGGTCCGAGTCATATTCGGCCCGCCGTTCTTCTCCAGATGCTGAATGATGATCCCCGCCACATCCTTACCGGTGGTGGTCTCGATCCCTTCCAGGCCTGGCGATGAGTTCACTTCCATCACCAGCGGGCCATGGTTGGAGCGCAGGATGTCCACACCCGCCACACTCAGCCCCATCACCTTGGCCGCCCGTAGCGCGGTCATGCGTTCTTCCGGGGTGATCTTGATCAGGCTGGCGCTGCCGCCACGGTGCAGGTTGGAGCGGAACTCACCGGGCTTGGCCTGGCGCTTCATGGCAGCAATCACCTTGTCGCCCACCACGAAGCAGCGAATGTCCGCGCCGCCAGCTTCCTTGATGTACTCCTGCACCATGATGTTCTGTTTGAGGCCCATGAATGCCTCGATCACCGATTCAGCTGCCGTCGCCGTTTCACACAGCACCACGCCGATGCCTTGGGTGCCTTCCAGCACTTTGATCACCAGCGGTGCGCCATTGACCATCTCGATCAGGTCGGGAATGTCATCCGGGGAGTGGGCAAAACCGGTAACCGGCAGGCCGATGCCCCGGCGTGAGAGCAGTTGCAGGGAGCGCAGCTTGTCCCGTGAGCGCGCAATGGCCACGGATTCATTCAGCGGAAACACCCCCATCATTTCAAACTGACGCAACACCGCGCAGCCATAAAACGTCACCGAAGCGCCGATACGCGGGATCACCGCATCAAAGCCTTCCAGGGGTTTGCCCCGGTAGTGGATCTGCGGCTTGTGACTGGCAATGTTCATGTAGGCACGCAACGTGTCGATCACTACCATTTCATGGCCACGCTCAGTGCCGGCCTCGACTAGGCGGCGGGTGGAATACAGACGCGGGTTTCGCGACAGCACAGCAATCTTCATGCAGCACCTGGGGCAGAAATAGTGGAGACCGGGAACACCGGCTTGTCTTGAACGTACTTGAGGCCCGGATTGACCACCAACTGGCCGTCAATCAGCGCCTTGGAGCCCAGCAGCAGGCGGTAACGCATGGCTTTGCGACAGGCGAGGGTGAACTCTACCCGCCATACCCGATCACCCAAGGCCAGGGTGGTGCTGATCACGTAGCGCACCTGTGCATGGCCGTTGGAGCTCTTGATGGTTTTCATCGTCACCAGGGGCGCTTCACAGCGCCGGTGACGCAATTGCACCACGCTGCCCAGGTGCGCGGTAAATCGCACCCACTTTTCACCGTCGCGCTCAAAGGGCTCGATATCGGTGGCGTGCAGGCTTGAGGTGCTGGCGCCGGTGTCGATCTTCGCGCGCAGGCCCGCCACTCCCAAGTCGGGAAGTGCCACCCACTCACGCAGACCTACAACGGTCAAATGGTCAAATGTCTTCAATAGGGTTAACCGGTCAATTTGCCCAGGCTTGAGGAGATACCTCAGCCAACGCTTTGAATGCAGGCTTGGCGAACCAGAAACCCTGCATCAGAAATATTCCGCAGTCGGATAGGAAGTCGCGCTCGCCGGCACTTTCGATGCCTTCGGCGATGACAGTAACCCCCAACTGCTCACAGATTGTGACAATCCCCCGGACGATCACCTGACGGACACGATCCTGGTCGACATCGCGAATCAGCGCCATGTCGAGCTTGATCAAATCAGGTTGGAAATCGGCCAGCAGGTTCAGCCCCGAATAGCCCGCACCGAAGTCGTCGATGGCGGTCTTGAAGCCGAATTCGCGGTATTCACGCAGAATATTCGTCAAATGGCGATAGTTATCTACATGCTCGCTTTCCAGGGTCTCGAAAATCAGCCGGTCCAGTGGGAAATTGTGCGCCCGGGCGGCCTCCAGAGTGCTGCGGATACACAGCTCCGGGCGATATACGGCATTGGGCATGAAGTTGATGGAAAGGTGAGTCTGCATACCCAGGGCGGCGGCACCGGCGATGGCCTTGGTCCGGCAGCGCTGGTCGAAGCGGTAGCGATTGGTTTCGTTGACCTGAGCCAGCACCGACAGCGCGCCCTCTCCCTGTGTACCGCGCACCAAGGCTTCGTGGGCGAATATCGAATGGTCACGCAGGTCTACGATAGGCTGGTAGGCAAACGCAAAATCGAACCCCAGCGGCTCGCTTTGCTGGCAGCCCACGCACCGCTGGTTGGGCGAGGTGAGTGAAACGGGAAAGTCGGTCACGGCGTATCCTCGCGAAAACAGGGTGCTACCTGGCGTATCTTAGGTGAGCCTTGGGGTTTATGCGTCGAAGGGTTTCAACGGTAAAGTTGCGACATTTTTCAGAGCGAGGAATTCAAGTGGCTCAAAAGCAGGAAGAGCAAGAGAAGGTCCGGTTGGACAAGTGGTTGTGGGCAGCCCGGTTCTACAAGACCCGCGCCCTGGCCAAGGCGGCTATAGAGAGCGGCAAGGTGCACCATCGCGGCGAGCGCTGCAAACCGGGCAAGGAACCACGCGTCGGTGACGAGTATCAGATTCGTACAGGTTTTGATGAAAAAACCATCGTGGTGCAGGCACTTTCCATCGTACGCCGCGGCGCGCCTGAAGCGCAGGCGCTGTATGCGGAAACCGAAGCCAGTATCGCCAAGCGTGAGAACGCTGCGGCCATGCGCAAGGCGGGTGCTTCAGGCTTGACCACCGATGGCAAGCCGAGCAAGAAGCAGCGCCGCGATCTATTCAAGTTTCGCGGCAGCGGCAATGACGATTGATTGCACGAATCGCCTATGCAAACTCGATCAAAAGTGGGAGCAAGCAAGCCCGCTCCCACTTTTAGCCCTGAGGAGTTACGCAGTTGTGCGCATCACACTCAACCGCCCAATAACGGGCAACTTGCTCAGTAGCCCGAAAAGCGGCGCCGTCATGCGCAACAAGGCGCCCGACACCTTCGCCGCAAACGGCGTGTAATATCCCCAGCCCAACGCCAGCAGCGCCAGCAGTACGCCACCGATGTAGTCGTCCTGTCCCCAATGCGCGCCCGCGACCAGCCGCGGCATCATGAACAGCAGCGCCAGGCCCCAGATCACCAGCACCTGGCCGATGCGCTTGGCAAATACGGTCATGAACATCCCCCAGATCAACAGCACCGAAGCGTGGTCGCCGGGGAAGCTCTGGCTCGAACGGTCCTTCAATTCCCAGGTTTTCTCCAGCCCTGGGAAAAAGTCGCTCATTTGAATCGCGCCGCTGATGACCATCGACGGGCTACTGTGCTGCCAGCCCATGTGCGCCGCGAGTTTGGAGAACAGCATGCGGATAAACAGCAACAGCAGCAGGATGCCAAGGAAGCCAAAAAACGCCTGGCGCACCTGCACGGCCTTGAACACCCAGTCGCCGCGAATCAGCAGTGCCAGCAAGATCACGCCGACCACTGCATCAAACGGCCGCAGGCTGGCCACGGCCCATACATGCAACCAGGTCGAGTTTGTGGCCAATGGGCCATTGAGCAGGTGAAACAGCCACTCGTCTAAAATTACACAGAGCATCTGGCCCGTGGGCCACAGCCAAAAACACAGCAGCCCGATAGCGAGTAGATTGCAAAGAGCCCATCGCCGGAGGTTCCAGTTGGCTTGGAACAAACCCGGATTGTTCATAAACTGTCCCTCATCGCTCTATTGTGCTCCTTGAATTCAGGAGAAGTCGCACCAAGATGGTGCTAAAGCGTTTAATTTTATAAACCTTGTAATCATTTTGTCATCACTTCAGATACCCAGACCTATGACTGATCTACCGGATACCGACTTCACCCAACGCTTCATCTTCGATGAGAGCGATGCCCGCGGCGAGATGGTTTCGTTGGAGCTCAGCTATGCCGAAGTCCTTGCCAAACACGCCTATCCGGAGCCGGTCGCGCAATTGCTCGGCGAGTTGATGGCCGCCGCGGCGCTGCTGGTGGGCACCATGAAGTTCGACGGTTTGCTGATCTTGCAGGCGCGTTCCGAAGGGCCGGTGCCCATGTTGATGATCGAGTGCTCGAGCGAGCGCGAGATCCGTGGCCTGGCTCGTTATGACGCTGAGCAGATTGCTGCAGACGCTACCCTGGCCGACCTGATGCCCAACGGCGTCCTGGCACTGACTGTCGACCCGACCGAAGGCCAGCGCTACCAGGGTATTGTCGACCTCGACGGCCAGACCCTGTCGGAATGCTTCACCAACTACTTCGTCATGTCCCAGCAAGTGGGCACCAAGTTCTGGCTTAACGCCGACGGCAAGCGCGCTCGCGGTTTGCTGATGCAACAACTGCCGGCCGATCGCATCAAGGATGAGGATGACCGTGCCGAAAGCTGGCGGCATATCATCGCCCTGGCCGACACCTTGAAGGCCGAAGAACTGCTGGGCCTGGACAACGAAACCATCCTGCACCGCCTCTACCACGAAGAAGCCGTGCGCCTGTTCGACGCACAAGGCCTGCGCTTCAATTGCAGCTGCTCGCGCGAGCGTTCCGGCAACGCGCTGGTCAGTCTGGGCCTGGAAGATGCGCAAAATCTGGTGGTGGAACACGGCGGCCATATCGAGATCGACTGCCAGTTCTGCAACCAGCGCTACCTGTTCGATGCGGCTGATGTAGCGCAATTGTTCGCTGGCGCAGGCAGCGACACCCCTTCCGACACCCGCCACTAAAACGTTTAAGCACAGGTAAATCACCTGACAAACGCCGGATTAGAGGTGTTCTGACGGGAGGGCCCTACTCTTTTTGGGCTTTTCTGGCATAATCCGGCCCACTTTTTTCGCGGTAGTAGTGCGCAACTTTCTACTACAAAACGTTTGGAGCACTCGGCCATAGGCCGACGGGGAACCTCATGACGCAAGCCAATAACGCCGTATACACCGATCTGAGTGTTGACGATCTGGTCAAAGAAGCCCTGCAGCGCGGTGAAGGCGTGCTTGCCGATACTGGCGCGCTGGTCGTAGAAACCGGTCATCGCACCGGTCGTTCGCCGGTTGACCGTTTCATCGTTGAAGAGCCTTCCACCCAGGACGCCATTGCCTGGGGCCCGATCAACCGCAAGTTCCCGGCCGACAAGTTCGATGCTCTGTGGGCTCGCGTCGAGGCCTTCAACAACGCGCAAGAGCATTTCGTTTCCCATGTTCACGTAGGGGCTGCAGAAGACCACTACCTGGCCGTGAAAATGACCACCCAGACTGCCTGGCAGAACCTGTTCGGTCGTTGCCTGTTCATCAACCCGGCCCAGTACAACCCGGCCGGTCGTGACGAGTGGCAAGTGCTCAACGTGGCCAACTTCGAGTGCGTGCCAGAGCGTGACGGCACCAACTCCGACGGTTGCGTGATCCTCAACTTCGCCCAGAAAAAAGTACTGATTGCCGGCATGCGTTACGCCGGTGAAATGAAAAAAGCCATGTTCTCGGTGCAGAACTTCCTGCTGCCGGCTGCTGACGTGCTGCCAATGCACTGCGCCGCCAACATTGGCGAAGCAGGCGACGTGACCCTGTTCTTTGGTCTGTCCGGCACTGGCAAGACCACCCTGTCGGCCGACGAAAGCCGTTACCTGATCGGTGACGACGAGCACGGCTGGGGCGAAGGCGTGGTGTTCAACATCGAAGGCGGTTGCTATGCCAAGTGCATCGACCTGTCCGAGAAGAACGAGCCCGTTATCTGGAAAGCCATCAAGCATGGCGCGGTGCTGGAAAACGTCGTGATCGACGAGGCCAAGCACGCCGACTACGCCGACGTCAGCCTGACCCAGAACAGCCGTGCCGCCTACCCGCTGGAGCACGTTGCCAAGCGTTCCGAAAAGAACCTGGGCGGCGAGCCAAACGCGGTGATCTTCCTGACTTGCGACCTGACCGGCGTACTGCCGCCTGTGTCGATCCTCAGCGAAGAACAAGCGGCCTACCACTTCCTGTCCGGCTACACCGCTCTGGTGGGCTCGACCGAAATGGGTTCGGGCAGCGGCATTAAGTCGACGTTCTCCACCTGCTTCGGCGCACCGTTCTTCCCGCGCCCGGCCGGCGAATACGCAGAGCTTCTGATCAAGCGCATCCGTGGTTTCGGCTCCAAGGTCTACCTGGTCAACACCGGCTGGACCGGCGGCGGCTACGGCGTCGGCAAACGCTTCAACATCCCGACCACTCGCGGCGTGATTGCAGCGATCCAGAGCGGCGCGTTGATCGGTGCGCAAACCGAACACCTGGACACCATCAACCTCGACGTGCCATTGGCCGTACCGGGCGTTGAAACCGGCCTGTTGAACCCACGCAACACCTGGGCTGACAAGGCTGCCTACGACGAAGCGGCGAAGGCGCTGGCTGGCCTGTTCATCGAAAACTTCAAGAAGTTTGAAGTCAGCGATGCGATCAAGGCGGCGGGTCCTAAGTTGTAAGATTCGCTGGTTGTAAAAAAGCCGCCTCTTAAGCAGGCGGCTTTTTTATGGGCGAACGATTAGTCGGCGATGTGCAGTACCACTGCACCGACCAGCACCAGCACGACGCCTGCCACCTGCACCGCTGACAATTGTTCCTTGAAAAACACAAACCCCAGGATCGCCGCAATCCCTCCCGACAGCGTACTGATCACCGTCACCACCGACACCGAGCCGGCCATCGCGCCCCACGAAAACGCCGAGAACCCGCCGAGGTTCATCAAGCTCGCACCGGTCAACGTCGCGCAGTTTTTCAGTGGCGGGATCTTCAGGCCATCCTTGATCTTCAGCACCATCACCACCAGCACGCACAGGCCCACGAGGTAACCCAGCCACAACATGCTGATCGGCCCCAACGCCGGCAGTGTGTAGCGGCCTTGCAGCCAGAAACTGGTGCCGTACAAGGTTGCGGCGAACATGGCGTAGGCAATCGACAGGCGCGGGTTGTTGTGGGGCGTACCGTTGTCCTCGTGGATGCTGGACAGCACAACGCCGATCACGCACAAAGCGATGCAGCCCAGTTGTACCAGGCTGATGGGCTCACCGCTGGCCCAGGACAGCAGAGTGGTCACCACTCCATACGACGTCACCAGCGGCGCGACGATGGCCGCTTTGCCCAAGGCAAAGGCTTTGGACAGCGCAAGCGCGCCGGACACCGTCAGCAGGGCGGCGGCGATACCCAGGAGCCAGACGCTTAAAGGCGCACCAAGGGATTTGAAAAAGAAGGCCGGGAAAATGACCAGCAGGAGCGTCATGATCAAAAAGCCAAGCGCTTGGCCGAAATACACTGCGCGTTTAACGCCAACGGCGCGGGCGTTGAGGCCCACCAGAAAGTCCGTGCCGCCCCAGAGCAGGGCGGCCAGCAGGCCCATTGTTACGTCCATGTAAGGTCCTTGTTTGTATACCGATCGCCAGCTTGGCGCAGTCCCAATGTGGGAGCGGGCTTGCTCGCGAATGCAATGTATCTGTAACGTAAATATTGGCTGACACGCCGCATTCGCGAGCAAGCCCGCTCCCACATTTTGTGCTCAGTGTTGCTCAGGTCAGCTAAGGTTTTCCAGCGTTTGCGTGTCCCAGCTATGGGTCTTGATCGCCAGGTAGAGCATGCCGATGGTCAACGGGATCTTGTCGCCACGGCCTTTGGCGCGACGCTTCAGGAACACGTCGAACACCGGCGGCTGGAAGTAACGATAAGCGTCGTAGTCGCTTAGGTCGACCCGGAAATCCTGTTCCAGCGCCTCCATGAATTGCTTGGCCTCAACGCCATCGCAAGCAAGGTCGAAGTTGAGCGAGGTTTGCAGGCTAATGGTCTTGTGTTTCGGCAGACCGATTTCTTCATGCAGCAATTGCAGGAGTTGCTGCATGACAGGGTCTTCGGGGAAGTTGGGGGCCAGGTTCATGGTTGGGGTGCGTAGGAGTGGGTGAGGAGGCTTTTTACGTTGCAGGCGGTATTTGTTTCGCGTGATGAAGAGAGCCAAGCCTATCAAAAACAAGGCCAGGGGAAGAAGTTGAATGTTCAGGACAATGGCGATGTAGGGTAGCCAGAACAACAGAAGCAGTCCCGTTACGATGAAGGTAACGGCGAAACGCGTTCTTAACGTGCAGTCAGTGATTTTGTAATACAGCAGCAGATGGAGAGCGAATAATAGCGCTGTTTGTAGGTAAAGCCATTGACTAAAATTCATCTGGAGTACACATGCATTGAGACGCTTGAGCGCTGCGGGCCTATGCCACCGCTGACCTGAGCATCCAGGCCAATGACGATGTCTGCGCTGTGAAAGTTGCGGATCCTGCGATAAATCAAGTTGATAGGAGGTTATTTTCAGTCGGCTACGCGTAACTGGTATAGAGGGTTGAACGGGTATTTGAAGCAGTTTGGGAAACGGACGACGTGACGTTTGGCGGTGTCTTACAAAAGCCTCCGGCATTTATGGCTTGCAACGATGTAATGGGTAAAGCTGATCAATTGTAGGAGCGAGCTTGCTCGCGAAAAACTCAGGGGCGCCGCGTTTTTTCTGATTTACCGCGTCATCGTTGGCGATTTTCGCGAGCAAGCTCGCTCCTACACAGGTGTTGCTTAGACTTGCGCTTGTTCAGGTTGCAGCTGAACGTGTTGCGCGGCTTCCAACAAATCACAGCCGTCCTGAACGAGCAGGTACAGCGCATTAATGATGTGGGAAATGTCTTTGAGGTCGGCGTGGTCGAAGGTCAGGCAGGAGAAGGTTTCCAGTAAGTCGCTGGCAGCGCGGATACGCTGGTGGGCGGCCGATTGGATATCTTCAGCTTTGGCTGCAGTGTCTATGACAAGAGGGTGGGTGGCGGTGAAGTTGGTGCGTAGCTGACGATAGCGGTCCATCGTTTCAGGTATTTGCATTTGAACGTACTCGGTTTGCTGTTAGGTAACCGACATCACCGTGGCCAAACGGTGGGTGGCGGACTGTGCGCGGGTTGGCCAGCCGGAAACAGCAATCCGACACGTCCGAAGACGTCCCACACACAGCCGCCATAGCAGTGCGTTACGAGACGATAGACGCTCGCAAGGCAAGTAATGGCACTTATGTGTGCTGTTTTCAGGTGACCAAACCCGGTCGCTGAATTGGCAGCGACGAGCCGAACCTTAAAAGTGAGTTTGTTCTCGAGCAATAAACAGATAGTTTAGTCGTTCGAAGTTCGATCAAGCACTCAGAGGCCTACCGATACACCGCTCAAAAATCGCTTCCAATCCCCGATAGTCACACGCCACCGCGTCAATATTCGCGGGTATCCAGGCCGCATGTTTTACCAGCCACCAATTCACCGAAAACCCCGCATTCACGATGATCTGTTCAAACAGGATCCGCTGCGCCCGTCCATTCCCCTCGCGGAAGGGGTGAATGACGTTCAGGTCGCCATAAGCTTCAGCGATTTGGCGCACAAGATCAGCCTGAGTCGCACCGACATACCAATTGGCGTCTTGCATATGCCGGACGATTTTCGCCGCTTCTGGTGGAATACGCTCCGGGGTGCAAAACAGCGTGTCGCCTTTCTGGATGTTGACGCTGCGCAGTTCGCCGGCCCAGTCATAAATGTCACCGAACAGTATGCGGTGAATGTGTTGCAGGCGATCAAGGTCGTAGGGCGGCGGAAAGAGTGGAAGGTTGCCTATGGCGATTTCGGATAATTCCCGCTCGGCCTGGTGCAGGCGTGCTTCATCGAGTAAATCGAGGCGGTTGCGCAGGATGCTGCTACTGGGATAGCAGTACGGGTCCTGGCCCACCCCGTATTTGTCGAGCATCAGCGTGAGGTGTTGCGGTACTTGGCAAGGACGGCTTCGCGTGTCGGCAGGGGTTTGTCGACGTCGGTCGGTTGGGTATCGAACCCTTCCAGGCGCAGGCTGGCCAGGTAATTGGAACGGCGGATCTTGTGATAGTGATCCTGTTTTTGCTCAAACGTCAGTTCGCTCATCGCTGCGTCCTCTTGGAAAGCAAGGCTTGATTGTAGCGCAATGCGTAGCTCGGTAGGCGGGATAAAAACCCCGTCACAATCTGTATAAAAAATCTGCCAGCGAGCTCATTTCAGCGTATGTTTCACCGCAAAATCTTGTAGGGCGATTCCGCCCACTACTTAAAGGGAGTTAAGCATGGGTTTGCTGCGTGTCGCCTCGGCGATGTCTTTGTGTGCGGTGGCGTTTTCTGTCCAGGCCGAGCAGTTGCCGATTGAGGTGCTGAGCGCGGTGGTCAAGGACCAGAAAATCGCCGATGCCGAAGTTTTGCTGCAACGTAACGGCGCACAGAACGTGGTGGGCCGTACCAACGCGCAAGGCCAGGTCACGCTGACCAGTGAGGCGGCTGACGATGCCAGCAACCTGCTGATCATCAAGAAGCCTGGCTATTCCAACCTGGTGGTGAAGTGCCCGTGCAAGGGCATGACCTATGCCATCAGCCCGGTGATGGAAAACCTCGACGGCCTGCGTGTGGTGTTGACCTGGGGCAGGGCTCCGCGCGACCTCGACTCCCATATGATCTTCCCCGGCAATAACATCTTCTTCAACAATAAAAAGGGCACCGACGCCGAACTGGACGTGGATGACACCGACAGCTATGGCCCGGAGACCATCACCCTGCAGAAAAAGCATTACGGCGAAAGCTACGTCTATGCCGTGCACGACTATTCCAACAGTGGCTCTCCCACCTCCAGCGAGTTGTCCAACAGTGAGGCCAAGGTGTTCGTGTATATGGGGCAATCCCTGGTACGCACCTACTATGTGCCGCAGAACCGCACCGGCAACCTGTGGACCGTATTCCGCATGACCGGCAGTGGTGACTTCCAGGACATCAACACCTTCACCGGCGTGAGAGTCGGCGCCGAAGATGTGCTCAACGAGGTCAAGCCGTTGCTGGATGACAGCGTGGCCGTCACCGCCGTGACGGTGAGCTCGTCGGTACAGGCCGATGCGAAAAAGCTGAACCTCAAGGGCGAAGCGGCCTACCAGGCCGGTAACCTGGACCAGTCCATCGACTTCTTCCGTCAAGCCATCGAGCTGGATAACAGCTTCGGCAAGGCTTACGGCAACCTGGGCCTGGCGTATCAGAAAGCCGGCAATACTGCGGAGTCGATCTGGGCCAACCGCAAGGCTATCGCCCTGGCCACCGGTACCAATGCCGCGACCGTGCGTGCCGGTGCCTACTACAACATTGCACGCATCTATGAAGCGGCCGGCCAGTTCCCGGATGCGTTGCGTCATTACCAGTTGGCCAAAGAGCAAAAGGCCAACCCGGTGTATGACACGGCGATTGAGCGGGTGCAGAACCGCTGATTCAGCTGTAGCTCGGTTGTGAAATGTGGGGGAGGGCCCGCCAGCTCCCACATTTTTGTCTGCTACGTCCTGCTACTTTCTCGGAAAATTCCCACTTCGGCCCTGGGCCATCCCTCCCCCTGTGTATCATCCTGTCTCTTTTTTCCTTGCGACCTTTCTCGATTCGCCGAACTTACTGGGCTACGTTTTTAAGCCACGTTCAGCGGTCAATGGAGTGACAGCCTTATGCACGACACCCTCCAGCAGGTCTTTGGTTACCCACACTTTCGCTTGGGCCAGGAAGAGACGGTCAGCGCCGTGCTGGCTGGGCGTTCTGCCGCCGCCATTTTCCCTACGGGGTCGGGCAAATCCTTGTGTTACCAGTTGTCGGCCGTGTTGCTGCCGCACCTGACGCTGGTGGTGTCGCCGTTGCTGGCATTGATGCAGGACCAGTTGGGTTTCCTGCAGCGCCATGGCATTTCGGCGGGCAGTATCGATTCGGCCCAGAGCCGTGATGAAGCCAATGATGTCATGGCCCGTGCGCGATCGGGCGAGCTCAAGATCCTGATGATTTCCGTGGAGCGTTTGAAGAACGAGCGTTTCCGTAATTTCCTGAACAGCGTGCAGATCTCGTTGCTGGTGGTGGACGAGGCGCACTGTATTTCCGAATGGGGCCACAACTTCCGCCCGGATTATTTGAAACTGCCGGACTACCAGCGCCAGTTCAACATCCCGCAGGCGCTATTGCTGACGGCCACGGCCACACCCAAGGTGATCGCCGACATGCAGGCCAAGTTCGCCATTGCTGCCGAGGATGTGGTGACCACGGGCTTCTATCGCTCCAACCTCAACCTGCTGGTGGAACCGGTCAGCGGCCACGACAAACGCCGCAGGCTGGTGGAGTGGATGAAAGCGCGGGCCAACCAGCCGAGTATCGTCTACGTCACCTTGCAGAAAACCGCCGAGCAGATTGCCGAGCATCTGAACCGCCACGGCATTCAGGCCGAGGCTTATCACGCGGGGTTACCCCACGAAAAGCGCGAAGGCATCCAGCAGCGTTTCATGGGCGGGCGTTCCAATTGCACTGTCGCAACCATCGCGTTTGGCATGGGCATCGACAAGAGTGACATCCGCAATGTCGTGCACTTCGACTTGCCCAAGTCCATCGAGAACTACAGCCAGGAGATCGGCCGCGCCGGGCGTGACGGGCAGCCGTCGGATTGCCTGGTGTTGGCCAACCGCGACAGCCTCAATGTGCTGGAAAACTTTGTGTACGGTGACACGCCGGAGCAGGAAGGCATTCGTCGTGTGCTGGAGGAGTTGCAGGCCGCGCGTAGCGAAGGGCAGTGGGAGTTCTTGCTCAGGTCGCTGTCGGACCACAGCAATATTCGCGAGCTGCCGCTCAAGACGCTCCTGGTGCAATTGGAGCTCAAGGGCGTGATCGCACCGCGCTATGCGTTTTATGCGGAATACCGGTTCAAATACCTGATCGAGCCCGAGGCCTTGCTGGCGCGCTTTTCTGGCGAACGGCAGCAGTTTGTCGCGGCGATCATCCAGGTATGCAAGCGCGCTAAAACCTGGGCGACGGTGGATTTCGACGCGCTTTATCAACAGCACAATGCCGAACGCAGCCGGGTGGTGAAGGCGCTGGATTATTTTCAGGAGCAGGGCCTGATCGAGCTCGAAAGCAAGCAGATGACTGAGGTCTACAGTTTGCTCGACACCGATTTTGACCCGCAGGCGCTAAGCGCCGAGTTATACACAGGCTTCAAGCAGCATGAGGTGACGGAGGTCGCGCGGATCCACACTATGCTCGACCTGTTCGCCACTGAGCACTGCCTGGGGCAACGCCTGGCGCGCTACTTTGGTGATGAAAATGCGCCCCAGCGTTGCGGGCATTGTTCGGTATGCCACGGCCAGGTCGCCCATCTGCCGGCGCCGCCGAGCCTGCCGCCGCTTGTGGATAAAAACTTCATGGGGCTGTGCGGTGATTTTATCCACAGGCATCATGAGCACACGGGGCACTTGCCGAATGCGGAGCGTTTGACGCGTTTCCTTGGCGGTATCAGCGTACCGTTGTTTACCAAGTTGAAGGCGCGGGGCATTCCCGGTTTTGCTGCGCTGGAAGACTATCCCTACGCCGAGGTGCGCGACTGGGCCCATGCTCAATTGGATCAACTTTGACGAGACTTGCCGATGCCTGACTCAACGCCTGTGCGCGACGATTACCGCCACTTCCAGCCGATCACCACGCGTTGGCACGACAACGATGCCTACGGCCATGTGAATAACGTCACCTACTACAGCTTCTTCGACACCGCCGTTAATACCTACCTGATCGAACAGGGCGGGCTGGATATTCATGACGGTGAGGTGGTGGGGTTTGTGGTGAGTTCGGCCTGCGATTACTTCGCCTCGATTGCTTTCCCTGAGCGCATTGAAATCGGCCTGCGGGTAGGCAAGCTGGGCAATAGCTCGGTGCAGTATGAACTGGCGGTATTCAAGGCGGGCGAGCAGGAGGCGTGTGCGGCGGGGCGCTTTGTCCATGTGTTTGTGGACCGAGCGTCGAACCAGCCAGTGCCGATTCCGGGGATGTTGCGCGAGGCGATGCAGCGCTTGGTAGTTTGAGGCACCTACAAGCAACCCAGACCAAATGTGGGAGCCGGGCTTGCCCGCGATGGCGCAGTATCAGGCAATACCTCTAAACCTGATTCACTGCTATCGCGGGCAAGCCCGGCTCCCACACTGGATGTGTTCGTCAGAGCACGTATTGATCAGTCGCGATAACGATGCTTGTTCTTGCGATGCCCATAGGCATGGCCGCGGCCTGGGTGGCCATCGCGGTAGTAGCGACGATCGTCACGGTCGCGATCGCGGTAATGGCGGCTGTCGCGATCACTTTCGTTACCCATGTAGTTGCCCAGCGCGCCGCCCGCGCCACCGCCGGCTGCTGAGCCGACCAATGCACCGGTACTGCCGCCGACGCTGCGACCCAAGACGTTGCCGCCGGCTGCGCCCAGTGCGCCACCGATGGCGGCTTCGCCACGGCTACGCTTGTCTGCGCCGACCGCGCTACCGCCAGCGCCGCCCAGGGCCGCGCCGATGGTCGAACCGGTATTGCCGCCCAACTGCTGGCCGACAACGGAACCTAGAACCCCACCCAATGCGCCGCCTACACCGGCTTCGGTGGTGCCGCCAGCCATGGCTGCGCCACTGACCAGGCCAAGGGACAACAAGAGAATCGAGGAGAACTTCATTCAGGGAAACCTCAAGGGATGACGGCGCGATCCTGAGGTTGTATCGAGCCGCTGACAATCGAAATCCGACCGGCGGCAGAGGTTGTATACAATTTGCTAAGTTACTGTTTTGTATCGGGAACTTAAGTCGTTTTTACAGGTCTTTAACTACTTCGGAAGGGCCGCTTTTATGCAAAAGCGGCCCTTTTTTTGTGCCTGCAGAATGTGCGGTGATTGTGCTGGCCTCTTCGCGGGCAAGCCCGCTCCCACACGGGGATGGGTTCACAATTGAGAATGTGTGAACCGATCTAATGTGGGAGTGGGCTTGCCCGCGAAAGCGGTAGTTCAAGCAACACATATCTCGGATCAAGTCAGGCCGAGCGCGCCATGATCAACCCACTGTCACTCGCCGCTTCCAAGCGAATCGCAACAAACTTCGACGTTGGCGTATGGCTACCGTCGCCAGTGCTTTCCAATGGCACCAACGGGTTCACTTCCGGGTAGTAAGCCGCCGCCTGACCCGCCGGAATATCAAACGCCAGCAGCGTAAAGCCTTTCACACGGCGCTCACGACCGTCTTCCCACAGCGACACGATGTCTGCCTTCTGCCCCGGCTTGAAGCCCAGGCGGATGATGTCGGCTTCGTTGACGAACAGCACGTCACGCTGGCCTTTGACCCCGCGATAACGGTCGTCCAGGCCATAGATGGTGGTGTTGTACTGATCATGGGAGCGCATCGACTGCATGATTAGGTCCGGCACCCGGCCCGTGGCGTGGGTGCGTTCGTGGATCAGGTCTTTGGGCAAGATGTTCGGGCGGAAGTTGGCGCGGCCCGACGGGGTGTTCCAACGGCGTGCGCCGGCGGAGTTGCCCAGGTAGAAGCCACCTGGGTGTTTGATCTTCTCGTTGAAGTCCTTGAAGCCTGGGATGGTGTCGGCGATCAGGTCGCGGATGCGCCCGTAGTCAGCCACCAGCCAGTTCCAATCCACGGGCTTGCTGCCCAGGGTGGCGGCAGCAATGCCCGCCAGGATCGCCGGCTCGGACTTCATCAGTTTCGACAACGGTTGCAGTTGGCCGTTGGAGCCGTGGACCATGCTGAACGAGTCTTCCACCGTCACCGCTTGCGGGCCGTCGGCCTGAATGTCGATGTCGGTGCGGCCCAGGCACGGCAGGATCAACGCGTCTTTACCGTGCATCAGGTGGCTGCGGTTGAGCTTGGTGCTGATCTGCACGGTCAGGTCGCAATTGCGCAGCGCTTCGAAGGTGCGCGTGCTGTCTGGCGTGGCTTGGGCAAAGTTGCCGCCCAGGCCGATAAAGACTTTGGAGCGGCCTTCAAGCATGGCGTGAATCGCTTCCACCACGTTGTGGCCGTTGTCTCGCGGCACCTGGAACTGGAAACGTCGCTCCAGCGCGTCCAGAAACGCCACCGGTGGGCGTTCGTTGATGCCCATGGTGCGGTCGCCCTGCACGTTACTGTGGCCACGCACCGGGCACAGCCCTGCGCCTGGGCGGCCAATATTGCCGCACAGCAGCATCAGGTTGGCGATTTCCTGGATGGTCGGCACCGAGTGCCGGTGCTGGGTAATCCCCATCGCCCAGCACATGATCACATTCTTGCCTTTGGCGTACATGCGCGCCGCTTGCTCGATCTCCACCAGGGTCAGGCCGGACTGCTCGACGATTTCCTCCCAGGAGGTGTCGTCGATCTGGCCCAGGTATTCCAGGACGTTGGCGGTGTGTTCGTTGAGGAAGTCGTGGTCGAACACTGCTTCCTTGCCTTCGGCCAGGGCTTGGCGTTCCCACAGCAGCAGGAATTTGGCCATGCCACGCAAGATCGCCATGTCGCCACCCAATGCCGGGCGGAAGTAGGCGGTGTTGGTTGGCTTGTCGCCGTTGGTGAGCATTTCCAGCGGATGTTGGGGGTGCTGGAAGCGCTCCAGGCCGCGCTCTTTCAGTGGGTTGATACACACCACCTGGGCGCCGCGCTTCACCGCTTCGCGCAGAGGCTCGAGCATGCGTGGGTGGTTGGTGCCAGGGTTCTGGCCCCAGACGAAAATGGCATCGGCATGCTCGAAGTCATCAAAGGTCACGGTGCCTTTGCCCACGCCCACGCTCTGCGCCAGGGCTACACCGCTGGCTTCGTGGCACATGTTGGAGCAGTCCGGGAAGTTGTTGGTGCCATAGGCGCGTACAAACAGCTGGTACAGGTAGGCAGCTTCGTTGCTGGCGCGGCCCGAGGTGTAGAACTCGGCCATGTTCGGGCTGGGCAACGCGTTGAGGTGCTTGCCGACCAGGTCGAAGGCGGCTTCCCAACTGATGGGCGTGTAGCGATCGGTCTGGGCGTCATAGCGCATCGGCTCGGTCAGGCGGCCCTGATATTCCAGCCAATAGTCGCTTTGTTCCAGCAAAGCCGTGACGCTGTGCTTGGCGAAGAAGGCCGCATCGACGCGGCGCTTGGTGGCTTCCCAGTTGACTGCCTTGGCGCCGTTTTCGCAGAACTTGACCATGCCGCTTTCCGGTGAGTCGCCCCAGGCGCAGCCCGGGCAGTCGAAGCCGCCGTTCTGGTTGGTCTTGAGCATCATGCGCAGGTTTTTCAGGGCGTTGTCGCTGGTCAGCCAGGCTTGCGCCACGCTGATCAGGGCGCCCCAGCCACCGGCTGGGCCTTTGTAGGGCTTGTAGCGTGGGGTTGGGGTCTGGTCGGCTTGGTGGTGAAGGCTCATGGCTGGTGCTCCATCGCAGGGCTATAGACCCGTGGCGCGCTTTTTTGCGGCAGGTGGATGAGGTTGAGGTTGTGCCGGCGCGCCCATTGCAGGGCCAGGCCGGTGGGCGACGACAGGCTGACCAGAGTCTGGATGCCCGCGCGCAAAACTTTCTGAATCAATTCCAGGCTGCAGCGGCTGGTAACAATCGCCAGGCCGCCGTCGGTCGGAATCTTTTGGCGGATCAACGCGCCAATCAATTTATCCAGAGCGTTATGCCGACCGATGTCTTCGCGACCCATCAGCAATTCGCCCTGGCTATTCATAAACACTGCCGCATGCACGGCACCGCTGTGTTGGCCCAGGGGTTGGAATGCGCTGATACGCTGGCGCAGGCCATCGAGCCACTGCGCCGGCGGCAAGGGCGCGCCGGGCAGTACCTGGAGGTCGGGCAATGCTTGCTCTACCGCTTCCACGCCACACAGGCCACAGCCGCTGGTGCCCGCCAATTGGCGGCGTTGCTGCTTGAGGTTCCAGAACGCACGGCTGGAAACCTGTACCTGGGCGTACTGGGCTGCGCCTGAACCGCTGATTTTCAGGTCATAAATGTCGTTAACGTCGGTGATAATGCCGCTGCCGAGGCTGAAACCTACAATGAAGTCTTCCAGGTCCGTAGGCGTCACCAGCATCACCGCCTGGCTGATATCGTTATAGGCAATCGCCAGCGCCACTTCTTCGGCCAGCGCAGTGCTGGCGACTTCTGTGTGTTCAAGATTGCAATAGTGATAGCTCTGGCTGGCGACGGGCGCGGTCGATTCAAGAGCGGGCGCCGCGCAGTGAGGGCGCTTGGCGTTCATGGGGCAGTACCACCGGCGGATTGATCAGTGTTTAGACTAGGCGCGACAAAGGGGCGCGTCTAATCGCCAGTATTGATCTATTGATAGAGGGCGTCGATCAAGGTTCACCCGCGTTTTCGTCGGGCTTATTCCAGGTAGGGTTGATTGGGATACTTTTGAGTCTTTAGCCAGTCTGGAACCCAAGTCGGCAGGACTGGTCTAGTCTTGGGCATCTGGAAATTAAATCCCAAGGAGAGCGCACCATGAGTATTTTTAGCTTTATCAAAGAAGCCGGCGAAAAGATCGTCGACCTGTTGACGCCGGGTAATGCGAACGCCAGTGAGCAGTTGAAGGAGCATGTGAGCAAGGTGGGCCTGGGTAGTCCAAACGTGCAGACCACGGTGGATGGCGACAAGGTCACGGTGACCGGTGAAGTGGCCACGCAGGAAGAGAAAGAGAAGATCCTGTTGGCGCTGGGCAACATTGCCGGCGTGGCAAGTGTGGATGACCAGATCACTGTCACTGGCCCTGCGGTTACCGCTGCTCGTTTCGTTGTAGTGAAAAAGGGCGATACCCTCAGCGCGATTTCCCTGGCGGTGTACGGTAACGCCAACCAGTACAATAAGATTTTCGAGGCTAACAAGCCACTGTTGTCGCACCCGGACAAAATCTATCCAGGCCAGACACTGCGTATCCCTGAGTAATACGCAGGATAAAATGAGGAAGCTCGCCCTTTTGTAGGAGCGAGCTTGCTCGCGAAAAATTCACAGGCACCGCGTTTATCCAGGAAGCACGCGTTATCGTTGACGTTTTTCGCGAGCAAGCTCGCTCCTACATAAGCCCGGTAATAAGTTCTCGATAATCCCCGACGGCTGCAAATTCTGCGGTGTCCTTTGGTCCTTTCTTGCTATCAGGCTCCTTCACTGCCAGCAAATGACCGACACCGAAATCCCGAGCGCTGCGCAGGATCGGCAAAGTGTCATCTATAAACAGGCTACGGGCCGGATCAAACTGGATATCCGCTTGCAAGGCTTGC
Source organism: Pseudomonas sp. AL10 (assembly GCF_029960685.1). Classification (NCBI taxonomy): domain Bacteria; kingdom Pseudomonadati; phylum Pseudomonadota; class Gammaproteobacteria; order Pseudomonadales; family Pseudomonadaceae; genus Pseudomonas; species Pseudomonas sp. AL10. The sequence goes on from NZ_JASBQZ010000002.1 coordinate 203,564, forward strand.
CAGAATTGCGGGTTCTCCTTGGGAAAACCGTAGTCGTGAGAGCTGATCAATCGCTCGAAATACGGCGCCAGTTCAATGCGTTCCAACTTCAATGACAGCGAATCACGATGAGCGTTGGTGATCATGATCACGCGCTTGCCGGCCTGTTTGATCGCCGCCAGGAACGTATCGGCATCCGGGCGCAGGGCGATCAGGTGGGCGGTTTCCAGTTTGAGTTCGCGCACCGGAATCTTGAGTTCGGTGCTCCAGAAATCCAGGCAATACCATTGCAACTGTCCGGCGTTACGCTCAAACAGCGGTTGCAGCTCCATCTCGGCCATGGCCTGGCTCACACCGTGCAGCTCGGCGTAGCGCTGGGGCAGGTGCTCCATCCAGAAGTGGTTGTCGTAATGCAGGTCGAGCAGGGTGCCGTCCATGTCCAGCAGGACGGTGTCGATGGCGTGCCAGGGCAGAGAGGGCATGGTGGGGTCTCATGTAAGTAAAGATATCCGACACAGACAATCGGAAAAGCCACGGTATAGTAACCCGATCACGCCAAGGAGCCGTTTATGCGCCAGAAACCCACTGTCCTCGCCCGCGAAATAGTTGCCAGTAGCCGTTTGTTCCGCGTGGAGGAAGTGCAATTGCGCTTTTCCAATGGCGTTGAGCGCACCTACGAGCGTCTTGTCGGGCGTGGCACGGGCTACGGCGCCGTGATGATTGTAGCGATGATCGATGAAGATCATGCATTGCTGGTGGAAGAATACTGCGGCGGCACTGACGAATATGAATTGTCATTACCCAAAGGCCTGATCGAGCCCGGCGAGGACGTGCTTGCAGCCGCAGACCGCGAACTCAAGGAAGAGGCCGGCTATGGCGCACGGCAGTTGGAACACATCACCGAGCTGTCATTGTCGCCAGGTTATATGAGTCAGAAAATCCAGGTGGTGTTGGCTACCGATCTTTATGAAGAGTGCCTTGAAGGTGATGAGCCCGAGCCGATGCGGGTAGACCGGGTCAACCTGCGTGAGCTGTCGGCGTTGGCGCAAAACGAGCAATTCAGCGAAGGTCGCGCCCTGGCGGCGCTGTATCTGGTCAGAGACCTGTTGACCCAGCGTGGAGCGTTCAACGCATGAGCGAACTGTTTTTAGGCCATCCGTTTATCGCCCCGGTCATTGAGCTGGCGCGCCAGGCCGGTGAAGCTATCCTGCCGTACTGGCGTGCCGATATAGCCGTGACCTCCAAGGCGGACGATTCACCCGTGACGGCTGCCGACCTGGCTGCCCACCATCTGATTCTCGCAGGCCTCACCGCGCTGGACCCAAGTATTCCAGTGTTGTCTGAAGAGGACGCCGATATCGATCAGCGTGTGCGTGCCGGCTGGCAGCGCTGGTGGTTGGTGGACCCTTTGGATGGCACCAAGGAATTCATTTCCGGCAGTGAAGAATTCACCGTCAATATTGCATTGATCGAACAGGGCCGTGTGGTGTTCGGCGTGGTGTCGATACCGACCACTGGCCGTTGCTACTTCGGCGGCGCGGGCCTGGGGGCTTGGCGGTCGGACGTCAATGCCGCGCCCAAGCAGATTCAAGTACGCCAGACCAGGGCTGCGGGCGAAGCCTTTACCGTGGTGGCCAGCCGTCGTCATACCAGCCCTGAGCAGGAGCGCTTGCTGGAGGGTTTGAGCGAGGGTTTGGGTGAGTTGAAATTGGCGAATATCGGCAGTTCGTTGAAGTTTTGTTTATTAGCCGAGGGCAGTGCCGATTGTTATCCGCGCCTGGCGCCGACGTCGCAGTGGGATACCGCAGCGGCCCAGGGTGTATTGGAAGGGGCGGGGGGCGAAGTGTTGGAGTTGAATGGCAAGCCGTTCAGCTACCCGGCGCGGGAGTCGTTGCTGAACCCGTTCTTTCTGGCATTGCCAGCCAAGGCCGCCTGGCGTGATCGGCTGTTGACCCTGGCCAGATCTTAAGATCACTGCAGAGCAAAATGTGGGAGCGGGCTTGCCCGCGATGGCGGAGTGTCAGTCGTACAGGTATTGGCTGATCCACCGCTATCGCAGGCAAGCCAGCTCCCACATTAGCTTTATGGAGTGGCTGCTAGCGATGCAGCACGTACTGGCCGGTAAAGACGACGGCATGCTCTTCACTGCCTTCATTCACAATCCACGTCTCCAGCGCCAACCGCGCCCGCCCATAGCGCTGATAGGTCGCCACAAAGCGTTTCCACACCTTCTCCTGCGGCGCCGCGCAAATGGCTGTCGCGTCTTGCGTCACTGGCAGTGGGTAGCTGATCTGCCCTTCCTGAATCACGATATGCCCGTCTTCAATCCCGGCTTCACGCAGCTTCAGGTGCAGCCAACCCCAACCCGCCAGCACCGCGCCGCAGTAGAGGCTGCCGCCAAACATGGTGCTTTTGTGGTTGATGTTGGCCTGCAAGGGCAAGTGCAGTTGCAGTTTGTCGTGATGCCAGTCGAGCACCTTGAGGCCCATTTCCCGGGTGAGTGGGATGTCATGGTGAAGGATGGATTCCAGGTAACGGCTGTCGCGGCTCATGGCGGCCTCTTCGTGGGTGGACGATGTCATTCGTCGTCGGCGCTCTGGCTGGCACTGTCGGCGAAGTTCAGGCCGTGTTTGCGCAGTTTGTCATGCAAGGTTTTGCGCGGCACGCCCAAGGCTTCGGCGAGGCTGCGCACGGAGCTGTGGGGGCGGGTCAGTTCGGCGGCGATCAGGCTTTTTTCGAACTGTTCGACTTGCTCGCTCAGGCCTCCTGGCGTGGAGGTCAGCACGCCGGCGGCGGGATGGTCCTGGGTGTTGTCCAGGGCCAGCTCCAGGCCGAGGGCGAAACGCTCCGCGGCGTTTTGCAATTCCCGCACATTGCCCGGCCAGCTGTGGCGCAGCAACAGCGCGCGCTGGCCCGGTTGCAGTTCGTGCAAGGGCAGGCCGTGACGGCTGCTGGCCTCGTCGGCGAAGTGCTGGAACAGCATCAGCGCATCTTCACCCCGTTCACGTAGCGGTGGGATGCGCAGCGGCGCCACATTGAGGCGGTAATACAAGTCGGCACGGAAACGGCCCTGGTCAGCGGCCTGGCGCAGGTCTTCCTTGGTGGCGGCGATAATGCGGATATCCAGCGGGATCAGCTGATTGCCACCCAGGCGTTCCACTACGCGCTCCTGTAAAAGACGCAGCAACTTGACCTGTACATCCAGGCTCATGCTTTCAATTTCATCCAGAAACAGCGTGCCGCCATTGGCAAACTCGAACTTGCCGATGCGGCGCTTCTGCGCGCCGGTAAACGCGCCGGGTTCATGGCCGAACAGTTCGCTTTCCACCACCGATTCCGCCAGGGCCCCGGCGTTGATCGCCACAAACGGGCCGCTGCGTCGGCTTGAGAGGTCGTGCAGGGCGCGGGCGACGACCTCCTTGCCCGCCCCGGTTTCGCCGAGGATCAGCACATCGGCCTTGGTTGCGGCCAGCGCACCGATTTGCTCGCGCAGGCGCAACATCTGTGGCGAGTGCCCTACCAGGCGCGTGCTCAGTTGCTGGCGGTCGCTGAGGGCCAGGCGCAGGCTGCGGTTGTCCAGTACCAGCCGGCGCAGGGCCAGGGCACGACGCACGCTGTCGAGCAGCGCGTCACTGGCGAAGGGTTTTTCCAGGAAGTCATAGGCACCGGCACGCATGGCCTGCACCGCCAGCGGTACGTCGCCGTGGCCGGTGATCAGCAGCACCGGCAGGTCGGGGTCCTGGCCGTGCAATTCGGTCAACAGTTCCAGGCCGTCCATGCCGGGCATGCGGATGTCGCTGACCACCACGCCCGGCCAGTCGCGGGACAGGCGTGTGGTGAGCCCGTTGGCTTCGCCCAGGGGCAGGACTTTCAGGCCGGCCAGGTCCAGGGTCTGGCACAGGGCCTGACGCAGGTGTGGATCGTCGTCGATCAATACCACCTGAATCGAGTTGTCGATACTCATACACTGCGGTCCTCGGACGGTTGCAGACTGACGCCCGGCGAGCCGGCACGCAATTTCAAGGTTAACAGCGCGCCGCCTTCCTTGTGGTTGGCAAACGACAGTTCGCCGCCAAAGGCGCGCATCAGGGTGTCGCAGATCGCCAGGCCCAGGCCCAGGCCTTGGGTGCGCGTCTTGGTGGTGTAGAAAGGCTCGCTGGCGCGGCCCAGGGCTTCCATGCAAAAGCCCGGGCCGTTGTCGCGAATATACAAGTTGACGCCTTGGGGCGTGGTTTCGGCACTCAGCCACAGTTTGCGTGGCGGGCCTTTTTCGGTGAGGGCGTCCAGAGCATTGGCCAGCAAGTTACCCAGCACCTGGCGCAGGCGAGTTTCACCTGCCTGCACCCACAAGGTCGCCTCTGGCAGGTCGCGGATCAACTCCACCTCCATCGAACGCCGACGCTTGGCCAGCAATGCCAGGGCGTCGTCGAGCGCCGGTTGCAAAGCCACGCTCTCCGGCGCATGCCGGTCGCGGCGGGCGAATGCGCGCAGGTGGGCGATGATCGAGGCCATGCGCCCGGTCAATTCGCTGATCAGCTTGAGGTTGCCGCGGGCGTCGTTGGTGCGCTCATGGTCGAGCAGGATTTCGGCGTTTTCGGCATAGCTGCGAATCGCCGCCAGTGGCTGATTCAATTCATGGCTGATACTCGCCGACATGGTGCCCAGCGCCGAGAGTTTACCGGCCTGGACCAAGTCGTCCTGGGCGCGCACCAGTTCTTGCTGGGCATGCTCGCGCTCCAGCACTTCCTGTTTCAGGCGCCGGTTCAGGCCCTCCAGGTCGCTGGTACGCTCGGCCACGCGCATCTCCAACTCGCGGCGGGCCTTGGCTTCGAAGGCGATGCGTTCCAGGTAGTGCCGGCGGCGCTGCATCAGCAACCCCAGCAACAGCATCAGCACCAACAACGTGGCGCCGCCTACGGCGACGACCGTGCGCACCGGACGGTTGATCAGCGAGCGCGGCGCGAGGATTTCCACGTTCCAGCCGGTCTCGGCGATGGCCGTGGATTGGCGCAGCCAGGCGCTGCTGCTGAGGCTCAGCGGCTGCGGGTCGCGGGTGGGGTAGGGCTGGATGGCAACGATGGCCTCGCGTTCTTCGGCAGTCAGTGGCCGAGTGGCGCGGAATCGCCATTGCGGGCGTGAGGTGAGGATCACCACGCCGTTATGGTCGGTGACCAACAGTTGTTCCGGGGTATTGCCCCAGAGGCTTTCGGTGTGGTCCAGGTCGACCTTCACCACCAGCACGCCGATGATGGTGTCGCCGTCACGTACCGCGGCAGCGAAGAAGTAGCCGCGCTTGGCCGAGGTGGTGCCCAGGCCGAAGAAGCGCCCCAGGCGCCCTGCCATGGCCTCGCTGAAATACGGACGGAAGGAGAAGTTGCGCCCGACAAAGCTGTCTTGTTTGTCCCAGTTGGACGCGGCGAGGGTCTTGCCGGTGGTGTCCATCAAATACATCACCTCTACCCCGGCCTGGGCGGCGACGTCCTTGAGCAACTGGTTGGCACTGACCAGGTGGGTGCTGACGTGGGGCGCGTCCAATGCGGTGCGCAGGGCCGGCAAGTCACCGAGGATTTGCGGCAGTATTTCGTAGCGATGCAGGGTGCCCAACAAGTTGGCGACGTAGAGGTCGAGGGTCTGGCGGTTTTGCCCGGCCAGCTCGCTGCGGTAATAGCGCTCGGCCAAATGCTCCAGCGGCCACAACAGCGGCGCCAGGCACAGAGCCAGCAGGGCTAGGCTGCGCCAGCGGGGTCTTCGCGCAAGAGGTGGGGTCATGGAAGTCGCGCCTGTGGGTACAGGCGCATTATGCCTAGTGCTGCTGTGCAAGACACTCGTGCAATGCGTCCTGCCACTGTGGCTGGCTGACGTGCCATTGCTGTTGCAGGCGCGTGCAGTCCAGGCGCGAGTTCAGCGGGCGCTTGGCGGGGGTCGGGTAGGCGCTGGAAGGGATCGGTTCCAGCTCGGCGCAGGCCTTGCCTTCGGCGCGCAGTTGCTCGCCAATCGCCTCGGCAAAACCGAACCACGAGGTTTCACCCTGGGCAGTGAGGTGGTAAACGCCCCAATCCCCTGCCTTACCGGCCTGCCACTGCTCGATCAGCACACGGGTGCTGTTGGCGATAGTCCCGGCCCAGGTCGGCGCACCGATCTGGTCGGCCACGATGCGCATCTGCGGTTTTTCCTGCAGCAGGCGCTGCATGGTCAGCAGGAAATTCTTGCCATGGCTCGAATAGACCCAACTGGTACGCAAGATCAGGTACTGGCCACCTACAGCCGCAATCGCCTGCTCACCCGCCAGCTTGCTCTGGCCGTAGACACCCAATGGGTTGGGCGTGTCGTCTTCGGTGTAGGCGGCAGGTTTGCTGCCGTCGAACACGTAGTCGGTCGAGTAATGGATCAGCGGGATACCCAGCGCCTTGGCTTCCTCGGCGAGGATGCCGGGGGCGATGGCATTGATGGCAAACGCAGCGTCCGGTTCGCTCTCGGCCAGATCGACGGCGGTGTGGGCCGCCGCGTTGATGATCAGGCCAGGGCGATGGGCGCGCACTTGTTGGCGGATAAGGTCTGCGTCTGCCAGGTCAAGCTGGTCGCGGCCCAGGACGATAAGTTCGCCCAGGCTCTGGAGCCGCGCCTGCAGCTCCTGGGAGACTTGGCCGTGTTGGCCGGTGATGAGGATTTTCAGAGGCGCCATCACAGAAATAAATCCGCGTCTTTCAGGGTTTTACCGTTTTGATCTTTGGCGGACAGCGTCGGCGTGCCATTGAGCTGCCAATCGATGTTGAGATCCGTATCATCCCAACGGATACAACGCTCCGCAGACGGCGTGTAGTAGTCCGTGGTCTTGTAGAGGAATTCGGCATAGTCGCTCAGCACGACGAATCCATGGGCAAAGCCTGGTGGAATCCACAACTGGCGGTTATTTTCTGCCGATAGGCGCACGCTGGCCCACTTGCCGAAATGCGGCGAGCTGCGGCGGATATCCACCGCCACGTCCAATACTTCGCCGGCGGTCACACGCACTAGTTTTCCTTGGGCGTGTTCTACCTGGTAGTGAAGTCCTCTCAGCACGCCCTTTTGCGAGCGCGAGTGATTGTCTTGCACAAACTGCAGTTGTAATCCGCTGGCTTTTTCAAACGCGCGCGCATTGAAGCTCTCATAAAAAAAACCGCGCTCATCGCCAAAAACCTTTGGCTCGATGATTAGTACACCGGGCAGTTCAGTGGCGATCACGTTCATTTAGTGTTTCCAGCCAGCATATACAGGTACTGACCATAGCCGGTCTTACCAAAGTATTTGGCGCGTTCCAGCAGATAGTCACGGTCGATCCAGCCGTTTTCATAGGCGATCTCTTCCAGGCAAGCCACTTTCAAGCCTTGGCGATGCTCGATGGTCTGAACGTAGGTCGAGGCTTCCAACAGGCTGTCATGGGTGCCGGTGTCGAGCCAGGCAAAGCCACGGCCGAAGCGTTCAACATGCAGATCGCCGCGCTTGAGGTAAGCATTGTTGACGTCGGTGATCTCCAGTTCGCCACGTGGCGAAGGTTTGACCGCCTTGGCGATCTTGATCACGTCGTTGTCGTAGAAATACAGGCCGGTCACCGCGTAATGAGACTTCGGTTTAGCCGGTTTTTCTTCAATGGTCAGGGCGCGGCCTTCGCTATCGAAGTCAATCACACCGAAACGCTCAGGGTCTTTGACCCAGTAGCCGAACACGGTAGCGCCTGAAGGGCGTTCGGCCGCAGTGCGCAGTTGATCGCCGAAATGCTGGCCGTGGAAGATGTTGTCCCCCAGGATCAAGCACACAGGATCATTACCAATGAACTCTTCGCCGATGATAAACGCCTGGGCCAAGCCATCCGGCGAAGGCTGCTCCGCGTAGCTGAAGCGCACACCAAACTGGCTGCCATCGCCCAGCAGGTTCTGGTATTGCGGCAAGTCCACTGGCGTGGAGATCACCAGGATGTCCTTGATCCCCGCCAGCATCAGTACCGAGATCGGGTAGTAGATCATCGGCTTGTCATACACCGGCAACAACTGTTTGGATACGCCCAGGGTAATGGGGTGCAAACGCGTGCCGGAACCGCCGGCCAATACAATTCCCTTCATCATGCGATCAAATCCTTCACGTCAGTATTGCCCAGTCGTTCACCTTGATAACTACCGTCCTGGACCCTGCGGCACCATTCCAGGTTATCGAGGTACCACTGCACGGTTTTGCGCAGGCCGGTCTCGAAGGTTTCTTCCGGGACCCAGCCCAATTCGCGCTCGATCTTGCTGGCGTCGATGGCGTAGCGTTGGTCGTGGCCTGGGCGATCCTTGACGAAGGTGATCAGGTCGGTAAATTTCTCCACGCCGGCTGGGCGTTGTGGCGCCAGTTCTTCCAGCAGGGCGCAGATGCCACGTACGACGTCGATGTTCTTCTGTTCGTTGTGGCCACCGATATTGTAGGTCTCGCCCACAACCCCAGTGGTCACCACTTTGAGCAGCGCACGGGCGTGGTCCTCGACGAACAGCCAGTCACGCACCTGCAGACCATCGCCATACACCGGCAGTGGCTTGCCCGCCAGGGCATTGAGAATCACCAGCGGGATCAATTTTTCGGGGAAGTGGAACGGCCCGTAATTGTTCGAGCAGTTGGTCAACAGCACCGGCAGGCCATAGGTGCGCTGCCAGGCGCGTACCAGGTGGTCAGACGCTGCCTTGCTCGCGGAATAGGGCGAGCTCGGTGCGTAAGGCGTGGTCTCGGTGAAGAGGTCGTCCACGCCGTGCAGGTCGCCATACACCTCGTCAGTGGAGATGTGGTGGAAACGGAATGCGCTTTTTGCCGGCTCTGCCAGCGTCTGCCAATAGGCGCGCGTGGCTTCCAGCAGGCTGTAGGTGCCCACGATGTTGGTCTGGATAAAATCCGACGGACCGTCAATGGAACGGTCCACATGGGACTCGGCCGCCAAATGCATGATCGCATCGGGTTCGAAGCGTGCGAGCACGGCGCTGACGGTGGCCTGGTCGATGATATCGGCCTGGACAAACTCATAGCGGCTGTTGGACGCGATGCTGGCCAGCGACTCAAGGTTGCCGGCGTAAGTCAGCTTGTCCAGGTTGAGCACTTCATGCTCAGTGTGTTGAATCAAGTGTCGGATCAGGGCCGAGCCAATAAATCCGGCACCGCCGGTGATGAGAATGCGCATGTCGAGGGCCTTTTCCTTAGACGGACATAAAGCGAAAGATGCATAGCTTGAGTTGTGAATCGGGCCGGCGCAAGCGCCGTGAGCATAAGGGGTTGATTATCGCCCCTGAACAATGGCGATATAGACGCCTGAAAAAACAAAGGTCGTCACAATGTCGTTAGCCACGTTGACCCACCGTGCCAGCTTGCCTTGCCCAGAAGTAACCCCCGAGCAAGCAGCATGCCTGCTCGAACGACATTATGGATTGACGGGCAAATTACGCTCATTGGGCAGTCAACAAGACCTCAACTACAGAATTGACAGCACGCAGGGCCGTTTCGTTCTGAAAGTCTGCCGGGGTGACTACGCCGCGGTTGAACTCCAGGCCCAGCACGCAGCCCTCCACAGCCTGGGCACGCATCCCGGCCTGCGCGTGCCCAAGGTCATCCAGACAGTGGAGGGCGAGGAACTGCTGACGGTCAACGTCGACGGCCAAACCCTGCACCTGCGGCTGTTGGACTACATCGACGGCCAGCCCCTGACGCATTTGCCCCACCTGAGCCGTGCCGTGATCGAAGGCTTTGGTGAGCTGTGCGGGCAAATGAGCAACGCGCTGGCAGGTTTCGAACACCCTGGCCTGGAGCGCACCCTGCAATGGGACCCGCGCCACGCCCAGGCATTGATCACCCACCTGCTGGCAACCTTGCCCGATCTGCCGCAGCGTGCCGCTTTGGAACAGGTGGCCAGGCAGGTCGAGGCGCATGTGCAGCCGTTGGCGGCACGCCTGCCGTGGCAAGCGGTGCACATGGACATCACCGATGACAACGTGGTGTGGCAGCGTGATACCCAGCTACACTGGCGTATTCAAGGCGTGATCGATTTTGGTGATCTGGCGCGCACCTGGCGAATTACCGACCTGTCGGTGACCTGCGCGTCGCTGTTGCACCATGCCGACGGTGATCCGTTTGCCCTCTTGCCGGCGATCCAGGCCTGCCACGCGGTCACGCCCTTGCAGCGCGAAGAGTTAGAGGTGCTGTGGCCGTTGATCGTCGCTCGCGCGGCAGTGTTGGTGCTCAGCAGTGAGCAGCAGCAACGCCTGGACCCGGATAACACTTATCTAAAGAAAAACGCCGAGCACGAGTGGGAAATTTTCGATATTGCCACGTCGGTGTCCTTTGAGCTCATGCAAGCGGCGATTCTGCGCAGCGTCGGCGAAACATTACCGTCCGTCGCCAACCACGACTTCGCGCCTTTATTGCCAGGTGTGGTGGGTCGCGAGTTCGCCCTGATCGACCTGGGCGTACTCAGCCCGCATTTCGAGGCAGGCAATTGGGAAACTCCCGGCATAGATCGGCGCTTGCTGGATGAAGCGGCGACGGTGCATGGGCTGGCGGCCAGTCGTTATGGGCAATACCGCTTGTCGCGCACCCGTCCCGACAGTGCGGTGGAGTCCGAGACCTTCCCCCTGCATGTCGAGCTGCATCTGCCCCACGGCACGGTTTTGGAGGCGCCCTTTGCGGGAACGCTGCGCGAAGGCACCGACGGCTTACTGTGCTTGCATAGCAGTGGGCTGAGCCTGCGCTTGTGGGGCGTGCGAACATCACTCAAGCCCGGCGCAACGCTGGTCAAAGGGCAGGTGCTGGGCGAGGTTCATGGGCCGTTGACCGTGCAGTTATGCCGCGCCGACCTTGAGCCACCGCTGTTCTGCACACCTTCCCGGGCGTTGGCATGGCAGGCGTTGTGCCCGTCACCCGCGGCGCTGTTGGACCTGGCCTGTGATGCTGAGCCGGAACTGGACCCAGAGGCCCTGCTGGCCCGGCGTGATGCCAGCTTTGCCCGCTCCCAGAAGCACTACTACGCCGACCCGCCGCGTATCGAGCGTGGCTGGCGTAACCACCTGATCGATATGCAGGGCCGATCCTACCTCGACATGCTCAACAACGTGGCCGTGCTGGGCCATGGCCACCCGCGCATGGCGGAGGTGGCGGCGCGGCAGTGGTCGTTGCTCAACACCAACTCGCGGTTTCACTATGCGGCAATTGCCGAGTTCTCCGAGCGCTTGCTGGCGTTGGCGCCGGAGGGCATGGACCGGGTGTTCCTGGTCAACAGCGGCACCGAGGCCAATGACCTGGCGATTCGCCTGGCCTGGGCCTACAGCGGCGGGCGCGACATGCTCAGCGTGCTGGAGGCCTACCACGGCTGGTCGGTGGCGGCGGATGCCGTGTCCACCTCGATTGCCGATAACCCTCAGGCCTTGAGCAGCCGCCCGGATTGGGTACACCCGGTGACGGCGCCCAATACCTACCGCGGTGAGTTCCGCGGGCCGGCCAGTGCGCCGGACTATGTACGAAGCGTGGAGCATAACCTGGCGAAAATCGCCGCGAGCCGGCGTCAATTGGCCGGGTTCATCTGCGAGCCGGTGTACGGCAATGCCGGCGGCATCTCCCTGCCAGCGGGTTACCTGCAACAGGTATATGGCTTGGTCCGTGCCCAGGGTGGCGTGTGCATCGCCGACGAAGTGCAGGTGGGTTACGGCCGCATGGGGCATTTCTTCTGGGGGTTTGAACAGCAGGGTGTGGTGCCCGACATCATCACCATGGCCAAAGGCATGGGCAACGGCCAGCCGTTGGGCGCGGTGATCACCCGTCGAGAAATTGCCGAGGCACTGGAGGCCGAGGGTTACTTCTTCTCGTCATCCGGAGGCAGCCCGGTCAGCTGCCGGATCGGCATGGCAGTGCTGGACGTGATGGAGGAGGAAAAACTGTGGGAAAACGCCCAAGTGGTAGGCGGGCATTTCAAGGCACGACTGGAGAAATTGATCGACCGCCACTCACTCGTCGGTGCTGTACACGGTTCGGGATTCTATCTGGGCCTTGAACTGGTGCGTGATCGCCATACCCTCGAACCTGCGACGGCAGAAACCGCCTTGTTGTGTGATCGTCTGCGTGAGTTGGGGATTTTCATGCAGCCTACGGGGGATTACCTGAATATCCTCAAGATCAAGCCGCCGATGGTCACTTCCCGGCGCAGCGTGGATTTCTTTGTGGACATGCTGTCGAAAGTGCTGGATGAGCAACTGTGATTTATCGATGGTTATCGGCTATTTGTTGCAGAACTGAGCACCTATCGTATTTTTAGGCTGTTAAAGCCGATTTTTATCCATTATAAAGTTGCCCTTCACCCCATTCGGAGCCCTGATCGCCATGACCACCTTGCACAGCACACCTCGCGCCGATGGCTTTCACATGCCTGCCGAATGGGCGCCCCAGACTCAGACCTGGATGATCTGGCCCGAACGCCCAGACAACTGGCGCCTGGGCGGCAAGCCTGCGCAGGCGGCCCATGTGGCGGTGGCCAAGGCCATCGCGCGGTTTGAGCCGGTGACCGTCGCGGTTTCCGCCGGCCAGTACGAAAACGCCCGTGCCCGCCTGGACGTGCCCAATATCCGCGTGGTGGAAATGTCCAATGACGACGCCTGGGTTCGCGACACCGGCCCGACTTTCGTGATCAACGGCAGTGGTGAAGTACGGGGTGTGAACTGGGACTTCAACGCCTGGGGTGGTTTTGACGGCGGCCTGTATTCGCCGTGGAACCGCGATTCCCAGGTGGGAGGCAAGATCCTCGAGATGGAGCGCGCACCGCGTTACCGCACTGAAGGCTTTGTGCTTGAAGGCGGTTCGATTCATGTCGACGGCGAAGGCACACTGATCACCACCGAAGAGTGCCTGTTGAACCGCAACCGCAACCCGCACCTTGATCGTGCGGCCATTGAGGCGGTGCTCAGCGATAACCTGGCTGTGGATAAGATCATCTGGTTGCCGGACGGCCTGTTCAACGACGAAACCGACGGCCATGTGGATAACTTCTGCTGCTACGTGCGTCCGGGCGAAGTGCTGTTGGCCTGGACCGACGACCCGCAAGACCCGAACTACCCACGCTGCCACGCAGCCATGGATGTGCTGCAAAGCAGCACCGATGCCCAGGGTCGCTCGTTCATCGTGCATAAAATGCCGATCCCGGGTCCGCTGTATGCCACTGAGGAGGAATGCGCCGGGGTAGATTTGGTTGATGGCAGCCAGGAGCGTAATCCGACCGTGCGGTTGGCCGGTTCCTACGTCAACTTCCTGATCGTCAACGGCGGCATCATCGCGCCGAGCTTCGATGACCCGTTGGACGACCAGGCCAAGCAAATCCTGCAGAATCTGTTCCCACAGCATGAAGTGGTGATGGTGCCGGGTCGCGAACTGTTACTGGGCGGGGGCAATATCCATTGCCTGACCCAACAGCAGCCCGCCCCGCAGCGAAAGTGAGTGCAGTTGTAACAGCGCCTTGATGGCGTAGGAGCACTGCGCCCTTGCGGTGCTCCCCGCAAGCCCGCGACCCAGCCCGGTCGCGGGCTTTTTCATGCCTGTATGCCAATGAACAGGGCACATTGGCATAGCTCTTGTATCGCTGTGGTTACAGTGGCCCAAGGGGGATGACCGCGCAGTTCTGTCACAAACCTTGAGTAAGTTAGCCGCTCACGCAGCAGGAGAGAGCGCTGAAATGAATGCCGATGTCCACCTGATGAACACGCGTACGTTCCACCCTTTGCGGGTCGACGGTGACGCCATCCATGCGCTGGCCCTCTGGTTGAAGGCAAACGGCTCGCGACAGGTCAGGCAAGCGCCTGACTTGCGCAGCGTGATGAGTGAGCGCTACCCGGTGGGGTTGTTCACGGAGGATGAGGTGCAGGCGTTGTGCGAGGTAATGAGCAACTAAAGAACACCTGAAACCAACTGTGGGAGCTGGCTTGCCTGCGATGGCGGTGGTTCAGTTAAACATTCAGTGACTGGCACACCGCTT